>CAXTPP010000039.1:0-27993 GCA_964246185.1 uncultured Acetobacteraceae bacterium
GGGGGAGCCTGCGGCGCCACGGTCACCGGACGCGGCTTGGCCGGCGGCGCGGAATGGGCCGGGGTCCGGGCCGGGGAATGCTGGGCGGGCCTGTGTGGCGTCACGCGCTTGGCTTGAGGGGGAGCGGGCGAAGCCGCCGGAGCCGGGTCGGCCGGAAGCAGCCGGTCGAGCGCGCCGGAATTGGTGCTGACCTGCGCCAGCGCGGCCCCAGGCAACAGCAGCAACAGAAGGAGAATACGCATCACGTCCGCAACGTAGCGCGCGCGGCGCGCACGGCCAACGCCTTAAGCCGCGCGGGCGGCAGCGACGCCTTCAGCCACGATTTCCAGCAGCTTGGGATGCAGGTGCGGATTGGCGGCCACCATGTCCACGCCGCCCGGGTCCATCGCCGGCTCGCTGCCGGACGCATCGGTCGCGTAGCCGCCGGCCTCGCGCACGATCAGCATGCCCGCCGCCACGTCCCACGGCTTGGGTCCCAGCTCCCAGTATCCGTCGTAGCGCCCGGCCGCCACCCAGGCCAGGTCCAGCGCCGCCGCGCCGAAGCGCCGCACGCCCGCCACCATCGGCATCAACGTGCCCAGGGTGCGGGCGAAGGCCAGGCGGCGGCCAGCCGGCACGGAGGCGAACGGGATGCCGGTGGCCAGCAGCGCGTCCTTGATCTCGCGGCGGCCCGACACGCGCAGCCGCCGCTCGTTGAGGAACGCCCCGGCGCCCTTCTCGGCCCAGAACATCTCGTCGTTCACCGGATTGTAGATGCATCCGGCGACGATCTCGCTCCCACTCCTGTCAGGACTTGGCTCGTTGCGCCGCTCCAAGGCGACGCTGATGCACCAGTGCGGCACGCCGTGCAGATAGTTGGTGGTGCCGTCCAGCGGGTCCACGATCCAGCGCCAGGACCAGTTGGCGCTGCCGACCGCCCCGCCCTCCTCCAGCAAGAAGGCATAGCCCGGGCGGGCGCGCTCCAGCTCGGTGCGGATCGTCTGCTCGGAGCGCAGGTCGGCCTGGCTCACGAAGTCGCCCGGGCCTTTCACGCTGACCTGCAGCTGCTCCACCTCGGCGAAGTCCCGCACCAGGCGGCGGGACGCCTTCTGCACGGCGTTCTGCATCACCGTCATATGGGGGGAAAGCTGAAGGGCCATCAGCCTTTCGACCGCTCCACGTAGCTGCCGTCCTCGGTCTTGACCACGATGCGCTCGCCCGACTCGATGAACGGCGGCACCAGAGTCTTGACCCCGTTCGACAGCTTGGCCGGCTTGTAGGAGCTGGCGGCGGTCTGCCCCCGCACCACCGGGTCGGCCTCCTCCACCGTCAGGATCACGGTGGCGGGCAGGTGGATGCCCACCGGGTCGCCCTCCACGGTATCGACCTCCACCTTCATGTTGTCCTGCAGGAAGGCCACCTGGTCGCCCAGGATCTCGGACGGGATCATCGCCTGGTCGAACGTCACCGGGTCCATCAGCACCAGGTTGTCGCCGTCGGTGTAGGAGTAGGTGTAGTCCTTGGTGTCCGTCATCAGCCGCTCGACCGTGTCGGCGGTGCGCCAGCGCTCGTTGGTCTTGTTGCCGGTCTTCATGTTGCGCATCTCGACCTGGATGAACGCGCCGCCCTTGCCCGGCGTGATGATCTGCTGCTTCAGCACGGTCCAGCGGTTGCCTTCGTGCTCGATCACCTGGCCGGCGCGGATCAGGTTGGCCTGCTGCTTCATGGTTCGTCGGGCTTTCGCGCGGATTGGGAGGGGCGGAGGTCTAGCCCGGGGCGTCCGCCGCAGCAAGCGCATGGACACCGCCCGCCGGGTCCCGCACCGCGCCGCCGTCCAGGTAATTCGGCCCGATCGGCACCTTGCCTGCGCCGCCGGGGATGTCCAGCACGTAGATCGGCCAGGCCAGTCCCGTGACCCTGCCGCGCAACGCCGCCAGCAGCGCACGGCCCTCCGCGATCGGCACGTGGAAGCGGGACGTGCCCGGCGCAGGGTCCAGCTGGTGCAGGTAGTAAGGCTTCACTCGGGCGGCGAGCATGGCGCGGAACAGTGCTTCCAGGGCGTCCGCGCTGTCGTTCACGCCGCGCAGCAGCACGGACTGCCCGAGCAGCGGCACGCCAAGCCGTCCGATGGCGCGCAGGGCGGCCACCGCCTCCGCCGTCAGCTCGCGGGCATGGTTGGCGTGGACCACCAGCCAGAGCGGCTTGTCCGTCTCCAATGCAGGCGCGAGCGTGTGAAGCCGCGCCGGGTCGGCCACCGGCACGCGGCTGTGGATGCGCAGGGTCCGCACGTGCGGGATCGCGTCCAGCGCCCCCAGGATGCCGCGGAGACGGCGCGGTGACAGCAGCAGCGGGTCGCCGCCGGTCAGGATCACCTCGGTGATGGCCGGATGGGCGCGCAGCCAGTCCAGCGCCGCCGCCAGTTGCGCGTCCGTCAGCAACCCGCCGCCGGGGCCGACGTGCTCGCGCCGGAAGCAGAACCGGCAGTACACCGGGCAGACCAGCAGGGGCTTCAGCAGCGCGCGGTCGGCGTAGCGGTGCACGATGCCGGGCACGGGCGAGAGCGCGTCGTCGCCGATCGGGTCGGGCAGTTCGTGGGAAGCTGTGCGCAGCTCTTCCGCGTGGGGGATGAACTGGCGGCCGATCGGGTCGTCCGGGCGCTCGATCAAGGCCAGGAGCGCGGGCGGGATCGCGACGGCGTAACGCTGCCCCACCTGGTCCAGCGCAGCGAGGTCCTCCGGGGCTGCCAGGCCGGCGGCGACCAGGGCGGCGGCGTCGCGCACGGTTTGCGGTGGGAGGGAGCCATCCGGCATGGTGGCGGCGTGTAGTCCCGGAGCCGCCATGCCGCAACCGCCGTGGCACCCCGACCAGTTCGCCGCCCGCCTGCCCTTCCTGCGCCGCCGCGCCCGGCTGGCGCAGGCCACCCGCGCCTTCTTCGACGCACGCGGCTACACGGAGGTGGAAACGCCCTGCGCCGTGCCCGTGCCCGGCGAGGAGGTGCACCTGCGCGCCTTCCGCACCGAGCGCGTCGGCGCCGACGGCACGCGCACGCCGCTGTGGCTGCACACCAGCCCGGAGTTCGCCATGAAGCAGCTGCTGGTGGCAGGCGCCGGGCCGGTGTTCCAGCTTGCCCGCGTGTGGCGCAACGAGGAGGGCAGCGACACCCACGCGGCGGAGTTCACCATGCTGGAATGGTATCGCCCCGGCGCGTCCCTGGCGTCATTGATGGACGAGGCGGAGGCGTTCCTGCGCGCCGTGCTGCCCCCCGTGGCGCGCTGCCGCGGGGTGGAAACGTCGTTCGCCGGGTTCGAGCGGCTGACCGTGGCGGAGGCGTTCGCGCGCTGGGCGGGTGCAGACGTGCTGGGCACGGCCGGGGACGCCGCGGCCCTGGCGGCGCAGGCGGGCGCGAGGCTGCGCCAGGACGAGGATTGGGAGGATTTGTTCTTCCGCCTCATGCTGGAGCGGGTGGAGCCGCACATGGGCCGCGCCCGCCCCAGCTTCCTCACCCACTGGCCCGCCGCCCAGGCCGCCCTCGCCCGGCGCGACCCGGCGGACCCGAGGCAGGCGCTGCGGTTCGAGCTGTTCGTCTGCGGCATGGAGCTGGCCAACGCCTTCGAGGAGCTGACCGACGCCGCCGAGCAGCGCGCCCGCTTCACCGCCGACCGCACCCGGCGCGAAGCGCTTTACGGCCCCGGCTGGCCCTTGGACGAGCAGTTCCTGGCCGCGCTGGACCACGGGATGCCGCCCGGCAGCGGCATCGCGCTGGGCTTCGACCGCCTTGCCATGATCGCGGGCGACGCGGACCGGATCAGCCAGGTGTCATGGTCGGGCGGTCAGTAGTCCGGCATCTCCTTGCCCTCGTTCATGACGGCATACAGCCGGTCCATCTCCACCTCGAACTCCGCCCACAGCGCGGCGCCCTCCTCCGGCGGCAGCATGTCCTTGCCCCAGCGGAAGGCGTTGTCCTCGCGGATGATGTCCGCCATCTCCGTCCACGGCATCGCAGGCGCGCCCTTCACCAGCGCCAGAACCTTGCGAAGGCGCGCGCGCATGACGGCCCGCATCTCCTCGCTGGGCTCGGCGGCGGCGGGCTGCTGGTTTCCGAACAGGTCGGCTTGGGCGGAGGTCATAAAATCCCGTTGACACCGCGTTCCGAGTCAGCCAGGCGTTGGTTTCGGCGTCGATCAAGCCTCCAGGGCGTGGCAAGCTGCAGCCATGCCGACCGAATCGATGCTCGACACCTATCTGGACGATATCCGCCGCGTCCGCTCGCTGAAAGCAGGCACCCCCGAAACCAGCTACTACCCGGCCTTGGGCGCGTTGCTGAACACAGCTGGCCAGCGGCTGCGGCCGCGCGTGTTCTGCCTGCACCACCCATCCGGCGAGGCCGGCATCCCTGACTTCGGCCTGTTCGAGCAGGCGCAGTTCCGCCGCGACGAGCCGCCGGACTGGAAAGCCGCCGTCTCGCCTGAGCGCGGAGTCGTCGAAGTCAAAGGCGCTGCCCAGGCCATCGAGGCTCTGGTGAGGAGCAAGCAGGTCCGGGAACAATACCTGCCGAAATACGGCTTGGTGCTTGCGACCAATCTCTGGCAGTTCCGCCTGGTCGGGCCAGCCGGTGCGGTGATCGAAAGCTTCGACATGGCGGCGGACGAGCCGGGCTTCTGGGCGCTGGCCGCCGGGTCCCGGCCGGACACGCTGCGCGACCGCCTCGACGCCTTCCTGCAACGCTGCCTGCTGACCCGCGCCCCGCTCGCGCGGCCGTCCGATGTCGCCTTCTTCCTCGCATCCTACGCCCGCGAGGCGCTGGCGCGGATGGCGGAGCAGGCGCAGCTGCCGGCCCTCGGCGGCTTGCGCAAGGGCATGGAGGACGCGCTCGGCATCCGTTTCGACGAGCGCGACGGCGAGCGGCTGTTCCGCTCCACCCTGGTGCAGACGCTGTTCTACGGCGTGTTCTCCGCCTGGGTGGTCCATGCCCGCGGCGGGCTGCAAGGCTTCAACTGGCGCGCCTCGTCCTGGTCGCTGCACGTCCCGGTCATGAGCCTGCTGTTCCAGAAGATCGCCACGCCGCAGGCGCTCGGGCCGCTCGGCCTCGTGCCGCTGCTGGACGCCGCGGCGCTGGCGCTGGAGCGGGTCGACCGCCCGGCCTTCTTCGCCGCGTTCAGCGACGCCCAGGCGGTGCAGTACTTCTATGAGCCGTTCCTGGAATACTTCGACCCGGCGCTGCGCCGCCAGCTGGGCGTCTGGTACACCCCGCCCGAGATCGTGCGCTACCAGGTGGAGCGCGTGGACCGGGCGCTGCGCGACGAACTGGGAGTGGCCGACGGCCTGGCGGACCCGGCGGTGTGGGTGCTGGACCCGTGCTGCGGCACCGGCAGCTACGTGGTCGCGGTGCTGGACCGCATCCGCCGCACGCTGGACGGCAAGGGCATGGGAGACCTCGCCGCGGAGGAACTCAAGCGCGCGGCCACCACGCGCGTGGTTGGCTTCGAGATCATGACGGCGCCCTTTGTCATCGCCCACTGGCAGGTGGGCGAGATGCTGGCCGCCACGCCGCTGCAAGAGGGGGAGCGGGCGTCGATCTACCTCACCAACGCGCTGACCGGCTGGACCGACAGCCCGGACGGGCCGCCCATCCCCGGCTACGAGGCGCTGGTGGAGGAGCGCGGCGCGGCGGCGACGGTGAAGCGCCAGCAGCCGATCCTCGTGGTGCTCGGCAACCCGCCGTACAATGCCTACGCCGGCCTCAGCCCGGCGGACGAGGGCGGTTTGGTGGAGCCTTACAAGGAGGGGCTGCGGTCCGTTTGGGGGGTGCGCAAGTTCAACTTGGACGAGCTTTACGTGCGGTTCTTCCGCATCGCGGAGCGCCGCATTGTGCAGGGCGCCGGGCGCGGCGTGGTGAGCTACATCAGCAATTGGTCTTGGCTGTTCCTGCCGTCCTTCGTGGTGATGCGGGAGCGCCTGCTACGCGGCTTCGACTCGGCCTGGATTGATTGCCTGAACGGCGATAGCCGCGAAACTGGCAAGCTGACGCCCGACGGGTGCCCAGATCCGTCGGCATTCTCGACCAAAACGAACCGTGAGGGCATCCGCGTCGGCACCGCAATTGCGACCCTGGTCCGCAAGGACGGCAGCCACGACCGCTCGGCCATGGCAGAGTTCCGCAGTTTTTGGGGGGTCGATAAACGGTCCGAGTTACTGGCCTCGTTGGAAGGGGTCGATTCCCGGGCGTATGAGCGGCTGTCGCCCAAGCCCGCCAACCGATTTGCGCTTCGATCCGGGGCTGGCAGGGACGGCTACGATGCTTGGCCAGCTTTAGATACGTTCGCCAAAGTGCCGCCACTGCCAGGCTTGCTGGAGAAACGGGGTGGGGGCCTGGTGGCAATGGATCGTATTGAGATTGAAATCAGGATGCGCGGCTATTTCGACCCAGCCCACGATTTTGAGGCCGCACGTAACGCGAGCCCGCTTTGTCTGCTGATCGTGCTCGCTACCCAGCCAAGGGCACCCGGCAGCGAGTTTTGGACCATGGCGGCTTCCGCGAAGCCGACGTGAAGCGGTTTTGCCTGTTCGCGTTCGACCTGCGCTGGGCCTACGTTACTGCTGTCCGCCCACTCTGGAACGAGCCGCGCCCGCAATTGCTGCACACCTTACCAGACGCGGCGGGCTTTCTTGTCTTACGGCCGCAACAGATTGCCGAGCCGGAGGGTTTTCCGGCCTACTGGTCCAACTGCCTTGGCGATGACTACATTCTCCACAAGCACGCATACCTCGTGCCTGTTGTCGAAAACCTCTCCGGCGCACCGCGCCCGAACCTGTCGCAGGCCGCGACCGCCTAACTCGCAGGCCTGGGCATCGCGCCCGACCCGGATGCCTCGCGGCTAATCTGGCACCATGCCCTCGCCGTGCTCTACAGCCCCGCCTACCTCGCCGAGAACGCCGGCGGCCTGCGCCAAGGCTGGCCGCCCGTGCCGATGCCGCCCGACGCCGACGCGTTGCACGCCTCGGCCGCCCTCGGCGCGAAGCTGGCCGCGTTGCTGGACCTGGACACGCCGATGCCCGGCGTCACCGCCGGGGCGCTGCGGCCCGAGATCGCCGCCATCGCCGTCCCCGCCACCCTGCCCGGCCATGCCCGCGACTGGTCGCTGCACGGCTGGGGCAACCGGACCGCCGCCGGCATCACCATGCCCCAGCGCGGGCACACCACGGCCCGGCCCTACGCCGCAGGAGAGCAGGCGGTCGAACAGCGCAGCGCCACCCTGGGCGTGCAAGCCGTCGATGTCGGGATGAGGTCGCCCACGTGCAGCAGACGGCCCGGCGCATCGCCGCCGTCCTTCTGCTCGGGCCGGAGCTTGATGCGTCCTACAGGGCATGTGCCGCCCCGGACCAGTGAAGCATGGTCCTAAGCCGAAACGGCTTGGAGGCCATTGTCCCGCTACCCGTCCACATAAGGCTTGCGACTGCCCCTGTATGCGTTTATGATCCGTTCGTGATTTTTACAGACACCCTCGCCGAGCCGCCCGACCCCGCCAGCCAGCAGGCGGAGCGCACCGACCGACAGCTGCACGCGCTGGACCGGCTGATGCAGCTGGGCATGGGCATGGCCGAGCAGGTCCACCACCTGGCCCAGCACCGCGCCATGGGGGCCATCGCCAACGACACGCCGGCCCCGGACGCGACGGCCGCGTTCGAGCGCGCCGCCTGCACGGTGCGCCGCACCATCCTGATGTCCCGCCACGTGGCCGAGCCGCCGTGCCCCACGCCCGCCGCCCGCCGCACCGCCGCGCGCAGCCGCATCATCCGCGCCGTCGAGGACGCCATCCAGTGCCGTGCCGGGAACGACGGCGAGACCGAGAGCCTGCATGTCGAGCTGCGCGAGCGGCTGGACCAGCTGGACCGCTTGGACCGCTTGGACCGCTTGGACCGGCTGGACCGCCTCGACGACATCGGCGGCCAGCCGGTCGCGGACACCATCGACGACATCTGCCGCGACCTCGGCCTGGACAGGCGGCCCGATGGCCGCCCCTGGAAGCGGCGCACGCCGGCAGACGTGGCCGAGCTGCACGCCCAGGCCGCAGCGCCGCCCGCTAAGCCGCCCGCTAAGCCTCCTGGCACGCCCGCCAGCCCGCTGCCATCGCGGGCCTGGGCCGGCGAAGCGCAACCAGCCGATCCGGACCACCCAGATGCCGCGGCGGCGCAGGAACGGCCGCGCTTCAGCAGCGCCTGAGAAATCGGGCCGCCCCGCGCGGATCGGGCACGGCCACCGATCGAGGCTGGCCGGCCTACAGTCCAACCGGCTGCCCAGTCAGACGGCCGATCAGCGCCTCGTAGCGCCGGATGTAGTCGTCCATCGAAAGGTGCTGCTCTGCCCAGTCACGGGCTGCGGCACGCATCGCCATGACCGCCGAGCCAGCCTCCAGCATCTCGGCGATGCGGTCGGCGAGCGCGCCCGGGTCGAAGAACGGCGTCAGCACGCCGGTTTCCCCGGGGATGACGAACTCCCGCACCGGGGCCGTGTCGCTGCCGACCAAGGCGCAGCCGCAAGCCAGGGCCTCCCGCAGGGACCAGGAGGCGACGAACGGGTACGTGAGGTACACGTGCGCGTCCGAGCGCTGCAGCAGGCGCAGGTAGTCCTCGTAGTCCAGCCGGCCCGGGAAGTGCACACGGCCGGCATCGAGCGTGCGGCCCAGCTCCGCCAGCATGTGCTCCCGCCAGGTGCCGGAGGACAGGCGGGAGCCGTAGCTGACGCCGTCCCCGCCCACGATCACCGCGCGCACGTCCGGCCGGCCGCGCAGCAGCGCCGGCAGCGCGCGCATCAGCACGTGGAAGCCGCGATAGGGCTCCAGGTCCCGCGCCACGTAGGTGACCAGGCGGTCGGACGCCGCGATCCCGATGCCGGCGATGGACAGGGCGCGCGGCGCCTGGAGCGGGCGGCACCGCTCGAGGTTCACCCCCTCCCGCAGCAGGTGGATGCCGGGGCGGGACCAGGCCGGGTAGGTGTCGAGCTGGAACTGGGTCGGCGTCTGGCCGAAGCCGGGGTTGCTCAGCGCCAGCAGGTTGACCGCGTTCTTCGCCCGCACCGCCGAGTGCGCGTCGGCGCCCAGCTTGAACTCGGGGTCGAAGCCCACGTCCTGGCCGGCCAGCGCGTAGTAGAACTCGTGGTAGCCGAGCAGCGGCACGTCCGGCCACACGTCGGGCAGGTTCAGCAGCTCGCCCCAGCCATGGTGGCCGATGATGATGTCCGGGGTGAAGCCGAGCGCCTTGACCTGCTGCGCCGCGTGCGCCACCGCCTCCGCCCGGGCCATGGCGTGCGAGAAGTCCCGCGCATCCGGGTGGGTGGGCGCGTCCGGGCGGCGCGGCGGCTTGTAGGTGACCCGGCGCACCCCGGGCATGACGTTGGCGTTGGGCTCGCAGATGAACACAACGTCGTGCGCCCGCTGCGCCAGCAGGTGCCGCACGAGGTGGAGGAACTGGCCCGGGAAGTTCTGGTGGACGAAGAGGTACTTCATCGCGGCAGGGCGCGGGGTGGACGCCTAGCGGCCGCGCCCCTTCGGCTTGGCCGGCTTGGCGCGCACCGGCGGACGCTGCGGCGCGGCAGCGGCCTTGGGCCTCCTGGCGGCAACGGGCGGCTTCGCGGGAACAGGCTTTGCCGAGACCGCCCTTGCAGGAGCGGCTTTCGCCGGCACGGCTTTCGGCGAGGAAGCCTTTGCCGCCCGGCCTTGGGTTGCCTTCGCCGCGGTGGGGGCGGCTCGTTGCTTGGGAGCCGGCTCGGGCGCAGCCTTCGCCTGGGCTTTGCGGCGCGGCGCGATGGCGATGCGGAACGCCTCCAGCGGGGCCAGGCTCTCGGCTTCGCACGCATCGCCCTGGCTGACCGGGCCGACCGCCGTGCCGTCCGTGAAGGTGGCGCTCAGCTCCAGCGAATGGGTCTCGGCCGCAGCGCCACGCAACCGCACGCGCAGCCCCAGGATCGGCAGCGCCATGCCGCGGCTGCCGCAGTACTGGCCGCCCTCCGCCCAGGGGGACAGCCAGCCGCGGCCCAGCACGGCCTGGTATTCGATCTCGCCCGGCGTCACCAGCCCATCCCGCGGCGACAGCGCGAACCCCTCCACCCAACGCTGGCTGCCGCGCTCGCCCACCCAGTCGCCCAACCGGGCCAGCACGTCCCCGCGCATCTGCAGGTGGGCGGCGATCTCGGCATCGGAAACCGCCTCCTCCGACAGCGTCTGGCCGTTCGCCAGCTCCAGGCCCTCCCCGGCGGCATCCTTGCCGTTGCCGCCGCCACTTTGGGCGGACGCGGCCGGCATGCCCTCCACCAGCCGGGTGACCTGCAGGCGCGGCGGCTCGTGCTGGCTGTGCTTGGCCTGGTAGATCGTCATCAGCACCTGCGCCGGGCCTTGCAGCACGCGGATCAGCGCCGCCGCGTCCAGCGAGCCCAGCCAGCCATCGTCGCGGAAGCCGCTGATGGTGACGCCGCGGCCGGACGCGCCCGGCAGTACAGACAGCCGCGCGCCGGGCAGCCCGGTCTGCGGGTCCGGCGGGGTGGAACCGGGCGAATGGTAGACGCAGTACACCCCCGCATCGAGCTGCATCAGGTGCGCCGAGACCTGCAGCTCGGTGACGATATCCTTGGGGGCCGGCGGGATGTCGGACATGCGTGCGCTCTTGGCTGGGGCGTGGATGCCGGCTCAGATGGCAGGAATCGCCGGGGTTGGCGATGGGGCACGGCGCGCCAAAATGGCTTTGACGGCAGGATGACGCACCGACGCGCCGCCCCGCAGCAGCCAGTCGTTGAGCGCCGCCGGGGACAGGCCGAGCGGCAGCACGTGCCCCCAGCCGGTGCGGCGCACGCGTTCCGCCGGGGCGCCGAGGTCGAACACGGCGGCGCGCAGGCCGGCGCGCCAGGCCTGGGTCAAGGTGAAGCACCAGCTCTCGGGGCAGATGGCGGGCAGCAGCGCCAGGTCGGCGGCCTGCTCGCGGATCAACCCGTCCACCTCCGCCGCCGCGTACTGGCCGGTGACGAACACCGGGCCGGCCGCCAGAAGCCGCTCGTCGTCGGCCGTGTAGCCGACCACCGTGTAGCGCAGCGGCAGGCGGCGGGCGGCGGCGTCCCGCACGCAGCCCAGCAGCGCCTCGTAGCCCTTCTCCACGCCGATGCCCCCCACCACGCAGACATGGCGGACCGGGCTGGGCGTGGGCGGCGGCGGCGGGATCGCGTCGTCATCCTCCCAGGGCGTGACGACGGGATGCACGCCGGGGAAGTGGCGGCGGATGCGGGCGGCGCAGTCCGCGGAGGGGGCGGACACACGGCGGGCGGCGGCCAGGAGCGCGGCGGAGCGGTCGACCAGGGCAGTGGGGCCGATGTCCTCGTCCAGGTTGCTGCCATGGTCGGCGATGCAGGCTTCGCAGCCGGATATGGGCGGCTCGCCGCAGTAGCTGTGTTCCGGCACCAGGGCGATGCGGGGGCAGAAGCTGGCGTAGTCGTGCACCACCACGTCCTGCGGCACGCCCAGCCGGCCGGCCAGGTCCAGGATCGCCGGCGGGTGGCCGAGGCTGTGGTGCAGCTCCACGAACGCGACCCGGTCGGCACGGAGCAGCTTCAGCAGCGCGTCCCACTCCTCCGGCAGGCGGTAGCGCAGGTTGGGCGTCTCCCCCTCGCCCACCACGGCTGCCCCTTCCGCCGGGCGGATCAGGATGGGGCGCACTCCCGCCGCACGCAGCGCCGCCGCACGCTCCGCCACCACGCGGTCCACCCCGCCGCCGCCGGCATGGGTGATGAGCACGGCCGACGACGCGCGCCGGTCCGCCTGCCAGCGCAGCGCGTCCATGCGGCGGCGGGCGGGCGCCAAGGGGTCGCGGGCGATCCACTCCGCCACCAGCGCGTCGTAGCCGGGGTGAAGGCGGTTCAGCGCCGCGCCGTTGCGGGCGAGCAGGTGGCGGCGGGCGCGGCCGAACGACGCGCCGCCCGCGTGCGCCACGAAGCATCCGGGCACGGCCACATGACGCCAGCCGCGGTGGCGGGCGCGCAGGCACCAGTCGTTCTCCTCGCCGTAGCCCTGAGCGAACAGGTCCTCCCGGAACAGGCCGACCGCGTCCAGGCAGTCCCGCCGGATGAACATGCAGAACCCGACGGCGACCGGGATGTCCACCGTGGCGGCCCCATTGGCGCGGCGGGCCAGGGCGGCTGCGGGCGCCGGGTCGGCCATCGGGTTGCCGCCGGACGCGCGCGGGTAGCTGAGGATGGTGGCATCGTTCGACAGGGGGCAGGCGCTGCCGACATCGGGTGCGCCGTGGGCCGCGTCCGCCAGGGCCTGCAGCCAACCCGGCGGCGTCAGCGTGTCGCTGTTGAGCAAGGCCACGTCCCGCCCGGCGGCGGCGCGCAGGCCGGCGTTGGCAGCGCCGGGGAAGCCCAGGTTGCGCGCCAGCCGGTGCAGCACGATGGACCCGGCGGCAGCCATCGCGTCCAGAGCGGCGGCGAGCGCCGGGTCCGGCCCGCAATCGTCCACGACGTGCAGCCGGCTGCCGCGCGGCAAGGTGGGCAGCACGGAGCGCAGGCAGGCAAGCGTGGCGGCCCGGCCGCCATGAACCGGCACCACCACGTCCACCGGCGGGCGAGCGGGCCGGGCAACGGGAGCCTCGCCGCGCATGTCGGCCCAGACCGGGGCGAAGCCGCTGGTCAGCCCGGCGGCGGAGCGGCGCTCGATCCCCGGGTCGATCGGGCTGCCGAGAATCGCCCGGCCGTCCGAGCCGGTCACGTCCAGCAGCCCGTCGGGCAGGCTGCCGGCGGGAATGCGGAAACGCCGAGGCCGGGCCAATGGGCGACCGGATTCAGGATCGTCCCAGGGTTGCCGGGCCACGATGCGGAGGGCGGTCCCGTCCTGGGCGGTGACCAGCAGCGCCGGGTCGCGGCCGGGGTTGCCGGGGTGCCAGGCCCAACCGGCGAGGCTCCCTGCCTCGGCGGTGACGAAGCCCTCAACGGCGGCGATGGCCCGCAGGTCGATCGGGCTGCCCAGCAAGGCGGCCCCGCCACGTGAGACGGCAAGGCTGGCCCCTTCGGGAACACGGCAGGCGCCGCCCTTCCAGCGCGGGGCGAGAGGCTGGCCGTCCAGCACCAGCTGCGCCGGGGCGTCCGCATGCAGCCGGCCCGCGCCATCCATGCTGCACCACCCAGGCGCCTGGACGGCCTTGGCGACGGCCGCCGCGAGGGCATGGGTTGCCGGCGCGAGCGCGTGGCGGGACAGCGCCGCCTGCATGGCGTCGCGGGCGGCAGCCGGCTGTCCGTCGCGCAACGCGGCCGACGCTGCGCCAAGCCAGGCCTCTGCGATGTCCAGGCGGGCGGCGATCGCGGCGAACAGCCGCCACGCCTCCGCCGGGTCATCGGCGCGCAGGCAGGCCAGGGCGAGGCTGAGCCCCACCATATCGTCGTTGGGCATGATGCGGCGGGCGCGCCGAAGCCAGCGGCACGCGTCCACCGGGTCGGCGGCGGCCTGACCGGTGCGCCAGGCCGCGCTGCCGAGGTCGGACCACAGCTTTGCGGCGGTGCGAAGCTGCCGCGCGTCGCTGCGTGCCGGCGCACCCGGAGGCAGCGTGCCGCCTAGCCGGCCCAGCGCCGGATCAGTCAGCTGAGGCGGCGGCCGGGACGCCTTGCCCGGCCGCGGGAGCCGGCAACGCCGCGAGGTCGGCCGCCGCGTCCGCAATGCCCTGGTTGCGGGCCTGCTCCAGCCAGAACCGGGCTTGCTCGACGTCCTGCTGGCCGCCCAAGCCGCGGGACAGGTAGCGGCCGAGCATCATCTGCGCGAAGCCATGGCCACGCTCCGCCGCCTTGCGGAACCAGCCTTGCGCCCGGGCACGATCCGGAGTGATATCATGTCCCCCGCCATACAGCGCGCCCACCGCGAACATCGCGCCGACGTGGCCTTCCTCCGCCGCACGGGTGAACAGCGCCAGCGCCTCCGCATGGTCCCGCCTGCCGCCGCGGCCGTTCACCAGCATTTCCGCCAATGCCGTCTGCGCCTCGACCAGCCCGCCCTCCGCCGCCCGAGCGATCCAGGCGCGGCCCTCCGCCACGTCCGGGTCCACGCCACGCCCCTCGGCCAGCATCTTGCCATACCAGTATTGCGCGGTGACGACGCCATCCGCCGCCTTGCGCAGCCATTGCGTGGCTCGGCGCTCGTCCCGCTCCACGCCGACGCCCTCGGCCAGGCAGAGGCCGAAGTTGAACGCGGCCACCAGGTCGCCGCTGTCGGCCGCCTTCTCGAACCACTCGCGGGTGCGGATGCGGTCCTTCTCGTCGCCCACGCCGCGCATCAGCAGGTTGGCCAGGTCTCCCTGGGAGGCGGCGTTGCCGGCCTCGGCGGAACGGCGGAACCAGCGCGCCGCCTCCTCCTGGTCCCGCGCGACGCCGGCGCCGGTCAGGTGCAGCAGGGCCAGCGCCCGCGCTGCCGCAGCGTGGCCCTGCTCCGCCGCCCGGGTGAACCAGAGCGACGCCTCGGCATAGTTCGGCGGCAGTTCGCCACCCTTGGCGTAGAGGTCCCCCACCACGGCCGCCGCCTCCGCGTCGCCGGCCAGAGCCGCCTTGCGCAGCCAGGTCTCGCCGGAAACGCGGTCCTGCTTGACGCCTCGCCCTTCCATCAGGGCCAGCCCATAGCGTGCCTGGCCGGGGCGAACGCCGGCCTCGGCGGCCAGGTGGTACAGCTGCACGGCCTTGGCTGGGTCGCGCGCCAGCCCAATGGCGAAGTCGTGCATGACTCCGAGCAAGTAGTTCGCCATGGGCAGTCCGTTCGCGGCGGCCTGGGCCATCAGGGTCGCAGCCTCCTGCTGCACAGCTGGGCTTGGTTCGCCCCGCACCAGGGCCAGGGCCAGGCCGAGCTGGCCATGGCCGTTGCCGCCTTCGGCCGATTGGCGGTACAGCGCCGTGGCGGCAGCCAAGTCGCGCAAATCCTCTGGTCCGCTGGACAGGATGGTGGCCAGCACCGCCTGCCCTTCGGCCGATCCCGACTGCGCCGCCATGCCGGCCCACTTGGCGGCGGCGGCATAATCCGGGCCGGCAGCCGTGCTGGCCTGATAGAGCGCGGCGGAACCGCTGGCCCCGCCCCGCAACAGGCCGTTCATGTGGATGCCGGCAAGCCGGGCCTGCGCCTCGACGTGCCCGGACAAGCCGGCGCGCTCGAACCAGCTCGCCGCCTCGACGGCCGAAACGGGCACGCCCATGCCTTCGAGGTAGGCGCGGCCGAGGCGGAACTGCGCTTCCCGGTCGCCCGCCTTGGCAGCGCGGCCGAGCAACGCCAGGGCGCGCGGCACGTCCTGCCGGGCCAGCGCGCGTTCGACCCGCTGCAACGGCGCGCGGGGCGGGAACACCCGGCGCAACCATGACAGCGGCCTGTTCACGCCCGCGGCAAGCCTCACGGTTCGCGCATGCCTTCCCTCGTGACCGGCAGCACGCGGGCGAAGATGTAGCTCAGGACGGTGCGCTTGCCGACCATCACGTCCGAGGTCACGGGCATGCCGGGGCTGATGCGGAAATCGAGCGGGGTGTCGTGCAGGTTCACCTGATCGACCGAAACCTTGATCCGGTAGTAGCTCTGCCCGTTCGGCAGCTGCTCCGGCCGATCGGCGCCGCGCACCACCTGGTCCTGCTGCTGCTGGCCGGTGAAGCTGTCCGGGCTGATCACCCGCACGGTCCCCTGGGCCGACCCGTATTGCGTGAAGGGGAAGGTGTCGAACTTGATCGTGACCCGGTTGCCCACGTGCATGAACCCAGCGTCGCTGGCCGAAATCGTGGCGTCGATCTCGGTCGGCGCGTCCAGCGGCACCAGCTTGAGGAACTGGTCGCCCGATTGCAGCACGGAACCCACCGACACCGGGGCGCGGCTGAGCACGGTGGCGTCCTGGTCGGCGCGCAGCTCGACCAGGTTGGACCGCATGGCCGCCTTGGTCAGGTTGCCCTGCGCCTCATCCAGCTTGCGGCTCTCCTCGGTTTGCGACTGGGACACCTTGGCGTGCCAATCCTGGTCGTAGGCATCGGCATCGGCGCGCATCGCCTGCAAGTCGCCGGCGGCGGTCTTGGCCTCCTGCTGCGCGTTCTGCAGGCCGCGCTGCATCTCCATGCGCTGGTCGGTCGATTGCAGCCGGGTCAGTTGGCTGCCCCAGCCGAGCTGCTCCAGTTCGCGGCGCTTGCCCTCCACGGTGGAAGCCACCTGCAGGCGGTCGGTGTAGGATTGGATGTCGCCGATGTCCTTGGCCAGGGTCGCCTTGAGGCCGTCGATCTTCTGCTTGAAGTTCTCCAGCCGGAACATGCGCTCCGCCTTGCGCTGGGCGAAGATCGCCTGCTGCACCAGGCTGGACTGGTCGAGGATGCCGGGCTGGTACTCGGTCCCTGCCGCCTCTGCCGCCAGCCGGTCCATCTCCGCTTGCAGGCTGGCGACCGAGAGGGACTGCGCCGTCTTGTCCGACGTGGTGAAGGTCGGGTCGAGCTTGGCCAGCAGCTGGCCCTTGTGGACGACCTGGCCGGCCTCCACGTCGATCTCGCGCACGATGGACTGCTCGAAGGGCTGCACCACGATGGTGCTCTGGGTGGCGACGATCTTGCCCGGCGCAGTCACCACCTTGTCGATCGGGATCAGCCCGGCCGCGAGCGCGCAGGCGACGAACAGGGTGGCGACCGTCCAGACGACCGCCCGGGCAGGCCCCTGGGTAGCCGTCTCCAGCAGGGCGGCGGAAGGCGAGTAGAACTCCAGCAGCGCAGGCATCTGCGAGTTCTGCCGCCGGGTCAGGCGGTTGCCGGTGGTGGTGAGGCTCATGGAGCTTTGTCCTTAATCGCCTTGGGCGGACACGGAAGCGAGCAGCGCGGCGCGTGCCCCGACCGGGTCCATGTGGCGGTTCTGCTGCAGCCAAAGTGCACGGTAGATCTGGCAGCGTTCCAGCAGCACGTCATGCGGCGCCACGTCGATCACGCGGCCCTTGTCCATCACCAGGATCTTGTCGCACTCGACCAGCGACGCCAGGCGATGGGAGACGATCACCATCGTCCGGTTTCGGCCGATGCGGGTGAGGTTGGCGTTCACCAGCGCCTCACTCTCCGGATCGAGCGCGCTGGTGGCCTCGTCCAGGATTAGGATGCGCGGGTCGGTGATCAGCGCGCGGGCGATGGCCATGCGCTGCTTCTGCCCGCCGGACAGGTTGGGCGATCCCTCCTCGACCCACGTGTCGTAGCCTTGCGGCAGGCGCTCGATGAACTCCTCCGCCCCGGCCAGGCGGGCGGCGCGCACCACGTCCTCGATGGTGAGGCCGGCGCGGCCGGCGGTGATGTTGTCCCGCACGGAGCCGCGGAACAGGAAGTTGTCCTGCAGCACCACGCCGAAAGAGCGGCGCAGGTGGGCGAGGTTGATCTCCCGCAGCTCCGCGCCGTCGATCTTCAGGAACCCGGCGTACTCACGGTTCACGCCCTGCAGCAGGCGGGTCAGCGTCGATTTGCCGGAGCCGGAGCGGCCCACCACGCCCAGCATGGTGCCGGCCGGGATGGCGAAGCTGACCCGGTCCAGCGCCGGAACCTTGCCGGTGGGGTAGGTGAAGGTCAGATCCTCGAACGAGATCGCGCCGTCGAACTGCGGGCGCAGGCCGGCGCCGCTCTGCTGCTCCGGCTTGTTGTTCAGCACGAAGCCGACCTCGGCCACGGCGGCGCGCACGTCCGTGAAGTCCTCGATCAACCGGGCCAGCCCGACCAGCGGCTGGGTGACGCGGGTGCCGAGCATCATGAACGCCACCAGGGAGCCGACGCCGACGCTGCTCTCGTTGGTCAGCACCAGGTAGGCGCCGACCATGATGACGCCGCGGCTGATGAAGGCGTCGATCGGGGCGATGAGGGTCTGCGGCCAGTTCGCCAGCCGGCCGACCTCCAGCCGCAGCTCCCCGGCGGTCGCGACCCGGCTGTCCCACTCCGCCTTGCGCTGCGGCTCCAGCGCCAGGGATTTCAGCGTGCGCATCCCCTGCACGCTCTCCACCAGGACGCTGCTCTTGGCCGCCTCGGCCACGTTGACCCTGCCCATCAAGCGGCCGATCGGCTTGAGGAACAGGGCGATGACGACGGCGATGCAGCCCGCCGCGACCACCACCATCCAGGACAGGGCGGCATTCATCCAGAACAGGAACGGCAGCAGGAACAACAGCGTCATGGTGTCCAGGAAGGTGCCCATCAGCTTGCCGGTGACGAACTCGCGCACCTTGTACACCTGCATCAGGCGATAGACGGTCTGGCCGGCTTGGTTGCGCTCGAAGAAGTCGAGCGGGAGGGAGACCAGGCGCGCGAAGATGTGCAGGTTCAGGCGCGTGTCCACCCGGGTCGAGACGACCTGGATCAGTTCGCGCCGGGCGTAGCCGAGCAGCGTCTCGTAAATGGCCGCGATGGCCAGGATGCTGCTGAGCAGCACGAGGGTGGACATGCTGTGGTGGCCGAGCACGCGGTCGATCACGGACATGACCAGCAGCGGCGGGATGATGGTCAGCATGGACAGGGTGAGCGAGGCGATGCCCACGTCGTTCATCAGCTTGCGCTGGCCGAGCAGCATCCGGATGACCCAGCCCAGGGAGAACTGCTGGTCGGCGTCGGCCTGCCCGCGCGCGCGGCGGACCAGGATCACCTCGCCGGACCACAGCTGGGACAGGCGCAGCCGGTCCACCGCGACGGCGTCGTGCCCCGTGGAACGCGGGTCCCGCACCCAGACGATATCCCGCGACGTGTCCGAGCCGACCAGGACGCCGGCCGAGCCGTCGGTGAACAGCATCACCACGGGAGAGATCTGGCCCACGCCGGCCTGCTCGGTCAGCCGCAGCAGCTGGGGCCAGGCGAGCCGGCTGGCCTTGGCGACGAGGCCCTGGTCGCGCAGCCACTTCACCAGCGAGAGCGGCGAGGGCACCGTGTCCCCCGCGTCCATGTGGAAGTCCCCACGGTCCAGCTCCAGCCCGTGATGGCGCGCCACGGCCGCCACGGCGAGCAGCCGCATCTCGGCCCCGTCCACCGCCGGGTCAGCGCCGCTGATGGTGCCGGGATTGATGGCCGGGTCGAAGGAGTTTGGCTCGGGGATATCCAAGTATCTCGTTCCTCGTGCGTGGGACTGCGAAGACGTGCCCTGCGAAGGCATGCGTCGAGCATGGCCTGCACCGCAGACAGGCGGTTTCTACCCGCTATACCTCTTGATAGGGAAGCGCGGCGTTAATTTCGCGCTATCTGGAAAGGCATTTTCCACCCCGTGCCTTGGCAGATGGCTGGCCTCGGGCCAGTCTGCCAGGCACAACAAAGGACGCCGGCATGGAGATCAGAGCCGCCGAGACGGCCGACCTGGCCGATATCCAATCCATCTACGCCCACCACGTCCTGCACGGCACCGGCACGTTCGAGGAGGTGCCTCCCTCGCTGGAGGACATGCAGGCGCGCCACGCGGCCGGAGCCGGGCGAGGCTGGGCCTGGCTGGTCGCAACCGACGACACGGGCGTTCTGGGATACGCCTACTACAACCAGGTCCGCGACCGCTCGGCGTACCGGTTCTGCGCGGAGGACAGCATCTACGTGCGCGAGGACGTGCGCGGCCAAGGCGTGGGCAAGGCGCTGGTGTCCCGCCTGCTGGCGGACGCGGAGCGGGCCGGGTTCCGCCAGATGATCGCGGTGATCGGGGACAGCGAGAACGTGGGCTCGGTCGGCATGCACGCCTCCCTGGGCTTCCAGCTGGTGGGAACGCTGCGTGCGACGGGGCTCAAGTTCGGGCGCTGGCTGGACACCGTGTACATGCAGCGCGCGCTGGGCGCGGGGGACGGCAGCATCCCGGACTGAAGGGAACAGATGGGCGGCTCGCGCGATGTCCCCTGCATCGACAGGAGCAGCCGCCATGGCCCTTGACCCCCGCACCCTCTATCCCCGCCCGCCGTTCGAGGCCACGCCGCAGACGGCGCCGGGTTCGTCGGCCCGCATGAAGCCGGAGCCGGACTACGGCGAGGACAGCTACAGCGGGTCTGGCAAGCTCGCTGGCCAGGTGGCGCTGATCACGGGCGCCGATTCGGGTATCGGCCGCGCCGTGGCGCTGGCGTTCGCGCGGGAAGGGGCCAACGTGTTGCTGTCCTACCTCGCCGAGGAGGAGGAGGATGCGGACGCGGCGGCGCGGGCGGTGCAGGATTCCGGCCAGCAAGCGGTCAAGCTGCCCGGCGACATCTCCGACCCGGCGCATTGCCGCGCCCTGGTGCAGGCCGCCATCGACCGGTTCGGCCGGCTGGACGTCCTGGTCAACAACGGCGCGTTCCAGATGACGCGCACCAAGCTCGACGAGATCACCGACGAGGAGTGGGACAAGACCTTCCGCACCAACGTCCACTCGCAGTTCTACCTGTGCAAGGCGGCGCTGCCGCACCTGAAGCCCGGCGCCAACATCATCAACACGTCCTCGGTGAACTCCAAGCACCCGATGCCGTCGCTGCTGGCCTACTCCGCGACCAAGGCCGCGATCGCCAACTTCACCATCGGTCTGGCGCAGATGCTGGTGGAGCAAGGCATCCGGGTGAACGCGGTGCTGCCAGGGCCGGTCTGGACGCCGTTCATCCCGGTGGGCATGGCGCCGGAGCAGGTCAAGAACTTCGGCAGCCAATCGCCGATGGGCCGTCCGGCGCAACCGGCTGAGCTGGCGGCGGCGTACGTTTACTTGGCATCCGACGACGCGAGCTTCACGACGGGGACGCTGCTGCCGGTGCACGGGGGGATGGTGATCTACTAGCACGCGGCTGCCAGGGCGGCTGCCGGATTGATATTGAAGCTTTATGCTGTCCTGGGCTTGATGCCCGCCGTGCCTTCGCACGATGGTAGAAACATGAAGACATCCATCGGCATCGCCGCGCTGCTCACCGCAGGGTTGTCCCTCGCAGCCGGCCCCGCCCTGGCCTTGCAGGCCAGCGTCACGCAGATCGACAGCAACGGCGACGGCACCAAGACCTATCATTTCACCGTCACGCTGGACCAGGGCGACAAGCTGACGCCCGGCGCCGGGGCAACCGGCGATTTTGTCACGTTCTACAATTTCTACGGCTTGGTCGAGGGATCGGCGAAGTCCCCGGCCGGCTGGACCTTCTCGTCGGAGGAGTTTGGCCGCACTCCCACGCTGAACGGCTACCCGCTGGTGCTGCCGGTCGATGTCCCGAACACGCCCAACCTGACCTGGACGCCGTCCGGGCCGGTCACGCCTGGCACGCCCATCGAGGGCTTCGCCGCGACCACCAAGGCGACGACGGCCACCGAAGGCGAGTACTCGGCGCAGGTCACGCGCGAGGCGACCGCCGTGAAAGGCGCCCCGGCCGGGGCGCCCGCGCTTGCAACGTCGAAGCAGGCCCTGATCGGCCGTTTGCCGATGCCGGGGTTCCTCTCCGCCGTGCATTGAGACGAAGATGCCAAGCCTTGGCGCAGGAGGATGCTCAGGTGCGGAGGTGGAAGCCTGGAGCGGTTTGGCCTACTGCCTGAGCACAACCCGGCACATCGCCGCGGAAGAGACGAGAAAGACCATCATGTCGAAGAAGAAAGACCGAGCGTTCTTCCTGTGCCCGCGCTGGAACGAGGTCGCCCCGCCAAGCCCGGCCGGTGCGGCGGAAGCACCCGGCTCCAGCCGCGTCCATCCCCGGATCGTGGCCGCCATCGCGAGTGGGCAGCCGGTCGCCCGGTCCACGTTGCGCAACGCCCTGCTGGCAACGCGCCTCGCAACTGGGGCGATGTTCGACATCGACACCTACATCGTTGACCGGCGAACCCAGTAACGCTGCCCGGCAGCCGCTTCCAAGGCCTTGCGCCCAGGCTCGCGCGCCCGTGACCGTGCGGGCGAGCCTGCTGGAAACGGCGGTGAAGGCAAGATCCTGGCGGTCGATATTGGGGGCATCAGCCTCGGCAATGCCGGCTTCACCACCCAAATATCCGGCAAGAACTAAAACTTGGCGTCTTCCAGCATCGAAGATGACGACCCGGTCTGGATGATGGACTCGCGGCTCTCGACAGACGAGGGCGGAAGCACAAGCCCTGCATTGTTCCTTTATGCCGCTCGGAGGCAAGCTCGGGGGACGTTGCAGATGAAGCCGGCTCGTATCGGTTGCGGCATCCCGCCTCTCCGCACCGGCTCCCCCGCAACCTGTTCAAGGCGATGGAACACATCATGCTCACCTCAACCGATCGGCGCCGAACGGGCCAGCTCGTCCTCGAATGGCCCCGCAGCAAGCCGTGCCGTCCGGACGATCCCACCGCAGCCTTGCTGGACGCGGCGGGCGACGTGGACGGCCTGCATGTCCTGGTCATCAGTCCTGGAGGGCTGGACGTAGCATGCGGGCTGCACGAGCGGGGCGCCGCCGCCGTCACCCTGGTCTGCTCCGGCCGGTGCGGGCGGCCTGAGCGGGCGGACATCGCCCTGGTTCCAAGCATTTCCTCGGAGGCTATGGCTGCGTTCGCGATCGGCCATGCGGCTCGTGCGCTGCGGCCCTTGGACAGCCTGATCCTGCGTTGCGCGCCTGGCGCCGGGCCTGCTCTCACCCGCTTCATCCGCGCGTGCCTCGCCAAGCATGGCTTCACCGTCGTCCGCACCCTGATGCAGGGGGATCATGCCGTGGTCATGGCCGAGTTGCCGCTCTACGGCCAGCTTCGGCGCGCCTCATGACGCCGCGCAGTTCAGCCAGCTTGCCGGGCGACCTGCCGGGGCGCCTTGCGGGCCTGGGCGGCTCGGTGGCCGCCGTGGCGACGCCCTTCCTGGACGGCGAGGTGGACGAGAAGGCCGTGAGGTCCCTGTGCGACCGGCAAGCCCGGCGGGGCAGCGCCGCCATCGTGGTGTGCGGCAGCACCGGAGAGGGCGCGTCCTTGTCCGAGATGGAGCAAGGCGTCGTTATCGCCGCCGCCGTCGATGGCGTGGCCGGGCGCATCCCGGTGATCGCCGGCTGCAGCGCGCCAGCCACGGCGGTCGCAGCGGCCCTCGCGTCCAACGCGGCGCGGCGCGGCGCGGCAGCCCTGCTCTGCTCGCCCCCGCCCTACGTGAAGCCGACGCAGGAAGGCATCGCCGCCCATGTCCGCGCGATCGGGCATGCCGCGGATTTGCCGGTCATGCTGTACGACATTCCCGGTCGGGTCGGCGTGGCCGTGACAGACCAGATGGTCGCGCGACTGTTCGAGGCCGGGTCGATCTTCGCCATCAAGGACGCCGCCGGAGATCTCGCCCGGCCGGCCCGGTTGCGCGCCTTGTGCGGCCCCGGCCTCATCCAGATGACGGGGGATGACGCGACCGCCCCAGCCTACCGGGCCATGGGCGGGCATGGCTGCATCTCCGTCACGGCCAACGTCGTCCCTGCCTTGTGCGCCCAGCTGCACGCGGCCTGGGACCGCGCGGACCTGCCTGCGGCCGGCCGGCTGCGGGACTTGCTAGCGCCGCTGCACGACGTGCTGTTCCTCGAAAGCAACCCGATCCCGCTCAAGGCGGCGTTGCTGATGCTCCGGCTCTGCTCGGGAGAGCTGCGCCTGCCTTTGACCCGGGCCACCGCAGCCACCCGCGAGCGTCTCTCCCACGTGCTGGCCGGAGTACTGGCGGCCGAGGAAGCCGCGTCCGGCAAGCGCCCGCTCGCGCTGGCCCGATGATGCGGGTGGTGCGGCTACCCGGGCTGGAATGGGCGCATCTGGTGGCCTGCGTGCTGCTCGCGCTGATCCTGGCCGTCGTCGTCCGCTCGGCCACCGCGGAGCTGTCCCGGTCGGTTGGGAGCGTCTGGCCGTTCTCGGCCGTGCATTGCGACGCGCCGAAATCGCCGGGTTGCGCGGGCGAGGCACGCTTGGCGTCGGCGCGGCAACCGGGCGCTTACGGCAGTTTCGCTCGTTAGCGGCGGCAGCGAATTGCCGGTGATCGGGGAAGGCTTCATCTCAATGCGCCGCCGCCCAGCTCGCCCCCTTTCCCGTCTCCACCACCAACGGCACCGATAGCGTCGCCGCTCCCTCCATCACCGCCCGCGCCACTTCCGCCAGCGTGTCCGCCTCCGCCTCCGGCGCCTCGAACAGCAGTTCGTCGTGCACCTGCAGCAGCATCCGCCCCTTCAGCCCGGCGGCGGCCAGCGCAGCCGGCAGCCGCACCATCGCGCGCTTGATGATGTCCGCCGCCCCGCCCTGCAAGGGCGCGTTGCTGGCCTGCCGCTCGGCATAGGCGCGCTTGGCCGGGTTGCGGTCGGCGATGCCCGGCACCCAGCAGCGGCGGCCGAACGGCGTCAGCACGAAGCCGAAGGTGCGCGCTTCCTCCCGGGTCAGCTCCATGTAGGCGCGGATGCCGGGATAGCGTTGGAAATAGGCGTCGATGTAGGTCTTCGCCTCGCCCGCGTCGGTGCCGAGCTGGCGGGCCAGGCCAAAGGCGCTGATGCCGTAGATGATGCCGAAGTTGATCGCCTTGGCCCGGCGGCGCACCAGGCTGGTCATCTCGGCCATCGGCACGCCGAACACCTCGGACGCGGTGCGGCTGTGGATGTCCTGGCCGGTGGCGAACGCCTCGCTCAAGGCCGGGACGTCCGCCACGTGGGCCATCAGCCGCAGCTCGATCTGCGAGTAGTCGGCGCTCACCAGCACATGGCCGGGGGCGGCGACGAAGGCGCGGCGGATGCGGCCACCCTCCTCGGTGCGGATCGGGATGTTCTGCAGGTTCGGGTCGTTGGAGGACAGCCGACCGGTGGTGGTCGCGGCCATGGTGAAGGTGGTGTGGACGCGCCCGGTCGCCGGGTTGATCTCGTTCACCAGCGCGTCGGCGTAGGTGGATTTCAGCTTGGCCAGCTGCCGCCATTCCAGGATGCGGCCCGGCAGCTCCAACCCGGAATCCGCCAGCCCCTGCAACGTGGCCGCCTCCGTGCCCCAGGTGCCGCTGCTGGTGCGGCGTCCGCCGGGGAGGCGCATTTCGTCGAACAGGATCTCGCCCAGCACCTTGGGGCTGCCGAGGTTGAAGGGCCGGCCGGCCAGGGCGTGGATGTCCGTCTCGGCAGCGGCCATGCGCTCGCCGAAATCGGCGGACAGGCGGCGCAGCTCCTCCTCGTCCACGCGGATGCCGGCTGCCTCCATGTCCGTCAGCACGGGGATGAGGCGGCGCTCCAGCTGCTCGTACAACGCCGTGGCGTGGGTGGCGGCCAACTGGGGGCGCAGAGCCTGATGCAGGCGGAGCGTGCAGTCCGCCTCCTCGGCCACGTGCGCGGCAGCGCGCTCGACCGGCACGTGGGACAGCCAGAGCCGTGCGCGTCCGGTGCCGGTCGCCGAATCCAGCCCGGCCACGGCATGGCCCAGATGCAGGCGGGACAGCTCCTCCAGCGTGTGCGGGTGCGCGCCGGCGTCCTGCGCGTAGGACAGCAGCATGGCGTCCTCAACGGCCTCGGCCGCCGCGAACCCGGCGCGGCGCAGCGCGTGCAGCCCCGCCTTCGCGTCGTGGAACACCTTGAGAACGGCCCGGTCCGCCAGCACGGGGGCGAGCGCCGCCTGCACCTCCGCCAGCGCCATCTGCCGCACGGGCCGGTCCAGGTCGCCGAAATGCCCGAGCGGCACGTAGCAGGCCTGGCCCGGCGCGGTGGCCAGGCCGATCCCGGCCAGCCCGGCGCCATCCACCGCCGGGGTGATGGCCAGCAGGCCGCCGAGCCGGGCTGCCTGCAGCACGAAGTCCAGCGACGCCGGGTCCGCAGCCGTGGCGTAGGGGCCGAACGGGGCCGCGTCCTGCACCGGCGCCGGAGCGGGCGCGTCGGCGTGGCCGTCCAGGCCGAGCCGGGTGACCGTCGATCGGAATCCCATGCCGGTCAGCCAGCCCACCAGCGCGGCACGGTCCGGCTGCTTGACGCCCAGCGCATCCAGCGGCTGCGGCAGGGGGGCGTCGTCCCGCAGCACGACGAGGCGGCGCGACAGGCGGGCCTGCTCGGCGTGGGTTATCAGCAGTTCCCGCCGCTTGGAGGGCTTCATGGCGTCGGCGGCGGCGAGCACGCCTTCCAGGTCGCCGAACTCGGCCAGCAGCTGGCAGGCAGTCTTGGGGCCGATGCCGGGCACGCCGGGAACGTTGTCCACCGCATCGCCCATGAGGGCCAGCAGGTCGGTCATCATCTCGGGGCCGCAGCCGAACTTGGCGCGCACCTCGTCCGGGCCGATCGGCTTCTGCTTGATCGGGTCCTGCAAGATCACGCCGGGGCGGATCAGCTGCATCAGGTCCTTGTCGGAGGACACGATGGTCACGGTCCCGCCCGCGTCCGTCGCGGCCTTGGCGTAGGCGGCGATCAGGTCGTCGGCTTCCCAGTCGGCCAGTTCCAGCGCGGCGACGTTGAAGGCGGCGGTGGCGTCCCGCACCAGGGCGAACTGCGGCACCAGCTCGGAAGGCGGCTCCGGGCGCTGCGCCTTGTAGGCGTCGTAGATGCGGTTGCGGAAGGTGACCCGGCCTGCGTCGAAGATCACCGCCACATGGGTGCCGACGTGCTCCTTGAGCAGCCGCGCCAGCATGTTGGTGAAGCCGAACACCGCATTGACCGGAGTGCCGTCCGCCCGGCTCATCGGCGGCAGGGCGTGGAAGGCGCGGAAGATGAAGCCGGAGCCGTCCACCAGCACCAGGTGCATGGGAGCCTCCACGGCGGCGATGCCGTTCAGTGCCCGGAGTCTCCAGCGCCCGGCAGCAGCACGAACACGCGGGAGCACCATGGGCAGAACGTGCGGTCGTGCACGATGCGCAGCCAGACCCGGGGGTGGCCCATGCCGGCGCTGCCGCCGTCGCAGGCGACCACGCGGTCGTCCACATGGATGATCTCGGGCTCGCCCACCGGCATGTCGGGGGGAGGTTCTGGCGTGGACGCGCCGAACGGCATGGATGACCTCGACTGGTGGGAATGACAGCCGGATGATAGCTGTCCCAGCCATGAGTTCAACCGCCCGCGGCCTCATCGGCTGCATCCTGCTCCTGCTGGGGGCGTGCGCCGCCCGGCTGCCGCCCTATGGCGTGGCGGACCAGCCCATCGTGGGAAAGCCACCCGCGCCGGACACCGTCTTCGCCATGGCGGACGGTGCGCGGCTGCCCGTGCGGGTGTGGCTGCCGCCTGACGGGCAGCCCACCACGGCGGTGATCCTGGCGTTGCACGGGTTCAACGACAGCCGCGACCAGTGGGCCCTGCCCGCCCCGGTGTTCGCAGCCAGCGGCATCGCATTCTATGCCCCTGACCAGCGCGGCTTCGGCGATACCGCAGCCCGCGCCACCTGGCCCGGCGTGCCCGCCTTGGTGGACGACGCGGATGCGATGGCGCGCGAGGTGCACCGCCGTTACCCGGATGTGCCGCTGTACGTGATGGGGCAGAGCATGGGCGGCGCCGTGGCGCTGGACCTGGCGGCCCGGCCCAACCCGCCGCCGGTCGCCGGCACCATCCTGATCGCCCCTGCGGTATGGGGCCGCCCCGAACAAGGGCCGCTGCTGTCCAGTGCGCTCTACGTGGCCAACGGAGTGGCGCCGGGCTACCACATCAAGTCCGGCGACGTGCCGGTGGAGGTCCATGCCAGCGACAACCACGACGCGTTAATCGCCTTGGCGCGGGACCCGCTGACCATCCGCAGCACGCAGGTTTCGGTTTTGAAGGGGCTGGTGGACCTGATGGACTCGGCGCAGCTGAACGCGCCCCGCATGCAGGGCCCCAGCTTCATCGCCTATGGCGCGCACGACGACCTGATCCCGGTCGAGGCGATGAAGGTCGCCTGGGCGCACCTGCCGCCGGACACGCGGCGGGCAGTGTACCCGCACGGCTATCACCTGCTGTTGCGGGACTTGGACCGTCAGGCCGTGATCAGGGACGTGATCGCGTGGATTCAGCGTCCGGACGGCCTGTTGCCCTCGGGAGCGGATGTTGCTGCGGCGGCATGGGCCACGCGGTATCATCCGGGGGGTGGCTTCCAGTTCTAGCCTGGGCTATGGAGGGAATGCGGGACCCGTAGCTCAGCTGGATAGAGCGTCGCCCTCCGAAGGCGAAGGTCGCACGTTCGAATCGTGTCGGGTCCGCCAA
>CAXTPP010000040.1:0-27329 GCA_964246185.1 uncultured Acetobacteraceae bacterium
GTGTCGGTGGGGTGGGCCAGCGGGATGTCCTGCCAGGCGAGAAGCGGCTCGCCCATGTCCACCCGCACCTGGCCGTCCGCCAGCACCTCGGACGGCAGAGTGCCGGCGGCGGTCTGGATCGCCTGGCGGCGATGCCCGCTCTGGCGGAACAGCAGGTCGGCCACGCAGCGGGTGGCGTTGCCGCACGCGCCGGCCTCGCTGCCGTCGGGGTTGAAGATGCGCATGGCCGCGTCTGCGCCCGTCGCTGTGCCGAGCACGATGAGTTGGTCGCAGCCGATGCCGGTGCGGCGGTCCGCCAAGGCCGCGACCTGGGCGGCGGTGAGGCCCGGATCGTCCTGCCGCGCATCGACCACCACGAAGTCGTTGCCGGCGCCGTGCATCTTGGTGAAGGGAACACGCATAGCCAGGCTTATAGCGCGGGCTTGCCGGGGAGGGTAGCCGGGAGCTATACGCCTGATCCTTAGTCTGCGCGCCGGGCCTGGAATGGGCATGCCCGGCCGCGACGCCTGCGTTCTATGAGCAGGTTTGGCACGAGGAGATGCAAATGCCCAAGCTGAAGACCAAGTCGTCGGTCAAGAAGCGGTTCAAGATCACCGCGACCGGCAAGGTGCTCGCCGGCCCCGGCAAGAAGCGCCACAACCTGATGGCGCGCAGCCAGAAGGCCAAGCGCGCCAACCGCGGCAGCCAGACACTGACCCACGCTGACGGGCTGACCGTCAAGCAGTGGGCGCCCTACGGCCTCGTGTAAGGAGCATCGGACATGGCACGCGTCAAACGGGGCGTCACCACCCACGCCCGGCACAAGAAGGTGCTGGAGCAGAGCAAGGGCTTCGTCGGCCGCAGCTCCACCAACTACCGCATCGCGCTGGAGCGGCTGGAGAAGTCGCTGCAATACGCCTACCGCGACCGGCGGGTGAAGAAGCGCGAGTTCCGCGCGCTGTGGATCCAGCGCATCAACGCCGCGGTGCGCGAGCACGGGCTGACCTACAGCCGATTTATCGACGGCTTGGGAAAGGCGGGCATCGAGATGGACCGCAAGGTGCTGTCCGCGCTGGCGTTCGACGACCCGGCGTCGTTCAACGCCGTGGTGGCGAAGGTGCAGGCCGCGTTGGGCTGACCTGGCGGGCTGTCGGCACTACCGCGCCGGGAACCCGAAGGCTGCGAAGAACCTGCTCGATTAGTCTCGCAGCCAGTCAGCGGGGGCTTCGCTGATGCGCCCCGTGACCAGGCTGACGTTGAGCGTCGCGATCTTGTCGAAGCGCACGGCCGATGCCTGCTTCAAGCCGGTGGACGGGGCCGCGGGCAGCATCGACAGGGCAGCTTCTGGCCGCTGGACGGACGTTATGAAGCAGACGATGATATCTGTCGCGTCATTCCTGGCCGACACGACCAAGGCGGGCCGCCGCTTGTCGCCGAACAAATCCGTGAACGGGAACCGGATAAGCACGGTGCTGCCGAACGGGAACACCTACGCAGGCGGGAGCAGGTCGGCGTCGCTGTATAGGTTCGGCTCGTCCGCGAGCCAGCCGAACCCTCCCCCGGCTTGTGCGATCACCGCCATGGGCAGATCGTCCTCGCTGACCTCGATCAGCGCATGCACCCTCGACGTTCCGGCGATGCCTCGGCGCGCCAGCTCGGCCGAGACCTGGCCAGCCTCCGTGTCCAACTCGATCCGGTGCATCCGCCTTCTCCTGCTCCCTTGGCCAGTGACCCTAGCATGACCGACCTCGAATCCCTGCAGACCGAAACCGAAGCCGCCCTCGCCGCCGCCGACCTGCGAGCGCTGGACGCCCTGCGGGTCGGCCTGCTCGGCAAGGCCGGGCGGCTCACCGCCATGCTCAAGGAGCTCGGCCGCGCCACCCCGGACGAGCGGCGGGAGCGGGGGGCGGCGCTCAACCGCCTGCGCGACAGCCTGGGCGCGGCCATCGAGGCCCGGCGCACCGCGCTGAACGCTGCTGCCCTCGACGCCCGGCTGGCCGCCGAGCGGCTGGACGTCACCTTGCCGCCGCCGCCGGAGCCGCCGGGGCTGATCCATCCGATCAGCCGCACCATGGAGGAGATGGCAGCCCTGTTCGGCGCCATGGGCTTCGCCGTGGGCGAAGGGCTGGACGTGCAGACCGACTGGTTCAACTTCGCCGCCCTGAACATCCCCGCCCACCATCCGGCCCGCGCCGACCACGACACGTTCTACCTGCCCGGCACGCGCGGCGGCCGGCCGCTGTTGCTGCGCACCCAAACGTCGGACGTGCAGATCATCTCCATGCTGTCCGCACCGCCGCCGCTGCGGGTGATCGCGCCCGGGCGCACCTACCGCGCCGACCACGATGCGACGCACTCCCCCATGTTCCACCAGTGCGAGGGTCTGGCCATCGACCGCGGCCTCACCCTCGGCCACCTGAAGGGCTGCCTGAGCGACTTCCTGCGCGCCTTCTTCGGCATCGCCAGCCTGCCGGTGCGCTTCCGCTCCTCCTACTTCCCGTTCACCGAACCATCCATGGAGGTCGACATCGGCTGGAACCGCCGCACCGGGGATTTGGGGGGTGGGGGCGACTGGCTGGAAATCCTCGGCAGCGGCATGGTGCATCCGCGCGTGCTGGCCAACTGCGGCATCGACCCGCGCGAGTGGCAGGGCTTCGCGTTCGGCATGGGCGTGGAGCGGGTGGCGATGCTGAAATACGGCATGCCCGATTTGCGCCCGTTCTACGAGTGCGACGCCCGCTGGCTGCGGCATTACGGGTTCGATCCGATGGCCCCAGTCGCATTGCACGAGGGCGTGGCATGAAGTTCAGCCTGTCATGGCTCAAGGCGCACCTGGACACCGACGCCTCGCTGGACGCGATCACCGACACGCTGACCCGCATCGGCCTGGAACTGGAGGGCGTGGAGGATCCAGGCGCGGCCCTCGCCCCGTTCCGCGTGGCCGCGGTGACCGCCGCCATGCCGCACCCCAACGCCGACCGGCTGCGCGTCTGCACCGTGGACGCGGGCGGCGCTCCCGTGACGGTGGTGTGCGGCGCGCCCAACGCGCGGGCGGGAATGCGGGCGGTGTTCGCCCCGCCGGGCAGCGCCATCCCCGGCCTTGGCACCATACTGAAAGTAGGCGAAATCCGCGGCGTGCAGTCCGCCGGGATGCTGCTCTCGTATCGGGAGATGGGCCTGGGCGACGAGCATGACGGCATCGCCGACCTGCCTGCCGAGGCGCCCGTGGGACAGCCCTACTCCGCCTATGCCGGGCTGGACGACCCGGTGATCGACATCGCCGTCACCCCCAACCGCGGCGACGCCCTGGCGGTGCGCGGCGTGGCGCGGGACTTGGCAGCCGCCGGACTCGGCACGCTGCGGCCCTGGCAGCCGGCGCCGGTGGCGGGCCGGTTCACCTCCCCCATTGAATGGCGCATCGAGACGCCGGCCTGCCGATGGGTGCTGGGCCGCACCGTGCGCGGGGTGCGCAACGGCCCCAGCCCGGAGTGGCTGCAACGGCGGCTGCGCGCCATCGGGCTGCGTCCGATCAGCGCGTTGGTCGATATCACCAACTTCTTCGCCATCGACCTCGGCCGCCCGCTGCACGTGTTCGACGCGGACCGGGTGCAGGGCGGCGTCCTCACGTTCCGCCCGAGCGCTGGCGAGAGCTTCCGTGCCCTGAACGGCAAGGATTACGTCGTGGACCCGGCGGATTGCGTGATCGCCGACGCCGCGGGAGTGCAGTCGCTGGCCGGCGTGATGGGCGGCGAGGCGACCGGAAGCACGGACGCCACCACCAGCGTGTTCATCGAGTGCGCCCTGTTCGACCCGGTTTGCGTCGCGCTGACGGGCCGGCGGCACGCCATCGCCTCCGACGCCCGCAGCCGGTTCGAGCGCGGCGTCGACCCGGCGCTGCTGCCCGCGGCGCTGGACGCCGCCACCGCCATGGTGATGGAACTGTGCGGCGGCGAGCCGAGCGACGTGGTGCAAGCCGGCGCGGAGCCGGACTGGCAGCGCGAGGCCACGCTGCGCTTCGACCGGCTGGAGACTCTGGGCGGCCTGGCCATCCCCCCGCATGACGCGATGGCTTCGCTGGAGCGGCTCGGGTTCGCCGTACTCCGCCGCGGCAACGACGGCGTGACCGTCTCTGTGCCCTCCTGGCGCAACGACGTGGCGGCGGTCGGGATGCTGGACCAAGCGCCGGGTCTGTTGCCGGAGCAGGCGCTGACCGCCGCCGCTGGGTGCCGCGAGACCGAGCCGGAGGCCGACCTGGTGGAGGAGGTGCTGCGCCTGCGCGGGCTGGACGCGGTGCCGCCGGTGTCCATGCCGCCCACCTCGCAGGTGCCGCTGGCCACCATCACGCCGCGCCAGGTCCGCGCCGCCACGGCCCGGCGCACGCTGGCCAGCCGGGGCATGCTGGAATGCGTCACCTTCTCCTTCACGGCGCACGCTCACGCGGCGCTGTTCGGCGACGCGCCGGAGGCGATGCGGCTGCTGAACCCGATCGCCGCCGACCTGGACCAGATGCGGCCCACGCCGCTGGCCACCCTCGCCCCGGCTGCCGCGCGCAACGTGGCCCGCGGCCTGGCATCCGGCGCGCTGTTCGAGGTCGGGCCGGCCTTTGCAGCTGGGTCTCAGGAGGTGCTGGCGGCCGGGCTGCGCCATGGGCAGCCGCCGCGCAGCTGGGCCGGGGCGGCTGCCCCCACCGCCTGGAGCGCCAAGGCGGACGTGCTGGCGCTGCTGGCCGGGCTCGGCGTGCCGATGGACAGCCTGAGCGTGACCGCGGATGCGCCGGGTCACTACCATCCTGGCCGCTCCGGCGCCGTGCGGCAGGGGCCGAGGCTGGTGCTGGCGCATTTTGGCGAGCTGCACCCGAGCGTGCTGGCCGCCCTGGACCTGCCAGCGCCCGCGGTGGCGTTCGAGGTGCGGCTGGACGCCATCGCCGAGCCGAAGCGTCGCCGCAAGTCCATGCCCGACCTGCCCGCCTTCCAGCCGGTGGGGCGGGACTTCGCCTTCTTGGTGGACGCGGCGACCCCGGCCGAGACGCTGCTGCGCGCGGTGCGCGGTGCGGAGCGCGGGCTGATCGCCGCCGTGTCGCTGTTCGACGCCTACGAGGGCGAGCACGTGCCGCGGGGCAAGAAGTCGCTTGCGGTGGAGGTGGTCATCCAGCCGCGCGAAGCCACGCTGACCGACGCCGCCATCGAGGCGGTGTGCGCCAAGGTCGTCGCGGCAGCCGCCAAGGCCACGGGCGCTGTGCTCCGTTCATAGCGAAAATTGCCGTTTAAGCCTGGTGGGGTCGCGTTATCCGAGCCAGCGGCATGATCTCAGCATCGCCCACGTCTCATCGGAAACGCGCCGGGACAGCCTCGCTTATGGTCCTGTTTCATGAAGCTTTGGCGAAGGCTTCATACCTGAACTGGAATGCCCCACGCCCCGCAACCGCATCGCCGTAGTTCTGGAAAACTAGTCTTGTCAGTAGTTTGCAGATCTCCACTCCCCGCTTCTCTGCTCAGCCGCAACGCTTTAGCCATGTGAAACAGGTCCGGCGGCACCGCCAACCATGATTGACGAGCCGTTAACCCGGCCATAGTCCGGCGTCACAACGAACGTCGGATTGTGCAATGAAGCGGTCTCTCCTGAAAGCATCCACGGCGTGGGTCGCCGCCGCGTCGCTTCTCCCGTCAATCACGGCGGCACCCGTTTATGCGGCCGGGCTGACCGCTGAGCCGCCAATCACGCTGGCCACCACGACCACATCCGCTGGGGCGGCCCAGGCGCGCGATCCGGCCGCTGCCATGACGCTGACTATGCAGCAGAAGATCGCGCTGCTGCGGCAGAAGGTGAAATACGTATTTGTCATATTCCAGGAAAACATCTCCTACGAGCATTATTTCGGCACTTATCCCGGCGCCAACGGGCTGACTTCCACCTATCCGGGCGCGTTGCCGTCCGATCCGTATGCGCAGCCGGCCAACGCGTTCGGCAGCTACAACAGCCAGATCCGCAACGTTGATGGCAGCTACTCCACCATCTCGCCGTTCCTTGCGCCGCGCAGCATCGTCAACCAAACCGGCAACACGGTGCAGCTTTACCCAGAGGATCTCTACTCCACTGATCATAGCCACAAAGGCTACCAGAACGATTTCCACTATGACGCCGCCACCAAGTCCAGGCCGCTGAACGACGGCTACGCGTTGAACCAGGAGGGCCTGCACTTCTCCACCGACGCCTCCACGCCTGGCACCGTGGTCAACAGCACCGGCGTGGCGCCTACGGCGGCGCCGACGCTGCAGACAAAGCAGAAGGGCTACATCCCTTTCACTCACATTGACTGCGACACCATCCCGTTCCTGTGGCAGTACGCCGACCGCTTCACCCTGTTCGACAACCTCCACCAGACTGCCACCGGGCCATCGTCGCCCAACGCCGTGGCGCTCATCGCCGGGCAGATGGGCGACACGCAATGGGTGAAACATCCAAGCGAGGCGGACCCGGTCGGCCTCAGCCTGCCCATTCTCAACGACAACCCGCCCTTTGCTGGCAGCATCGCCGACACCGCGGCGATCAAGCCGCCTTACGGCCCCGACGAGGCAACCAATCCGAGTTCGCCGACCGGGCCGTTCCTGTCGTTACCGCCGCAGATCAATCTGACCTTCGCCACCTCCATGCTGTCCTTCGCCGGCAGCAGCATTGGCGGCATCATCCGCTCGGACGAGCACGCGCTGGCGGATTTGTCCGACGTGCAGCACGACATTGCGGCCGTCTCCGTGAAGAACCCGGTCGTGGATTGGGGCTGGTATCAACAGGGATACGGGACGGAGCCGTTCGACGGCACCACGATTGCCGAGGCCGGCGGCCTGAATTATGCCGCCGCGCCGGAACATGCGTCATACATCGTACATCACAATGGGCCGCAGTACTTCGGCTACCTCGGCGATAACCCGCAGGAACTGGCCCACATGCACGGCCTGTCCCAATTCTACGCCGACGTGTCCAACCAGGCGCTCTCGTCCAGAGGCGGCGTGTATTACGTACGTGGCGGCTTCTACAACAACGATGGGCAGCTGCCGATCGACCCGAACCCAACCGTCAAAGCAACGTTCCCCGGCAATGACGACCACCCCGGCTACTCGGACCAGCAACTCTCCGAGACGCAGGTGGCCGATGCCGTCAACGCAATCGTCAGCAGCCCTTACTGGCCCGACAGCGCCATCATCATCACGTATGACGAGACGGACGGTGAATTCGACCATCAGCCCGAGCAGTTCCGCACCTATGGGCCGGACGGCAAGCCCGAAACCGGCGGGCCGCGGATTCCCACCATCGTGATATCGCCTTACAGCGCGGCGCACGCTGTCAGCCACGTGTACAGCGAGCATAGCTCTGTCATAAAGTTCATCAACGAGGTCAAGGGCCTGACGCCTTTGGCCGACCTGCCGGACGAATTGGCGGCCCGTGCCGCCGGGGCTGCTGATCCAGCATTCAACGGGCCTGACGGGCCGCAACCGAACCTCGGCCCGGCAGACGACTTCGTGGCGATGGGCGATCTGACCGAAGCGTTCGACAACGACCGCCTGCTCGGCAACGCAGCGCCCCTGCCTGCATCCTATGCCGCCATCCCCGTGGCCACGGCGCACAGCCTGCCGCATTACAGCGGCGCTGGGTGCGTGGCATTAGGCATCACGCCCACCGACTACCCGAACGGCTATGCTGTCGGCGCCGAGAGCGATCCGCCGCCGCTCGACTTCAATCCGCGCCCGACCACGAGCCCCGGCAACCCTTACTTGAACACCAACAACAACACCGGCGGCTCGTCCACCGGCCCATGGCCGAACTAAGGTGAACGCTCCGCCTTCCAAGGTCGCGCTGGCAGCGATGCTGCTGGCGTGGACAGCGCCCTGCTACGCCGCTTCCCTTGATGGCGACACGGGCGACACGCTGGGCCGGGTGCGGGCAACGGGGCAGCTCAGCTGCGGCACGGTCGTGGAGGCGCAGGACTGGAACAAGGACGACCTGCACGGCTCGCTCGAACCGCTCGACATCGCCATGTGCCAGGCGGTGGGCGTCGCCGCACTCGGGCCGGGCGCCAGGGTCACCGTGAAGCGCTACCCGGTGGAGCAGGAGGCAGAAGCCGCGTTGAAAGACGGCGCGGTCGATCTCGTGGCCGGGGTGACGCCGGGTGTGACGCCGGTGTTCCAGTTCGGCATCCGGTTCAGCCCGCCGGAGTTCTATGACGCGCAAGGCTTCCTGGTGCGCCGGGACGCTGGCGTCCCGAACCTGGCTGGCCTGGCCGGCAAGATCGTCTGCTACGTCGAAGGCACCGACGCCGAGCGCGTGCTGCAATCCCGCCTGGCGTCCCGCGGCATCGCTGTCCTGGCAGAGTCCTGGCAGGAGCAGGGCGAGCTGGACGATGCGTTGCTCACCGGGCGATGCCAGGCCGTCAGCGCGGACCTGTCCAAGCTGGCCGAAACCCGCGCCAGCTTCCATGACCCGGCCGACTTCACCTTCCTGCCCGAGACGCTCACCCTGCACCCGGCGGCCCTCGCCTACCGCCAGGGCGACGAACGCTGGGCGGCGCTGGTCGATTGGACGGTTCATGCCCTCGTGTCCGCCGAGGCGCTGGGCGTCACCAAGGCATCCATCGCCACCACCCCCGCCACCGACGACCCGGCGCTGCAACGCCTGACCGGCGTGGACTGGGCGACGGCCAGCGCGCTCGACATGCCGCATGACTGGGCGGAGAAAGTGATCGAGGCGGTCGGCAACTACGGCGAGATCTACGACCGCTCGGTTGGCCGCCAATCACCGCTCGACCTGCCGCGCGGCCTCAACGCGCTGTGGACGCAGGGCGGGCTGATGCACCCGATGCCGGTGCAATGAGGGCTGCTGCGCCACATGAGTTCATCCTGGAGAGTTCCCACAATGGTCCGTATTAATCTCGCCGCCGCCGTCGCGCTCGCGGCCCTCGCCGCCACGCCATCGGCGCGGGCCGCTGCGGTGGCCTACGATTTCAGCACGGTTCCCGGCGCCAGCACCTCGACTGCCACGTCACTTGGCGGCGCGGCAGTCACGCCGTTCACGCTGAACGGCGCTGCATTCAGTTCACCGTCCGATCCCGGCGCGTACACCGTCGGCGCTGGCAACGACCTGTCTGCCACGCTTCCCTCCGCGGTGCTCTCGTCCGGAGGCAACGTCGCCGCCTTGGACATCGTGTTCTCGGCGCCGCAAACCGCTATCTCGTTCGGCTTCGCGCTCGATAACCTCCTCGTCGCCGGCGACACCCTCACCCTGACGCCGAACGTGGGCGGGCCGACGACAGTGGCATCCGCGCTTGCGGGGAGCGACCTCTTCGCGTCCGGCTCGCTCTCCTACTCGGGCGCCGCTTTCACCAGCGTCGCCATCACCAGCGCGGACCCGCTGGAGATCGGCAAACTCATGACCAACAGCACGGCCGTGCCGGAGCCGGCGTCGCTGGCCATGCTCGCAGCCGGCCTGCTCAGCCTCGTGAGCCTGCGCCGCCGCGCCTGACTTCTCCGCCCCTCTCCCTGTTGGAGAGGGGCGTTGATCACTCGCCCACCTCGATCGCCCGTGTCCGGCCGGCTGGGCGATCGAGCACGGAGCGGCCGAACAGGCTGGCCACCAGCTCCGTCAGCAGCCTGGCGGTGCGTCCGCGCTCATCGAGGAACGGGTTCAGCTCCGCGACCTCGACCGAGCCGACCTGGCCGCTGTCATACAGCATTTCCATGACCAGGTGCGCCTCCCGGTAGGACGCGCCGCCTGGTACGGCCGTCCCCACGCCGGGCGCCTGCGCCGGGTCCAGGAAGTCCGCGTCCAGGCTGACGTGCAGGTGCACGTCCCCGAGCTGGCCCAGCAAGCGGCGCAGCAGGGCCGCCACGCCGAACTCGTCGATCATCCGCATGTCCGTGCAGGCGATGCCGGCGACGGCCACCCGGCGGCGCTCCTCCCGGTCCACCGAGCGCAAGCCGAACAGATGCATGGCTCCAGGCTCGACGGCAATCGGCTCGACGGCCGCTGGCCCAGATGCGCCCAGCAAGCCGCGCAGGCTCGGCTCCCCGGTCAGGAACGCGACCGGCATGCCGTGCATGTTGCCGGTGGGGCTGGAGGACGGGGTGTTGAAGTCGGCATGGGCGTCCAGCCACAGCACGGCCAGCTTGCGCCCCTGCGCCCGGCAGTGCCGCGCGATGCCGCTGACCGTGCCGAACGACATGGCATGGTCGCCGCCCAGGAACAGCGGCGTGCCGCCCTGCTGCGCCACCGCGAAGCACTGGTCTGCCAGCGCGCGCGTCCATCCCTGCACCTCGCCCCAACGCCGGCAATCGGGCGATTCTTGCAGCAGCGGCGGGGGCGGCGGGACGTCGCCGTGGTCGGTCACGCCGTGGCCAAGATCTCGCAGCGCGTCCAGCAGCCCGGCCGTGCGGAACGCCGCCGGCCCCATCAGCGGCCCGCCGACCCCGGACCCGCACTCGATGGGGCAGCCGAGCACGCGGATGAGGCTGGGCACAGCGATGTCGGGGGGCATGGATGGCGTGTCCGTTGCGTTTGCCCGGTCAGACCACACACGCAAGCCTGCGGCAACCAAGCCGTCACCTGGGCAGCGCGGCGCTTCCCCCGGTGCGACGGACCAGCTCGGGATTCTGGCTGGGTCGCCGGCCATTTCCGATTCCTTAGCCGTTTTTTGCCAAGCTTGGGGGAAAGCGCGATTGCCGGGCACCCTGTGTAGGACAGTTCGATGGTACAGGTCATGGCGATGGATTGGGCGGGCGTTCGCCAGCCAGGCGGTCCCGTCCGGGTCATGCGGTGGCTGACGATCCTTGGCTTGGCCATCGGCGCCGGCGTGGTGGCATTGGGCGCCTTCATCACTTTGCAGGCGCGCGGGGACGCCTGGCGCCAGGCGCAGCAATCGTCAGACAACCTGGCCCTGGCGCTCGAGCGGGATATCGGAGGCAACTTCGAGATCTGCGACCTGTCGTTGCAGGATGCGGCGGACACCCTGAAGCAGCCGGGGATCGACCAGGTGAGCCCCGCCCTCCGCCGGGCTGCCCTCTTTGGGCATTCAGCCGCCACGCCGTCCCTCGGCGCGATGCTGGTGCTGGATGCGTCCGGCTCCGTCATCGCGGATTCCATAGAGGACAGGCCCAAGCGGCTCGACCTCGGGGATCGGGACTACTTCACCGCACACCGAGACCGCCCGGACGTGGGCCTCTATGTCAGCCAGCCGTTCCGCAGCCGTCTGAGGGACGGGAAACCCACCATCGCCATCAGCCGCCGGCTGTCCACGCCCGATGGCGGCTTCGGCGGCACTGTGGTCTGGGCGGTGGACGTCGCATACTTCGACAAGCTGTTCGAGAAGCTGGACGTAGGCCCGGCGGGAGCCGTGGCGCTGTTCCGCACCGACGGGCGCCTCATCGCGCGCCTACCTTATGCCGCGTCCGATTTCGGATTGGACATGTCCGGCTCGGAAACGTTCCGGCGGGTCGCAGCAGTGCAATCCGGCCATTATGTGGGAATATCGGCCGTGGACGGAGTCAATCGACTTTATACCTTTCGGCGAATCGGCGAACTGCCGCTGGTCGTGTCAGTGGCCGTGGCCGTTTCGGAGATCGACGCTGCCTGGCGTACGCGGGCCGTCATCACGGGCTGCATGTTGGGCATGCTCTGCCTGGCTATCGGGGTGCTCTGCGTATATTTCCGGCGGGAGATGCTGCGCCGACTCGCCGCGGAAGGCGCGCTGACGGAGCGGGCCGAGGCCTTGGCCGTGATGGCGGCGACCGACGGGCTGACCGGCCTCGGTAACCGGCGTGCGTTCGAGGCGGAGTTCAACCGCGCTTGGCGACACGGCGTGCGGATCGAAGGCATGCTGACTCTGCTCATGTTGGATGCCGACTGCTTCAAGTCCTACAACGACCGGTACGGCCACCAGGCGGGGGACGACGTGCTCCGCAGGATCGCAGGCTGCATCAAGGACAACACCCACCGGCCCTTCGACTTCGCAGCACGCTACGGCGGGGAGGAATTCGTCATCCTGCTGCCGGACACCAGCCTGGAGGGCGGGGCGCGGGTGGCCGAGGCCATCCGGGACGCGGTCGAAAAGTTGGATGTCGCGCATGATGGCAGCCCGTCCGGCGTCGTCACCATCAGCATCGGCGTGGCTACCAGCCAACCCCTTGACCACGACAAGGAATGGCATCTCGTCGAGCAGGCGGACGAAGCGTTGTACGACTCCAAGCGCCGTGGCCGCAACCGCGTCACCACAGCCGGCAAGGGCCAGCCAGCACTCGGCTGGTCGGCGGCAATGAAGCCGGAAACCCTGCCGCTAGTCTGACGACGCCGGGCCGCTGCAGCCAACCCTGTTATACCAACAGTTCTCAAAGGTGGCCGTTAGGTAAGCAAGGCCAGAGGCTCTGCCTCTGGACTCCGCCAAAGGCAGAGCCTTTGGAGTCCTTTTGTATAATCAAACGGTTTCCAAAGGCCTCCGGCCTTTGGTGGGTCTGGGCAAAGCCCAGCCTTGCCTTCCAACAGGTCAAAACAAGGCCGTTGGCATTACAGGCTGGCAAAATGGCGGGAACAACGCGCTACTCGGCTTGCCCATCCCGCAACGCCGTTATCACAGCGGAGAAATCCAGCCCAGCGTGGTTGTCCGCGAAACGCTGGTAGATCGCTCGCGCGTGGGTCCCAAGCGGGGTTTGCGCCCCGGCGTCGCGCGCCGTGTCCTGCGCCAGGGTCAAATCCTTCAGCATCAGCGCGGCAGCGAATCCGGGCGCGTAGTCCCGGTTCGCCGGAGAGGCCGGCACGGGACCGGGCACGGGACAGTAGCTGGTGAGCGACCAGCACTGGCCGGATGCGGTGCTGGCTACGTCGAACAACGCCTGGTGCGACAGGCCCAGCTTCTCCGCCAGGACGAAAGCCTCGGCTACCGCGATCATGGAAACACCCAGGATCATGTTGTTGCAGATTTTCGCTGCCTGCCCCGCCCCAGCGTCGCCGCAGTGCACGATGCGCTTGCCCATGGCGGCCAGCACCGGTTCGGCCCGGGCGAACGCCGCCGACGCACCACCGGCCATGAAGGTGAGCGTGGCCGCCTGGGCGCCGCCGACCCCGCCGGAAACGGGCGCGTCCACGCTGGGCATGCCGACCGCAGCAGCCATCGCGTGCGCGGCGCGGGCAGCGGCGACATCTATGGTGGAACAGTCGACGAACAGCGTCCCGGCATTGGCCGCAGGCAGCACGTCCCGGTAGCAGGCCAGGACGTGCGGGCCGGCGGGAAGCATGGTCACCACCATGTCCGCGCCAGCGACCGCTTCTCTCGCCGACCTGGCAAGGTCCAGGCCGACCCCGGCGGCGGGCAAAAGATCGTAGGCGCGCAAGGCATGGCCCGCGCGCAACAAGTTGGCCGCCATGGGCGCGCCCATGTTGCCGAGCCCGATGAACGCAATCATCGCCATCTACAGCCTTCGCGGCGGAAACGGGTGCGTGCTCGACAGGCCTCCGTCCACCGCGATCGCCTGTCCGTTCACGTAGGAAGCACCTTCGCTCGCCAGGAACAGCGCCATCTGGGCGATCTCCTCCGGAATGCCGGCCCGGCGCAGCGGATTGAGCTGGCCGATCCTGCCCTCCGACCCGCGGGCGCGGGCGCGGTCGAAGATCGGCGCCGTCATGCCGGTCTCGATCAGGCCGGGACAGATCGCGTTGACGCGCACCCCAGTGCCGGCCAGCGCGTCCGCGGCGGTTTGCACCAGGCTGATCACTCCGGCCTTGCTGGCGCTGTAGGGCGCGCCCGCTGCATTGGCGCGCAGCCCGGCGACCGACGCCGTGCAAACGATCGCGCCCCGCCCCGCTGCCACCATGTGCGGCGCAACTTCCCGGATCGCCAAAAACGGCCCTAGAAGATTGGTCCGCAGCACGTCAGTCCACAACTCGGCGGTGCCCTGGAGGAACGGGACCATCCCGCCGCTGACCCCGGCGTTGGCGTAAAGCACGTCGATGGCGCCCCACGCAGCCATGCCTTGGGTTACAAAGCCAGCGACATCTGCCTCATTCCCGGCGTCGGCATCGGCAATGATGACGTCCCCGCCTGCAAGCGATGCGGTTTGCGCCAACCCGGCGGGATTGCGGTCCACGAGCAGCAACCTGGCGCCCTCGGCCGCAAACAGGCATGCGGTCGCCCGACCGATGCCACTTCCAGCGCCCGTGATGATCGCGGTGCGCCCGGCTAGGCGACCGACCCTGGGCACAGTCATGCCGCCGGGTTCGGGACAGGATAGGTGACGAACGGCATGGCAACCTCCTGAAGTGGCATCATGGTGCGTCCGGATCGCTGATTGGTCCAGCGCCTCGCGTCTAGCCCGACCTAGCCGCATGCCCGCCTTGTGCAGGCTCGTTCACCTTTGCCTGCCGCGACACAGATTACAGGCCGTTAAAGGAAGCAACGTCGGCGCTGAATGACCGTTGTATGCGAAAGGCAGCGACTGGGATCAGCAAGCCGCCTCAAGACTCAATTAAGTCCATGCTGTAGTTGATAGAACAGCCTATACGATGACAAGCGGCGGCCATTGGCATGATCGGCAAAAATAGACTGGATTATGTTCCATCCATGCAAACGGATACAACGTTGTATCCTATTTGATTTTTTGCTTATCGATTTGTCGAGTTTTGATTAATCGTCAACTTGTAGATTACGTAATAATATTTTAATCATAATTTAACGATTGTTGTCAAAATAAGTAGGTTCGTCAGCATCGCTCCTCTAGCTAAGTACGTCTAATATTGTAACAACTTATCTTATTTCCACACCAAACAACCGTTTGGCAGGCTCGAACTTCTAGCGGATAGTTTGACAAGGCCGAGCTATTAAGACTTGCACATGTATGGCGCACTGCACTACGAAGTCCTTAACAGGCTTTAACGTCAGAGGTGGGTTTCCATGCCGAGCATCACGGTAGGCGCCGCAGCGAGCAATTTCACGCTCTTCTACACTGGCACAGACTCCCTCGCCTACACTCAGGCGATTGCCAACCAGATCACGGCCGGCGAGAACAGCGGAGCGCTGACGGCGGTCACCAACACCTCCAATGGCTCAACCAGCTCAACGGCCCCGCAACCGGTGACGGGAACAAGCGGCGTGGTGGCGTTCAGCGCTCCGACGACGGGCGCAGTGTACGTCCCAAGCGGCGACCAATACATTATCGACGCGGCTCTTGGCCCGGTGTCGCTTCAGGGCGGCGTTGCCGGCGTCAGCCTCGTGGCGGGTCAAGGACTGATTGGCGCCGCGCGCAACCTTACCTACACAAACATCACGCCAACAGGCACTGCGACCGATCAGATCGCTATCCTGGGCGGCAACAACCTGGTGCAGACATCAGTGGCCGGCGGCGGCAACTACGTGGTGCTGACCGGCGATGGCAACGACACGGTCAACATCCTGACCGGCAACGGCACCGTCAACGCCGGCTCCGGGTTCAACCAGATCAACCTAGGTTCCGGCAACAGCCTGATCGCGTCCGAAGGCTATGACACGATCACCGGCTCCTCGGTCGGCGGCGGCACGGACACGGTGGACATCGGATCGGGCCAGACCTCCATCAACAGCGGCACCAGCAGCTTCCTGGTCAACGATTCCTCGGTGAACCCGCTTAGGGTGATTCTTGGCTCCGGCGTCGACACCATCAACCTGAGCAGCGGCTCGTCGGCCACGATCATCGGCAGCAACAGCAACACGCGTCTCATCGGCTTCGGCACGGTCACCGCGACGGACACTTCGACGGGTGATTCGGTGAGCGTCGCCGGGTCTGGCAGTGCGACCGTCACTGCGGGTGCTGCGAACGAAACGGTCAACGGGGCCGGCTCCACCGGGAACAATTATTTTTCTGCCGGCACGGGCAACGACACGTTGCTCGCGGGTGCCGGAACCGACACGTTGCAGGGAGCGAGGGGGTTCTCTGCCGCGGCGAACCTGGTGTCAGGCACAGGTGCCACGACATTCCAGTTCACCAACGGCGCGGGCGGCTCTGCGGACACCATCAGCGGCTTCAAGGCAAGCGACACACTGTCCTTCTCGGGTTACGGCAACGACCCGCAAGCCACGGCCATCACCTCTGGCGGCAGCACGATCTACACGCTCGCAGACGGCACGACGTTGACGATCAATGGCGCAACTCCAGCCACGAGCCAGATCAAGACGTCCTGATCCTCTACACAGCCTGCTGAGGGGCCGAGCCCGACCAGGGCTTGGCCCCTTTTGTTTGCAGAACCTGCAACGAAACCCCGACTGTGCGAGACCCGTTCAGCAATCACCCCGCGCAACGACGCGGGCCTGGGGAACCGAGTATGAGAGCACAGATGCCAGAACCTATCCCTCCCGGGATTCCACCGCCACCGCCACCGCCGTTGGATGATCCAGACGGACTCCCTCCTGTGCCAGTGGAGTTGCCGCCGCCAGGCCAGCAAGACCCGGACTTGGACCCGCCGCCCGGACCACTGCGCATGGGAGCCTCAAACCGTTGATCTTTCGGCTTGGCCGGTTACCGTGACCCACGCTGCCACAGCGGGATTTGACCCGGCCGCCCGCCCACGCCGAAGTTCGGCTCCGGACCAAGCAAGCCAGGCAAGACGTTTCGATGGCGAAGCTGCACAAAGAAGAGGCCAAGTGAAAGAACAGAGGTTTTTCACCTGGCCCAGCATCTCATGAAGCAATCTGCAACTAAAGCGTGTCCTTAGAAAGCAAATCGCGTGCCGATCGCAGGATCGATTGTGTTGTTGTAAAGGAAGCCGCTGGCAAGGCCGCCAGAAACCTCGGAGTACATTGCTCCGGCGTAAACATCGAAGCGGGGGGAAAGCCGGTAGTCAAACACAACCGAGCCTGCATTAAGGTCGCCTCGGCAGGTTGGCAGGCTGGTATTGCCGCAACCATTGCCGCTATAGCTATTTTGGTGCTCGCGGTAGTAGCCTACGTCAACTGAGAACCTGGGGGTAATAGCCCATCTCGCACCAGTCCAGTATACTTGCAGCAATTTGTTGTTTGTGTATGAGGTGTTGTTGATAACACCGAGCAGATATCCACCAATCGCAGTCGAGCCTGGCAGCAAGGGAGTGCTCGGGTTGCTGTAAAGGATGTTTTCATAGCCGGCGAATAGCTGCACCGGCCCGATCCGGTATTTCGCCAGCAGCATGACGGCCTTGTTGTCTGAAACCGAGGCAAACAAGGAACCCGGCGGCGACGTCTTGACCTGTGCTGCCGTTAGCGGCGAGGCCGCTACCGCATCGTAGGCCTGGCTATAGATCGCATCGATGTTCAGGCCAGCATATTCGCCACCAAGATCGAACTGGTAGGTGCCGCGTCCACCAGTATTGGTCGCGGTGATGCTGCTGTTGTTCTGACCGGCGATTTGATACAGGGCGCCGGCATGGACCGGGCCATAGTTGACGACGTACTTTATCGAGGAGTCGAGTCGTGCATCTTCCGTGTCGCCGAGCCCTGCTGTAGCGCCCTGATAGCCGATCACTGAGAACGCGTTGGAGGCGAATAGCGGGTCATAGGCGATGACGCCGTCCAGGGTCATCGAGTTCTGCCGACCGAAGGTCAGCGTGCCGAAGCGCGCGGAGCTGAGGCCGGCATAGGCCGCCGCGTTGAATGCTTGGCCGCCACGGCTCGAGTCGCCGTTCGAGCTCTGCTGGTTGAGCGCCACGCCGTTGTTCTGCGCCTCAGCGCCAGGGCCGTTGGAGAGGTTTCCGGAGGTCGGGACGAACGAGGTCTGAATGTTGAACACCGCATTCAGGTCAGGAAGGATCGGCTCCACTCCCAACAATCCGATGTTCGAGTAGCTGAGAGCGTTTGGCACTACGCTTACAAGCGAGCGGTTGCTGTTCTTGGAGATCAGCTCTTCCAACCCTGGCCCGTAGATGCTGTTGAGCGGGGTGCCATGGCTTTGATAGGCCACGCCGATGTCGACGCCGCCGTAGAGGGTGATGCCGCCATAGGTCAGCCCATTTCCCTGCGGAATTGGCGGAACACCGCCGATCGAGGCCGCTGCCGGAGCAGAGGACGCGGTCCTCTGCTCTTCCACAGTGCCAACTCCCGATGTCGCTGCATTTCGTCCCGACGACGTGGCGTTTCCGGGCGGGTATGCGCCCAGCCCCGAGAAGAAGCTTCCAGGTCCTCCGGGCGGAGGCGCTGTCAAGAGCGGCGCAGGCGGCGGGTTGTTGGCAACGGCCTCAGCCGCCGTCCCGACCCCCACTCCAGCTGCCGGGGCTTGCGCCGTGGTCGTCGGCGCTGGTTTCCTGGCCCTCTGCGCGCGCTCGATGCCGTCGATCCGCTTCATCAGCGCCTGGTTCTGGCGCATCAGCAGATCGGTCTGCTTCTTCAAGTCTGACAACTCGTCGGCATGTGCGATGGAAGTGACGCTGACGATCGCTGTGGCGCAAATCAGGGCACCCCTGATTCCCGTCCGAAACGCAGGCAACCGCTTCAAAGCCATCGAAACATCCTCTTGTGATCTGTTGCCATTCCCCACCCTCGACAAGGAAATCTCTCACGCGGGGTGACAAGGCTATAATTTCGGCTCGCGGCAATGTCATCAGATGCAGACAGCCCTTTGGCCCAAATTCGGGCGGCTTTGGATAGAATTACCCTTACCTGTTGCAAAATTACGCCATCTGCCTGTTGCAGATTTGTGACCTCGCTCTGTCCAAGCACAAGAAGTATCAACGGCCGTGGATACCAAGCTACTGTAAAGCAAAGCTGGGAGCTGCCCAGACCCGCCAAAGGCCTGAGTGTCTATCTACAAAGAAGTTGAATCCAGCGAGTCGGTTATGATTGTATGATTCCTGAGGCGATCGGCAGGAGCCTTGGATGTGGACGATCGGAAACCGTGGTCGCTATGACCGCAGTAGGCTGCGTTACCCGAGTGATCTTACAGACGCGGAGTGGGCACTGATCAAGCCGCTGATCCCCCGGCCAAGCGTGGCGGCCACAAGCGAACCGTAGATGTTCGCGAGATCATCAATGGGTTGGTGTATGTGCTCGGCACCGGGTTCCAGTGGGCTGCCTTGCCGAAGGACCTGCCTTCCCGCAACACGGTCAACCGCTGTTTCAAGCGTTGGGAGCACGACCGCACGCTCGACCGGCTACATGATGCTCTTTACGTCCAATGCCGCGAGCAGGCTGGGCGACAGGCAAGCCCCACAGTCGGCATCCCGGACCGTGCGGCGGCGGTGCGGATGCAGGCGATTGCGGGTGCATTGGAGGGCCTGACGCGGGTGGAGGCGGCGCGGCTCGCAGGCATGGAGCGGCAAGTGCTGCGCGACGCGGTGCTGCGCTACAACGCCGAAGGGCTGGCCGGCGTGCACGACCGTCCGCGGCCGGGCCGGCCGCCACGGCCAAGCCAGGAGCATCGGCAGACGCTGCACAAGCTGGTGCTGGACGGCCCGGACGTGGAGACGACGGGGCTGTCGGCTTGGACCCTGGGCGAGCTGTGCCGCGAGGTGGAGCAGCGCTGGGGCGTGCGCCACCACGAGCGGCACATGCCCAAGGTGGTGAGGACTCTGGGCCTGTCGCGGCGGAAGGCCCGGCCCAGCCACCCCAAGGCAGATGCAGCGGCGCGGGAGGCGTTCGCAAAAGGGGGCTGCAAAGCGCGCTGGACGGGGCCGCAGCGAGCCATCCCGGCAAGCGCCTGACGCTCTGGTTCCAGGACGAGGCCCGCTTCGGGCAGAAGGGTCGCGTCCGCCATCGCTGGTTCACCCGCGGCCAGCGCCCGCCCGGCCTGTGCGACCAGCGCTACACCTGAGCCCAGCTGTTGGCCGCCGTGCAGCCCGCGACCGGCCAGGGCTTCGCGCTCGTGCTGCCCGAGGTGTCCACGGTGGCCATGCAGGCGTTCCTGGACAGGTTCAGCACGACGCTGGCCGCGGACGAGCACGCCGCGGTGGTCATGGACCAAGCAGGATGGCACACAGCCCACGCGCTTGCCGTCCCGGACAACGTGACGCTGGTCCGGGTCGTGTTCCTGGACGTGCTGTAGGATGCGGTCACCGCGGTGGCCCTTGGTAGGGTTGGGTTGCGGGTCGCAACACTGACCCCGGGACCCCACGATGACCGACCAAGAGACTGCCCTGCGCGTGCTGCTGGCGAAAGGTACGGATGCGAGCGTGCTGCGTGAGATGATCGGCTTTGCCGCCGAACGCCTGATGGGGTTGGAGGTGGGCGGCATAACCGGTGCTGGCCATGGCGAGGGTAACCCGGACCGCTTGGCGCAGCGCAACGGCTATCGGGACCGCGACTGGGAAACCCGGGCAGGCAGCGTTGAACTGGGTATGCCGAAGCTCCGGCGCGGCTCTGACTTCCCGTTGTTCCTCGAGCCGAGGCGCACGGCCGAGAAGGCCCTAACGGCGGTCATCCAGGAAGCCTACGTGCATGGCGTGTCGACCCGTGCCGTCGACGACCCGGTGCGGGCCATGGGAGCGTCCGGTGTCAGCAAGAGCCCGGTGTCAGCAAGAGCCAGGTGTCGCGCCTGTGCGCCGAACTGGATGAGCGTGTCGGCGCCTTCCTCAAGCGGCCAATCGAGGGTGGGTGGCCCTATCTCTGGCTCGACGCCACCTAGATCAAGGTTCGCCAGGCCGGGCGTATCGTCACCGTGGCGGCTACGATCGCCATGGCGGTGAACACCGATGGCCGCCGCGAGGTGCTGGGCATGGCAACCGGCGCCAGCGAAGCCGAGACGTTCTGGACCGACTTCCTGCGAACGCTCACCCGGCGTGGCCTGCGTGGCGTCAAGCTCGTTGTCTCCGACGCCCACGTCGGCCTCAAAGCCGCGGCCAGCCGTGTGCTGGGGGCCGTGGCTCAGCGCTGCCGGGTGCATTTCATGCGCAACGTGCTGGCTCACGCGGGCAAGGGCCACCGGCGCCTCGTGTCGGCCTGGATCGCGACGGCGTTTGCCGAGGCCGACCCGGACGCCGCACGCAAGCAGTGGCGCAGCGTCGCCGACCAGCTCCGCTCCCGGGTCCCGGGTCCCGGGTGCCCAAGCTCGCCGCCCTGATGGACACCGCCGAGGAGGACATGCTGGCGTCCATGAACCACCCCAAGGAGCACTGGGCCAAAACCCACGGCACCAATCCCCTCGAACGGCTCAATGCATAGATCAGGCGGCGCACTGACGTTGTCGGCACCTTCCCCAATGAAGCGGCCGTCACGCGTCTCGTCGGTGTCGTTCTGCTCGAGCAGAACGACGAGTGGGCTGTCCAGCGGCGCTACATGAGCCCTCAGACGCTCGCGCCCGTCAGCGATGATCCCACCATCAGCCTGTCCGCCGTGGCAGCCTGATACAGGCAACCCGCCCTACTCAGGGCTGCCCCGGCCGACGCTGATACACCACGCGGTAGGACACGATCGGAAGGCGGGGCAGACGGCCACACCGCGATCATGCTGCGCGCGCGGCACCTTGGGACTGACAGCGCACATGCGCACGGACGGGCTGGCGGTGGTGGACGGATCGGCGGGGCTGGTGATCTTGGACCCTCCCCAGCCACTGTGGCGTCGGCACGCCGCGGCGTGATCGCCTTCGCCTAACGCCGCCAGCCCTGGGGCCGCCTGCGCCAATTGCCCGCCGTGACCCGGCGCGGCACGCCGGTGCTGCTGGAGGCCAACCTCGAAATACCCGCGGAACTGCCGCTGATCGCCCAGTCCGGCGCGCATGGCGCCGGCCTGCTGCGCAGTGAGTTCCTGTTCATGAACCGGGACGACCTGCCCGGGGAAGCCGCACAAACCGAAATCTACATCAGGCTGGTCGAGGCGATGAATGGTGACCCAGTGACGATCCGGGTGCTCGACTGGGGTGGCGAGAAGGAGATCGAGGCGCTTGCCGATAGCGGGATGCTGCCGGCCGTGCCCGGAGGCAACCCGGCGTTGGGCGCGCGCGGCATCCGCATGCTGCTGCGGCATCCGGAGCTGCTGGAGACATAGCTGGCCGCGATCCTGCGGGCTGCGTGCGCCGGGCCGGTGCGGGTGTTGCTGCCGATGGTGATTAACGTGGCCGAGATGCGTGAGGCCCGGCGGATTTACATCGACACTGCCGCGAAGCGGCGCAGCCGCGCCGTCCGATTGCCGGAGACGTTGCCGCCGTTGGGCGCCATGGTCGAAGCGCCGGCAGCTGCCTTATGCGCCGCAGCACTGGCGCAGGCCGCCGATTTCTTTGCAATCGGCAGCAATGACCTGACCATGTACACGCTGGCCGCGAATCGGGCCGAGACGGAAGTGGCGGACCTCTATAATCCCGTGCATCCGGCTGTCCTGCAGCTGATCCGAATGACGGTGGCAGAGGCCGGGCTGGCGGGCATCCCGGTCTCGATATGCGGCGAGATGGCCGGCAATGCGCGCTTCGCACGATTGCTGCTCGGGATGGGTCTACGGTCGTTTTCAGTGAGCGCGACCGCTGTGCCCCGCGTCAAGCAGGCCGTGCGAACGGCTGACTTGGCTGCATGCGAGCGCCTGGCCACCGCCGTGCTGGCGCTGAGTGAGCCGGACGCCATGGCCGAGATTCTGGCACAGGCGGACGCGCTGGTCTAACCTGAGCCTGCAGGCTGCCTCGCCCCCGCTGGCTGATCGCACTGCAGTGATCAAACTCAGCTCTTGTGATTTCGCAGAAAAATCGTTGGCATTTACGTCACGATATCGCATCTTTCCCGCACGCAAGCGCAAGCTGGGAAACAGACCATGCAAAATGACATGCAGAGACGCTTGGTAGCAGAATTCCTGGGCACGTTTTGGCTTGTCTTCGGCAGCTGCGGCAGCGCCGTTCTGGCTGCGGCGTACCCCGGACTCGGCATCGGGTTCCTCGGCGTTTCGTTCACATTCGGGCTCACCGTGCTCAGCATGGCCTACGCCGTGGGCCACATCTCGGGCGGGCATTTCAACCCCGCCGTCACCCTTGGGCTGTGGTCCGCCAGGCGATGCGCCGACATCCATGTCGTGCCTTACATCGTCGTGCAGGTGGTCGGCGCCGTACTCGCGTCGGCCGCGCTTTACTTCATCGCCTCCGGCAAGACTGGCTGGGTGCCTGCAGGATTCGCCTCCAACGGCTACGGCGACCTCAGCCCCGGCAAATACTCCATGGTCGCCTGCCTCGCCGCCGAGTTCCTGCTCACCTTCTTCTTTCTGATGATCATCGTCGGTAGCACGTCCAAGGATGCTGCCACAGGCTTCGCCGGCCTTCTGATCGGGCTGGCGCTCAGGCTCATCCACCTGATCTCGATTCCCATAACCAACACTTCGGTCAACCCTGCCCGCAGAACCGGTCCGGCGCTGTTCGCCGACACCGCAGCCATCAGCTAACTCTGGCTGTTCTGGGTCGCGCCGGTCGCTGGCGCCATGGTCGCGGGCGTGCTTGGGCGCATCCTCTACGAGCCGTCCTCTATCATCGAGACGGTGATCGTGGACGAAAAGCGCGTCGCCATCTGAGCAACAGATTCTCTACTCTGGTCCTGGTCTTCAAACGAAAGGGGAAAAAGGCTCAAGCACGCTTGCGGGCCTTCTTTTCCGGCCGGGCAGGCAGCATTGGGGCCAGGAAACGGCCGGTGTGACTCTCGGGGGTGGCAGCCACCACCTCCGGCGTGCCTTCCGCCACGATACGCCCTCCGCTCTCGCCGCCGCCGGGGCCGAGGTCCAGCACCCAATCAGCGGTCTTGATGACTTCGAGGTTGTGTTCGATCACCACCACGGTATTGCCTTGGTCCACCAGCGCATGCAGCACTTCCAGCAACTTGCGCACATCCTCGAAGTGCAAGCCGGTTGTCGGCTCGTCCAGGATATACAGCGTCCGTCCGGTGGCCCGGCGTGCCAGCTCCTTGCTCAGCTTGATGCGCTGCGCCTCGCCGCCGGAGAGCGTCGTCGCCTGCTGGCCCAGCTTGACGTAGCCTAAGCCTACGCGCTGCAAGATGTTCAGCCGGTCACGGATTTTGGGTTGCGCGCTGAAATACGCCACCGCCTCGTCGATCGTCATGTCCAGCACCTCGGCGATCGACTTGCCGCGGAACTTGATGTCGAGCGTCTCGCGGTTGTAGCGCGCGCCCTTGCAGGTGTCGCAGGTGACGAACACGTCCGGCAGGAAGTGCATCTCGATCTTCAGCAGGCCATCTCCTTGGCACGCCTCGCATCGACCGCCCTTCACGTTGAAGCTGAATCGGCCGCTCTTGTACCCGCGCGCCCGGCTTTCCGGCAGCTCGGCGAACCAGTCGCGGATGGGGGCGAACAAATCCGTGTAGGTGGCCGGGTTGGAGCGCGGCGTGCGCCCAATGGGCGATTGGTCGATGTCGATGAGCTTGTCCAGCTGGTCCAGCCCGTCGATCCGGTCATGGGCGCTGGGCACTTGGCCGCTGCCCATCAGCCGCCGGCTCGCGGCCTTCCACAGCGTGTCGATCACCAGCGTCGATTTGCCGCCGCCGGACACCCCTGAGACGCAGCAGAAGGTGCCGAGCGGGAAGCTGGCCGTGACGTTCTGCAGATTGTTGCCGCGCGCGCCGACCACGCGGATGCAGCGTGCCGGGTCAGTCGGACGGCGGCTGGGCACGGGAATGGCGCGGCGGCCGGAGAGGTAGTCGCCGGTTATGGATGCAGGATTGCCCGCCACCTCCTGCGGCGTGCCCTGCGCGATGATGTAGCCGCCCAGCGTTCCCGCAGCCGGCCCCATGTCGATCAGGTGGTCGGCGGCGCGTATCGCGTCCTCGTCGTGCTCCACCACCAGCACCGTGTTGCCGAGCGCCTTGAGCCTCGCCAACGTGCCCAGCAGCCGCTCGTTGTCACGCTGATGCAGGCCGATGGAAGGCTCGTCCAGCACGTACAGCACGCCGGTCAGCCCGGAGCCGATCTGGCTGGCCAGCCGGATGCGCTGGCTTTCCCCTCCGGAAAGCGTCGTGGAGCCGCGGGCCAGGGTGAGATAGTCCAGCCCTACGTCATCCAGGAATCGCAGCCGGTCCACGATCTCCTTCAGGATACGCCCGGCGATGGCGGCCCGCTGCGGCGTCAAGGTCGCTGCCACCCCGGCAAACCACTCCAAAGCACGGCGGATCGACAGCTCGGAGGCGGCGGCGATGGTGGAGCCGCCCACCCGCACAGCCAACGCCTCCGGTTTGAGCCGCGCGCCCTGGCATACGGCGCAGGGCTTCTCCGCCTGGTAGCGGCTCATCTCTTCCCTTACCCAGGCGGAGTCCGTCTCCTGCCAGCGCCGCTGCAGGTTGCGCAGCACGCCCTCGAACGGTTTGGTGACGCTGTAGGCGCGCACGCCGTCCTTGTAGGTGAACTCGATCGGCATCGCGCCGCCAGTCAGGATCACGTCGCGCACGCCTTCCGGCAGCTCGTCCCATGGCTTGCGGGTGCTGACCTTGAAGTGGCGCGCGATGGAGGCGAGCGTCTGGTCGTAGTACTCGCTCTTGGCGCCGGACCAGGGAGCGACGGCGCCCTCGGCGATGGAGGCGCGCTCGTCCGGGATGACCAGCGCCGGGTCGAAGAAGCTTTCCATGCCCAGGCCGTCGCAGGCGGGGCACGCGCCGTGCGGCGAGTTGAAGGAGAACAGCCGTGGCTCGATCTCCTCGATGGTGAAGCCGCTCACCGGGCATGCGAAGCGTGAGGAGAATACCGTGCGCTCCGCCGCCTCGTCCGCTGTCTCGGCATAGACGATGCCGTCCGCCATGCCCAAGGCGGTCTCGAAGCTGTCGGCCAGGCGGCTTTCCATGCCTGGGCGGACCACGATGCGGTCCACCACGGCGTCGATGTCGTGCTTGGTCTTGCGGTTCAGCGCCGGCACGTCCGGGATCTCGTACAGCGTGCCGTCCACCTTGGCGCGGGTGAAGCCGCGGCGCTGCAGGTCAGCCAATTCCTTGCGGTACTCGCCCTTGCGGTCACGGATGACGGGCGCCAGCAGCAGCAGCCGGGTGCCTTCGGGCATCGCCATCACCCGGTCCACCATCTGGCTGATGGTTTGCGCCTCGATCGGCAACCCGGTGGCCGGCGAGTAGGGCACCCCGGCGCGCGCCCAGAGCAGGCGCATGTAGTCATGGATCTCCGTCACCGTGCCAACGGTGGAGCGCGGGTTGCGGCTGGTGGTCTTTTGCTCGATCGAGATGGCCGGGGACAAGCCCTCGATGCTGTCCACGTCCGGCTTGCCCATCAGCTCCAGGAACTGCCGGGCGTAGGCGGACAGCGATTCCACGTAGCGGCGCTGCCCCTCGGCATAGATCGTGTCGAACGCGAGCGAGGACTTGCCGCTGCCGGACAGCCCGGTGATGACCGTCAACTGGTCGCGCGGGATTCGGACGTCGATGTTCTTCAAGTTGTGCTCGCGCGCGCCGCGCACGGTGATGAAGCCGCGGCTTCCAGATATTTGCTCCGCCCCTGGCTGATCCAGCCGTCCCGATCCGTCCATCAAACCCCCAACTAAATACTTATGTACTTGCGTTCATGTCCTGTTCCGTTTATACAGTGACCTGCGAGCGCGTCAGAGGTTTCCCTCCGCCCTCTCTGTTCCCTGCCCGGTCCAGCCGCTCGCATCCCCCAATGTCCAGGTGTTTGGCATGTTACGAGCTTCGCGTCCAAAGCCCCTGAGCACTGGGGCAACCAAGCCTTTCTCAAACTGTTTGGCGAATACCATAGTGTTAAGCAGCAGGTTGCTGCCGCCGACCTCTGCTTGGGCAGAGTCACAATTCATGCAGGGCTACAGCATCCGGAATGGGCGGGCACCGACGTTCGTGCCCGCTTGCGTGTCCACAGGCAGTGGGTTCAGCGACCAGCTCTGCAGCATAGCTGGGCATCTGGCGCATACGGTGGATGGCAGCACCGTGACCAGCGATGCCAGCAACGCGCCGACTACGATGCCGATCACTTACCAACGCCGGGCCGCTCACGCCACCGTTCTGGCCCCGCCAGCGAGGTCCGTGTTCGGTGGCTTCGCGTTGCCGGCATGACCACGGCGCCCGCCCCCACGCTGTACGCGCAAGGCTACCAAGCAGCCGACCGCCATGCCAAGGCCGGCTGCCTGCTGGTACTCCGCAACGCGCCGGATGACGAGGCGCAGCGCCGGGCCTGGCTGGCTGGCGCTGTGGCGTGGGTGATGGACGCCCAAGAAGGCCGGACCCCGCCTCGCCGCACAGGCCTGCCTTACCCAATCGATTTAACCAAAGGACCAGAATGACCTACGACCTGTCCCAGCACGTGCTGGTGCAAGACTACCGGTTCGGCAACGCGCGCGCCGATGCCAACATCAAGACCAAGTCCGATATCGACCTCGCAGCCTCGCCGCGCTACATCGACGGCGGCTATAACCAGACCGAAGGCGCCACCGGCAACGGCTGCGACGGCCTCTATGGCAACTACT
>CAXTPP010000041.1:0-27313 GCA_964246185.1 uncultured Acetobacteraceae bacterium
GGGCAGGGTGAACGGGGCGACCCGCTCCTCGATGGTGACGGACAGAGGCGGCAGCTTGGCCAGCCGCTTGACACGGGACTGCGCCTGCGCCGCCTTGCTGGCCGACGCGCCGAAGCGGTCCACGAAGGATTGCAGATGGGCGCGCTCGGCCTCCTGCTTCACGCGTGCGGAAGCTTGCAGCCGGGCATTCTCGGCCCGGCGCTCCTCGAACGCGTCGTAGCCGCCGGGGTAGAGCGTGAGCTGGCCGTCCGCCAGGTGCAGGATATGATCGACCGAGTTGTTCAGCAGCTCCCGGTCGTGACTGATCACCAATGCGCCGTGCGGGTAACGCCGCAGCCGGGCCTCCAGCCACATGGCGCCTTCCAGGTCGAGGTAGTTGGTCGGCTCGTCGAGCAGCAGCAGGTCGGGGGCGGCGAACAGGGCGGCGGCGAGCGCCACCCGCATGCGCCAGCCGCCGGAGAATTCGGCCATCGGGCGGTGCAGGTCAGCGGTGGAGAAGCCGAGGCCGGCCAGGATTTCCCCGGCGCGGGCGGGCGCGCGGTCGGCATCGATCTCGCCCAGGCGCTGGTAGACGTCGGCGATGCTCTCCGGCTCGGCCGTGTCGGCCGCAAGCATCAGGGCGGCGCGTTCGGTGTCGGCGGCCAGGATGGTGTCGAGCAGGGTGTCGGGCGTCGCCGGGTGCTCCTGGTCCACCGCGCCGATGCGGGCGGCCTTGGGCAGGGCGATGTCCCCGCCATCGGCCTGCAGCTGGCCAGTGACGAGCTTGAACAGGGTGGATTTGCCCGCGCCGTTGCGGCCCACCAGCCCGACTTTGGCGCCGGTAGGCAGGGTGACGTTGGCGCGGTTGAAGAAGCGCCGGCCCCAGGCTGTATACACGAGGTTGTCGATTTGCAGCATGGCGCGTGCTGTATCGCAGTGCAGCACGTCGCGCCAGGCGGCAAAGGCAAGGCTGGGCTTTGCCCAGACCCACCAAAGGCCTGAGGCTTTTGGAAACCGTTTTACTGTGCAAAAGGATTCCAAAGGCTCTGCCTTTGGCCCTGCTGGCTTTGGCAGGCGGCATCGTCACATCCTCGTGTGCATGAAGGCGTCCGGAGTGTTGCCGGTGTAGGAAGCACGATGGACGAACCAACCTTGCGCCGCGCCGTCGTGGACGCCGCGCGGCAAATGAGCGCGCTCGGCATCAACCAGGGCACGTCCGGCAACATCTCCGCCCGGTGCGGCGGCGCCATGCTGATCACCCCGTCGGCCACGCCCTATGAGAATATGTGGCCGGGCGACTTGGCCCTTATGAGTCTGGACGGCGACGGTGCGTGGACCGGGCCGCTCAAGCCCTCGACCGAATGGCGCTTCCACCTGGACATCCTGCGCGGCCGGCCGGAGGCGGGGGCGGTGGTGCACACCCATGCGCCGTATTGCACGACGCTGTCGATCCTGCGGCGTGACATCCCGGCGGTGCATTACATGATCGCGGCGTTCGGCGGCAGCACGGTGCGGTGCGCGCCGTATGCCACATTCGGCACGGCGGAGCTGGCTGGGCTCGCGCTGCAGGCGATGGAGGGGCGCAACGCTTGCCTGCTGGCCAACCACGGCATGATCGTGGCCGGGCCGGATTTGGCGCGTGCGATGTGGCTGGCGGTGGAACTGGAGACGCTGGCCAAGCAGTACTGCCTCAGCTTGACGATCGGCGGCCCGGTGGTGCTGACGGACGCGGAGGTCGCTGAGGCGGCGCGGGGGTTTGCGAACTACGGCTTGCAACGCTTGCAATAGGAGTGGCGGACAGGGTGGGATTCGAACCCACGGTACGCGTTAACGCACACACGCTTTCCAAGCGTGCGCCTTAAACCGCTCGGCCACCTGTCCCGCTGCGGAGGGCTTTAGCAACGGCGTGGACTGGCGTCCATGGCTGCTGCCACCCTCACCCTGCCCCTTTTCCGCCAGCGGGAGAGGGAGAAGAAAGCGAGGCCAACGGGACCGGGGCGGCGTGGGGACGGGTGGCGAGCATGCCATCGATCAGGGCCAGCGCCTCGCGGCGGCCACTGTTGCGGGCCTGCTCGAACGGGGTCCAGGTCTGGCTGAAGGGCAGGGCGGCGAACACGTCGCGGTAGCGGCGCAACTCGCGCGGGGTGAGCGGGATGCCGCGCACGAACGCCTTGTGCGCCGAGATCGTCAGCGCCCGGCGCGGGTCGTCCGCCGCCATCTCGAACTTGAGCGCGTCGCCGCAGAACAGGATGCCGCGGCCGCGGTCGAACAGCACCGCATGGCCGTCGAAGTGCCCGGCGGTCAGATGCAGCTCCAGGCCAGGCAGCGGTTCCAGCATGTCGTCCCACGGCCAGCTCACCTTCAGGGCGCCGGACCAGGCGAGGTCCCCGGGGTGCAGCGCCAGCTCCGGGTCGAACCGGTCCTGCAGCTGCCACAGCGCGCCGTAAGCGTGGGGATGGGAGGCGGACAGCACGGCCATCCCGCCCAGCGCTGCGATGTGGTCGAGTGCCGCTTCGCTGAACACCGGGCAGCCCTCGAAGCCCATGTTGCCGGCGGGATTTTGGATCAAGTACGCGCTGGGGCCGATGCCGCCGACGGGGTCGTTCCAGAACCGCCAGACGCCAGGTTCGAGTTCTGCCCAATGGCAGGGGAAGCGGACTTGCGCCTCGGGCCGGGTCCAGAATTGCCAGCCGTGCTGCGGCACGACGTGGCGGGAGTCGAGGCACATCGGGCAGAAGGGCGGCGGGGCGAAGTGGCGTTGCCAGTAGCCGCAATTGTCGCACAGGAAGGCCGGCAGCTCGAGCGCGCCGGCGAAGGGGAGGTAGCCTGGGCTCATGGCGCGCACCTAACCAGAAAGGCCCCGGCAGGCCAGGGCTGCACTCGTATATCAGCGATGCCGTGACGAGATGTCATCCAGAGCATGGCGGTGCATCCAGATCGCCATGCTGAAAGGATGATCATGTCTGTAGCATGGCCGATGGCTTGGGCGGCGAATGGGCCTGCCATCGCTTTCGTGGGCGTCCTGCTCGGATCGCTGGGCATCCCGGTCCCGAGCTTGGCCGCCCTGGTCTTCGTGGGCAGCCTGGTCGCCCAGCAGGGCGGCGGGCCGGTTGCCGGCGCGGCCTGTTTCACTGCCGCGATGGCGGGGGCCGTCATCGGCGACGTCGCATGGTTTTCCGCGGGCCGGCGCCATGGCGACCGCGTGCTGGGTTTCCTGTGCCGGCTGTCTCTCTCCCGCGACACCTGCGTCAGCAAGACCGCGGCGACGTTCTCGCGCCGCGGCCTGGCGATCCTGCTGCTGGCCCGTTTCATCCCCGGGCTTTCCGTGGTGAGCGCTCCGCTCGCCGGCACGTCCGGAGTCGCGCTGCCACGGTTCGTCGCCTACGCCGAAACCGGCGCGGCCCTCTGGGTGGGATGCGGTCTGGCGGCCGGCTATGTGTTCGCGGCCCAGGTCAGCGCTGTTTTGCAGATGATGCAGCATTTCGGCGTGGATGTCGCGGGCGTGGCGGCGGCGGGGACGCTCGGCTACGCCGGCATGCGCTGGGTCCGCCGCCGGCTCCTGCTGAGGCGGCTGAGGATGGCGCGCATCTCAGTGGATGAGCTGGCGGCCATGGATGCGGCTGGGCTGCGGCCAGTGGTGATCGACGTGCGCCCGGCGTTCCAGCAGGTAGCGGACCCGTTCAGGATCCCGGGCGCGCGGGCCATTCACGACATGGGGCTCGCCCAGGGCAGCCTTGAGATCGGCAAGCTCGCCCAGGTCGTGGTGTATTGCTCGTGCCCGAACGAGGCCAGCGCGGCGCTCGAGGTGATGCAGATGCACAAGCTCGGGTTCGCAAACGTTAGGCCATTGAAAGGCGGGTTGGAGGCGTGGCGGGAGGCTGGGCATGCGGTCGATGCCATTGCCCAGGATGCCTCGGCAAGGTCATTGCCGCTGGCTGGGCAAACCGAGCCCTTGCACCCATGCCAGCAGCTGACTGATCGACCTGTCGGGTCTCGTCAGGCCGCGTAGCGCTTCGCTAGCCCAAGCGTTCCTAGCCCGACCGCTAAGACGGCGATGGACAGTGGCTCAGGCACAGGCGTCTCGCTGACGCTTAGCTCGTAAGGGCCGCCGGAGTTCGGCTGCACGCCACCCGTGGTATTGTAGTAGCTCGCACTAGAGATGACACTCAGCCTCGCAAGGACAGCTGGATCGATGGTAAATCCAAACTGGGCACCGCTCGAGACAGTCGGGTCCTGGATTCCAGCATAGTAAGTGACTCCGGCGTCAAGTGTGATCGGAGTGGTGGGCATGACGGTCAGCAACGCAAAGGATGACGTGAGCGCCGTATCAGCCACGGTCGCGATGAAGGTCGCAGCGCCCACGCCAGCGGCTCCCGCATCGGCAAACAGGTCAACTGTAAAGCCGGATACGGGCGAAGCGGGCAAGGCAAGGTTGAGCGAGATCGAACTCAGTGTTCCCGAGAAAGGAACCACGAAGCGGTCGGCCAGGATCGGTCCGACCGCAGTGACGAGATCGCCCCCGCCATTGATGCCTCCCGTCGCGTCGTAAATAATTTCGGCGCGAGTCGTGTGCCCCAGAAGCATCAAGAGTGCGGGCAGGACAACCTTGGTGCAGCGCAGCAAAATTTTGGCGGGCATACGGCAGACCTCTGTTGAGTGGTTTTAATGGATTGACTATGCTCCATTTTCCAGAAGCGGCAAGGTCTGTCATCTGCCGTATCCCGGCCAAAAAGGCGTGCCTGCAACGGGGCCGAACCCGACGGATCGCGGCAAGCCGGGCATCAAGCGCCACCTCGCCGTTGACAGGCAGGGCACCCCGCTCGGCGTCGTCCTGACCGGGGCCAACCGGCACGACAGCATGGCGCTCGCGGCGGCGCTGGACGCGGTCCCCGCCGTGCGCTCGGGCAGGCGGGCCGGCCGCGCCACAGGCCCGGAAAGCTGCACGCCGACAAGGCCTATGACAGCCGACGCTGCCGGGCAGGGTGCCGCAAGCGCCGCATCAAGGCCCGCATCGCGCGCAAAGGCATGGACAGCAGCCAGCGCCTAGGCCGCCACCGCTGGGTGGTCGAGCGCACGCACGCCTGGATGGCCAGGCTGCGACGCCTGACCATACGCCATGAACAACACAAGCACATCCGCATGGCCTCTACCCTGCTCGGATGCTCCCTCGTGTGCCTCAACCAAATCGCCCGGTTTCGGTAGGAACTCTAAATCGTGCATATATGATCGCCTTTCGTAACTATTGTTCATGGTTAGGTCCACCCTGTGCCGGCCGTCCTGAGAGAAACAACGATCTTGCGAACGAACCCGAGCCAAGACACCGCTCCAAGCCTGGACCGCCGGGCAATGCTCGGCGCAGCGAGCGTCGCTGCCGTTGGCGCCGTGCTTGGCGCCCCTGCCGCAGCGCGTGCCCAAGCGGCTGCGCTGACGGATGGCGGCATCTTCAACTTTGCCCTGAATCTCGAATATCTCGAAGCCAACCTTTACCTCCATGCCGTGACCAGCCAGGGCCTTCGGAGCAACCTGACGCCAGGCAGCAACGGTGCGGCGGGAGGAGTCGTCACCCTGACCACGCCCGGCCCGGTGCCGTTCCAGACCACGGCGATCCAGCAATACGCGTTGCGGGTGGCGTTGGACGAGCAGGCGCACGTCAACCTGATTCGCCAGTACCTGGCGCTCAAGGGATTCAGCTACGTCGCTCAGCCCGTGATCAACTACGCTGCTGCCCTCAACGCGCTGGCGGCGAGCGCCGGGTTGATCCAGCCCGACCAGACCTTCGACCCGCTTGCCGACGATGACAGCTTCCTGCTCGCCGCTTACTCGTTCATCCATGTCGGCGTATCGGCCTATGCGGGGTCAGCCAACATGATCGTTGACCGTGACCTGCAAGGCCCAAGCCGCCGGGCTGCTCGGGGCCGAAGGATCGCACTCGGGCGCGATCCGAGGCATTCTGGCCGATCTGGGCGGCGGCAGGTGATGAACATCGTCTATCAGGGCGGCGTCGCAAGCGACGGATTTCCCCCCCACGGAGTCAACTGGACCATTGCCGTCACTTGGAACTGTAGCCCTAGCTGCATCGTCCGACTTGGACCGGGCAGCTAGGGCTGCCGCTGTTGCACCGATGCGATGGCCGCCAGGATCGCAGCATTGTCCGACTGCCGCTTCAGGTCGCGTGCCAACTCCAGCATCCCGTCACGCACGCTGCCGTCGGCGGTCAGGCTGGCGAGCCGGCGGCATTCGTCGGCCTTTCTCCTGAACCACTCAGCATCCCAATGGCTTTCGAAGCCGGCTGGCAGGCACTCTTCCATGACGGCTTCCCCCAATCTGGCTGCAGAGCGTGATGGGCCACGCCACCGCATCGTTTTCAACCCAGCCACAGAGCCCGCGCAGCTACCCAGGCGCTGCTCGCGGCCAGCCTCGGGTTCAAAACGCCCTGAGAGCAGCCATGCAAGTCACCCGGCGTGGTCCGGTTGCTCATAGATAGTCGAGACGGCCGCCTGTGAACGACTTGGCAGCTTGATCGTGACCCGCACCCCTTGGCCCGGCGTCTCGATCTCGACCCGCCCGCCAGATTGCTGCGCGAAGCCCGATACCATGGACAAGCCGAGCCCGGCGCCCTTCCCATGCTCCTTCGTAGTGAAAAACGGCTCCGTCGCCCGGCGCAGAACGTCCGGGGTCATGCCATGTCCGGTATCCGCCACGGCAAGGGCCACCTCGGCGCCGTCCGGGAGCGTCCACGTGCTGAGCGTCATCGTGCCGCCGCCAGGCATCGCGTCCACGGCGTTGCGGGCCAGGTTGACCAATGCCGATTGCATCTGGCTGGAATCGATCACCGCCATCACCGGAGCCGGGGACAGGTCCAGAACCACGGTCACGGCTGGCCCGGCAACCTGGACCAGCAGGCCATCCATGCCGGTGATCAGCAGGTTTAGGTCGGTTTCCCGCGCGTCAAGGAACTGGCGGCGGGCGAAGGACAGCATCTGCTGCGTCAGCCGGCCGGCTTGCCGCGCCGCCTGCTCCACCCGGTCAAGCTGCCTGCGCTGCTTCGGGTCAACGGCGCGCTCGGCGGCCTGCTGGGCGCTGCCGACCACGACGGTCATGAAGTTGTTGAACTCGTGCGCCACGCTGGACGCCATGCTGCCGAGCGCATCCATGCGTTGGGACTGCTGCTGCACGGCCTCGGCCTCCTTGCGCCGGGTCACGTCGAGGTGGCTGGCAAAAAAGTAGATCAGCTCGCCGGACGCATCGAAAACGGGGCTGATGTAAAGCGCGTTCCAGAACGGCGTGCCGTCGCGCCTGTGGTTGACCAGCTCGACCGCCGCGTCCTCGCGGGCGGCGATGGCGTCACGCAGCCGTTGCAGGGCTGCCGGGTCGGCGTCGGGGCCTTGCAGGAAGCGGCAGTTGCGGCCGACGACCTCCTCCTCGGCATAGCCGGTCTGCCGCAGGAAGGCTTCGTTGACGAACACCAGCGGCATGTCGGGCTGGTTCGGGTCGGCGAGGCACATCGGCATGCGGGACATCTGCAAGGCGGCGAAGAAGACGGTCTTGCCGCCGAGCCCGCCGCCATCCGATGCAACATTCCGCTCGGCGTCGCCATGATGGCCCATGTCGTCGGGTTTGACTTGGACGGGGCTGGCTTGATCCACGGCGGCGCTCCAAGGTCGTTCGTGAGCAGGTGCTGCGGTGCTGGTGTCACGCAGAAGTGGCGACGCAGATAAATCTTAAGCGCCACGGCTGCGTATCTGTGCCGTGCAAGCAGGGTTGTCATCATCGGAGCGGCAGGCCAAGCGTATCCTGGTGGTCGAGGACGAAGAGATCATCCGGCTCATCCTGTCCGAAACCTTGGTGGACGAGGGTTTCGAGACCGTCGAGGCAGCTAACGGCGACGACGCCGTCGAGATCATCGACGGGGGCGGCGAGTTCGACCTGGTGGTGACGGACATCCAGATGCCAGGGTTGCTCGACGGCATCGCCGTCGGTCAGCACGCCCGCCTGCGCGATGCCTTGATTCCCGTCGTTTACGTCACCGGCCGGCCCGAGAGCCTGTCGGGATTGCAGTCGCTCGGTCCGCATGACGCGCTTGTGCGCAAGCCCTATGGCCCGCGTGACATCTTGGCCGTCATCGCCAAGTTGCTGCCGCTTTGATCCTGCCCCAGACTCCGTCATAGGACGGCCGCTCTTTGGGCTGCTCCATGTGTAGAGCGAATTGGATGCAGGATAGGACCCGGTTAGCCTGGACCATCCTGGGCCGCAGCCACGATCGCGGCGAGCCTATCCAGTTCAGGGTCTGGCAGCCCCTCCGCACGCAGGCCTTCGCAGGTGCGGAATAGGTAATCGGCGCACGTCCCCAGTTCGCCGCCGGCAGTGGCCAGCCGGTTGATGACCGCCTCGTGCGCAAGGCCCCCGGCGTACTGGTCCGCCTCGGTGTTGACGGTGAAGGCGATGGCGCTGCCGAAGCGGTCCCCGGCGGCGTCTTCCAAGTCCAGCCAGCGGGGCACGTAGCTGCCTGCCAGCATCTCGCGACGCCACAGCAGCGCCAGTTCAGCCTCCAGCCCTGCATCAGCGAGGCGGAAGGCGACGCCGGTGCAGTGGCCACCCACATCCAGCCCGAGCACCAGGCCTGGGTTGTCCGTCGTGCCGCGGCCGGCGCGGGTGGACAGGCAGAACGCCCGATGCCAGCCGCGCACAGTGGCAGGGCGGCGATCCAGCCATTGCATCTGTGGGTTCCAGATCAGCGAGCCGTAGCCGAACAGCCAGACCGGTTCGCCCATGTGCCGGCCCGCGAGCGTGTCGCGCAGGGATTGGCTGCGCTCCGCCTCCGTCAACAGGCGCATGTCGGGCGCGGCGCGGGCCACCATGTCATCCACGCCGCCGGCCTCCAGCAACGCGCGCGTCAGCACGAAGCCGGTCATCCCTGCACCGAGAAGCCGCCATCGACGGGGATGGCAGCGCCTGTCACGAAGTTCGCCGCGGCGCTGGCCAGGAACACCGCCACGCCCGCCAGGTCCGCGGGCTGGCCGCATCGCCCGGCGGGGGTGCGGGCCAGCACCCGGCCGTGCAGGCCGTCCACTTGCTCGCGGGTGCGCCGGGTCAGCGCGGTGTCGATCCAGCCGGGCAGCACGGCGTTGACCTGGATCGCGTCGGACGCCCAGGCGGTGGCGAGCGACTTGGTGAGCTGCACCAGCCCGCCCTTGCTGGCGGTGTAGGGCGCGCCGAACAGCGACATCATGGAGCCGATGTTGATGATCTTGCCGCCGCCTGCGCGCTGCATCGCCGGGTGGGCCGCCTGGCAGCACAGGAAGGCGCTGGTGAGGTTGGTGTCCAGCACCGTATTCCAGTCCGCGAGGGTCAGCGCCTCCGGCTGGGCGCGAATGGATGTGCCGGCGTTGTTGATCAGGATGTCCAGCCGGCCGAATCGCGCCTCGGCTGCTGCCACGACGGCGCGGGCGAAGGTTTCGTCCATCAGGTCGGCGGCGATGAACGCGGCCTCCCCGCCGATGGTCGCAACGGCCTCGGCGCCCTTGCCGGCGTTCCGCCCCGTCAGCACCAGCCGCGCCCCGGCCTGCGCCAAGCCCTGGGCCATCGCCAGCCCGATGCCGCCATTGCTGCCGGTGACCAGCGCGACCCGGCCTGTCAGGTCGAACGGAGTCACGCGGCCAAGCCGAGCCGGTTGCGGGCTGCGTCGTACTCGCGGGTCAGCCGCGCCACCAGGGCCGCGGTCGGCACGACTTCGGTGACGGCGCCGATGCCTTGCCCAGAGCCCCAGATGTCCTTCCATGCCTTGGTGCTGCCGGAGGAGAAGTTCATCGCCGTGGCGTCCGAGATCGGCAGGTTGTCCGGGTCCAGCCCTGCGGCCACCAGGCTGCCGCGCAGGTAGTTGCCGTGCACCCCCGTGATGAGGTTGGTGTAGACGATGTCGCCCGCCGCGCCCTCCACCAGCATCTGCTTGTAGCCGGCGCTGGCGTTGGCCTCGTCCGTCGCGATGAACGCGGAGCCGATGTAGCCGAAATCCGCGCCCATCGCTTGGGCCGCCAGCACCGCGCCGCCGGTGGCGATGGCGCCGGACAGCGCGATCGGGCCGTCGAACCAAGTGCGTATCTCGCTGATCAGCGCGAAGGGGGACAGGGTGCCGGCGTGGCCTCCCGCGCCGGCCGCCACCGCGATCAGCCCGTCCGCGCCCTTGCTCACCGCCTTGCGGGCGAACCGGTCGTCGATGATGTCGTGCAGCACGATGCCGCCGTAGCTGTGCACCGCCTGGTTCACCTCCTCCCGCGCGCCGAGCGAGGTGATGACGATCGGCACCTGGTACTTCACGCACATCTCCACGTCGTGCATCAGCCGGTCGTTGGAACGATGGACGATCTGGTTGACCGCGAACGGCGCATCCGCCGGGCCAAGCTCGCCGGCCAGCCGCTTCAGCCACTCCTCCAGCACCGGGGCGGGGCGGGCGTTCAGCGCGGGGAAGGAGCCGACGATGCCCGCCCGGCACTGCGCGATGACCAGCTCCGGGTTCGAGATGATGAACAGCGGCGAGGCGATCACCGGCAGGCGCAGCCGGTCGAACAGGGCGGGCAGGCGGGCGGGGAGGGGCATGGTCATCCTCAGTGGGCATTGACGCCCGGGCTGGTCCAGCGTCAGGATTGAGCACGAGACGAGAATGCGCCCCGGCCGGTCAAGGCACGGAGAGAAGCACGGATTTAGGGGACGGTCGATGCGAGGACATGCCGGCGCGGCGATGGTAGCTTTGTTGGCGTCCACGGCGCTGATTTCCCTGACCTTGGCCCCCCTCGCTCCGGCCAGGGCCGACGAGACCGTGCGGATCGCCTACATCGACCCGCTGAGCGGCTCGCTGGCGCAGACCGGGCAGTTGGGCGAGCAGCATTTCCGCTTCGCCATCGACCGGGCGAACGCCGCCCAGGCCGCCGGCCCCGGCCGCAAGCTCGAGCTGGTGCCGCTGGACAACGAGGTCAGCCCGGAGAAGTCGCTGACGCTGCTGCGCAAGGCGGTGGACGACGGCATCCACTACGTGACGCAGGGCAACGGGTCCGCCGTGGCCTTCGCGCTGATCGACGCCATCCAGAAGAACAACCGCCGCGACCCGGCGAAGGACGTGGTGTTCCTCAACTACGCCGCCGTTGATCCCGGCCTTACCAACGACAAGTGCTCCTGGTGGCACTTCCGCTTCGATGCGGACAGCGATATGAAGATGCGCGCCCTGGCCGACTACCTCGTCAGCCAGAAGGACACGCACAAGGTCTACGTGTTCAACCCGGACTACTCGTTCGGCGTGTCGGTGCAGAAAGCGGCCGAGGCGATGCTGAAGGACCGCCGGCCGGACCTCGAGGTCGTCGGCGCGGAGCGGGTGCCGCTCGGCAAGGTTAAGGACTTCGCGCCCTACATCGCCAAGTTCCAGGCCGCCGGGGCGGACGCCGTGGTGACCGGCAACTGGGGCCAGGACATCGAGCTGCTGGTCAAGGCCGCGGCAGACAGCGGCTACAAAGGCAAGTTCTACACCTACTACATCGGCGACGAGGTGATCGTCGATGCCGCCGGGCCGGGCGCCAAGGGCGACGCGCAGGTTAGCACCTGGGCCGACAACGTGCCCGGCATCGACGACATCTCGGCCGCGTTCGAGCAGCGCTTCAACCGCACCTTCTACTACTGGCACGTCGTCAACGAGATCGACACGTTAGCTGCCGCCATGAAGCAGGCCGACAGCTCCGACCCGGTGAAGGTGGCCGCCGCCATGAGCGGCATGGAGCGCACCACCCCGCTCGGCGAGTCCACCATGCGGGCGGACGACCACCAGCTGATCCAACCGCTGTTCATCACCGAGCTGGAGCCGGGCCTGCCGCACGTGTTCAAGGAGGTAGGCCTGGGTTTCAAAACCATCGCTGCCATCCCCGCCGAGCAGACCCGCATGGCGACCACCTGCGCCTACAAGGACAAGCCGTAGCAGGTGAGCGACTCCCTCATCCTCGTCCTGCTAAACGGCCTGGTGTACGGGCTGCTGCTGTTCATGCTGTCGTCGGGGCTGACGCTGATCTTCGGCATGATGGGCGTGCTGAACCTGGCCCACGCCAGCTTCTACATGCTGGGCGCATACTTCGCCTTCACCGTCAGCACCGTCGTCGGCTTCTGGCCCGGGCTGGTGGTGGCGCCCGTGCTGGTGGGGCTGATCGGCGCGGTGGTGGAGCGCTACGGCCTGCGCGCGGTGCACCGCAGCGGACACATGGCGGAACTGCTGTTCACCTTCGGGCTTGCCTTCATCATCGGCGAGGTCGTGCCGCTCATCTGGGGGCGCAACCCGGTAGCCTACCGCGTGCCGGCGGCCCTGGACTTCGCGCTGTTCCACGTGGGCGGCACGGCCTATCCCGCCTACCGCGTGTTCATGATGGCGGTCTCGCTGGCGATGTTCGTGGCCCTGTTCGCCGCCCTGGCCCGCACCCGGCTCGGCCTGGTGGTGCGGGCGGCGCTAACGCACCCGGACATGGTCTCCATGCTCGGCCATGACGTGCCGAGAGTGTTCACGCTGGTGTTCGGCGCCGGGTGCGCGCTGGCGGGGCTGGCCGGGGTGATCGCAGGCAACGCCTTCACGACGCAGCCGGGCATGGCGGCATCGCTGGGCGCGATCGTGTTCGCGGTGGTGGTGTTCGGCGGCCTGGGCTCGATCTGGGGGGCGTTCGTGGCCTCCATCCTCATCGGGATGATCCAGACCGTGTCCATCAGCCTGGATCTGCCGCTCTGGAAGCTGCTCGGCTCCCTTGGCCTGGCGGTGGACCCGGCGGGCAGGCTAACCGACCTGTGGAACCTGACGATCGCCCGGGCCGCGCCGACCGTGCCTTACCTGCTGCTGGTGCTGATGCTGGCGTTCCGGCCCAAGGGCCTCGCCGGGTCGCGGTCGGCGTGAGCGCCACCGCCCACGCCGTCCCGCTCCGCCGCGGCGGGGTCAGCCTGCGCGCCGCCTTGCCTTGGGTGCTGGCCGGGGCGGCCGCCATTGCTGCGCCTTATATGATGTCCGGCGGCTTCGGCCTGTCCCTGCTGTGCCGCATGGGCATCGCCATCGTGTTCGCGCTGTCGTTCAACATGCTGCTCGGCCAGGGCGGCATGCTGGATTTCGGCCATGCCGTGTTCCTCGGCTTCGGCGGCTTCGCGGCGATGCACGCCATGCGCGCCGCCGGCGCCGGGTGGTGGGTGCCCGTGCCGCTGCTGCCGCTGGTGGGGGCGGCCGGCGGGCTGCTCGCCGCCCTGCTCGCCGGCGCGGTGGCGACCCGGCGTGGCGAGACGGCCTTCGCCATGATCACGCTGGGCCTGGCCGAACTCGCCGGCGCAGCCGTGCTGATGTTCCCCTCCCTGTTCGGCGGCGAGGAGGGCATCAACGGCGACCGTTCGGACGGCCCGGCGCTGTTCGGGCTTGATCTCGGCCCCCAGCTGAACGTGTATTTCCTGATCGCCGGATGGGCCTTCGTGTGCGCCTTCCTGATGTGGCGTTACACCGCGACCCCGCTCGGCCGCCTCGCCAACGCGGTGCGGGACAACGCAGGCCGCGTCGGCTTCATCGGCTATGACCCGGCCCGCATCCGCTTCCTGGTGTTCGCCCTGTCCGGCCTGTTCGCCGGCGTGGCTGGCGGGCTGCAGGCGCTGAACGACGAGATCGTCACCTCGGCCAACATCTCGTCCGACGCGTCCGGCGCGGTGCTGCTGATGACGTTCATCGGCGGTGTCGGCACGTTCTGGGGGCCGGTGCTGGGCGCGATCCTGGTGACTTTCCTGCAGGTGGCGCTGTCCACCCTCACCGACGCCTGGCAGCTGTATGACGGCCTGCTGTTCGTGGCGGCCGTGGTATGGGCGCCCGGCGGGCTGTCCGGCATCATCCTGGCGCACGCGCCCATCGTGCGCGCGGGCCGGGGGGGCAGGCTGCTGGCGTCCTACGCGGCGCAGGCGCCCGGGTTGGCGATGGGCCTGGCAGGAATGGTGGCGCTGGCCGAGCTTGCCTTCCGCTTGCAGGCCGAGCGCAACGGCGCATCCGGCGGACGGTTGTTCGGCATGGGCGTGCACCCGCACGACCTCTGGCCCTGGGCCGTTGGCGTGGCGCTGCTGCTGGCAGGCGCCATGCTGCTGCGGCGCAGCTGGCCGGCGGCGCGGGCGGCCTATCAGGCCGAGATGGCTGCGTGACCCCTGCGCTCTCCATCCGGGACCTGCGCAAGAGCTTCGGCGCCACCGCCGTCATCAAGGGCATCACCCTGGACGTGGCGGCGGGGGAGCGCCACGCCGTCATCGGCCCGAACGGCGCGGGCAAGAGCACGTTCTTCCACTTGATCAGCGGGCAATACGCGCCGGATGGTGGACAGGTGGTGCTGGACGGGCAGGACATCACCGGGCTGCCGTCGCACGTCATCAGCCGTCGCGGCTTGTCGCGGTCGTTCCAGGTCACCTCCCTGTTCCACCGCATGACGGTGTTCGAGAACCTGCGCAACGCCGCGATGCAGGCGATGGGCGCCGGGTTCACCTTCTGGCGCGCGGCCGCCGGCTACGGCCCGCTGAACGCGCGGACGGAGGAGATGCTGGAGCTGACCGGCCTCGCCCCGCGCCGGGACGTGCTGGCCGGCGCGCTGGCGTATGCCGACCAGCGCGCGCTGGAGATCGGCGTGGCCGTGGCGGGCGGCGCTGCGACGGTGCTGCTGGATGAGCCGACGGCCGGCATGAGCCACGCCGAGACCGAGCGCGCCGTGGCGCTGATCCGCCGGGTGACGGAGGGCAAGACGCTGGTGATGATCGAGCACGATCTCGGCGTGGTGTTCGACCTGGCCGACTGCATCACGGTGCTGGCGGATGGCCAGGTGATCGCGTCCGGCCCGCCCGCCGCCGTGCGCGGCAACCCGGCGGTGCGCACCGCCTACCTGGGCACGGCCGCGGACGCGCTATGCTGAGCCTGGCGCCCATGCTGGACGTGCAGGACCTCGAAGCCTGGTATGGCAAGAGCCAGGTGCTGCGCGGCGTGAACCTGCAGGTGAAGCGTGGCGAGATCGTGGCCATCCTCGGCCGCAACGGGGCAGGGCGGTCCACGGCGCTGAAGGCGATCATGGGCGGCGTCGTCCGCACCGGGCGCGTGGTGTTCGACGGGCAGGACATCGGCCGCCTGCCGCCGCACGCCATCGCCCGGCTCGGCCTAGGCTTCGTGCCGGAGGACCGCGCGATCTTCCCGGACCTGACCACGCTGCAGAACCTCGTGCTGGGCGAGAAGAAAGGCCCCGGCGGGCCGTTCGCCTTGCCGGACGCCTACGCGCTGTTCCCCCGGCTGGAGGAGCGCGCCACCGCTCCCGCCGGTGCGCTGTCAGGCGGCGAGCAACAGATGCTGGCGATCTGCCGCACCCTGATGGGCAATCCCAACCTGGTGATGGTCGATGAGCCGACCGAGGGCCTGGCGCCCATGATGGTGGACAGGGTGCGGGAGCTGCTGGAGGCGGTCGCCGCGCGGGGCACGACGATCCTGCTGGTGGAGCAGAAGCTGGCGATTGCGCTGGCCATCTCGAAGCGGCTTTATGTGATGGGCCATGGCCGGGTGGTGTTCGAAGGCACGCCCGCCGAGCTGGCCGCGGATGCCGGCGTGCGGCGCGAATGGTTGGAGGTTTGACGATGGGTAACGTGAACGCCGTGGTCGATCTGACGATGGACGGCGACGTAGCCGTAATCGCCATGGACAATCCGCTGGTAAACGCGCTGGGCCTCGTCTTGCGCGAGGGCCTGGTGCAGGCGTTCGGGCAGGTCCGTGGCAGCGCCGCCAGGGCCGTGGTGCTGACCGGCACGGCGCGCGCGTTCTCCGGCGGTGCCGACATCACCGAGTTCGGCCATGCGCCGAAGCAGCCGGGACTGGCGGAGGTGATCGCGCTGGTGGAGGCGTTCGACCGCCCCGTGGTGGCCGCGATCTCCGGCGTGGCGCTCGGCGGCGGGCTGGAGTTGGCGCTCGGCTGCCATTACCGGGTGGCGGCGCCCGGCGCGAAATTGGGGCTGCCCGAGGTGAAGCTCGGCCTGCTTCCCGGCGCGGGCGGCACGCAGCGGCTGCCGCGGGTGATGGGGCCGGTCGCGGCGATGAAGCTGATCGTGAGCGGCACGCCAGTGGCGGCGGAGCAGGCCGGCAGCCTGCTGGACGGCATGGCCGCCACCCGGGAGGCGGCGGTGGCGTTCGCGCGCGGCTGCATCGGCAAGCCGCTCGCCCGGGTGCGGGACCGCGAGGATATGCTGGCCGAGGCCCGCGCCAACCCGGCCCTGCTGGACGAGGCGGCAGCCCCCCTGCTCAAGCGCGCCCGTGGCCAGCGTTCGCCCGCCGCGTGCGTCGAGGCGGTGCGCGCCGCGGTGACGCTGCCGATGGACGAAGGCCTCGCCCTGGAGCGCAAGCTGTTCACCGAACTGGTCGCCAGCGACCAGAGCCAGGCGCTGCGCCACGCCTTCTTCGCCGAGCGGGAGGCGCAGAAAATCCCCGGGATGCCTGCCGGGCTGAAGGCGGCCCCGGTCATCAAGGCCGCCATCATCGGCGCCGGCACCATGGGCGGCGGCATCGCCATGTGCTTCGCCAACGCCGGCATCCCGGTGACCGTCATCGAAGCGAAGCAGGAGGCGCTGGACCGCGGCATGGGCGTGGTCGAGAAGAACTACCGCACCGCCGTCAGCCGCGGCTCCATGGTGGAGGGCGAGGTCGCCAGGCGCATGGCGCTGTTCACCCCAACCACCGACTGGAACGCCATCGCCGACGCGGACGTGGTGATCGAGGCGGTGTTCGAGACGATGGAGGTCAAGCGCGAGGTGTTCGGCAAGCTCGACGCAATCTGCAAGCCCGGCGCGCTGTTGGCCTCCAACACCTCGACGCTGGACGTGGACCAGATCGCCGGGTTCACCAAGCGCCCCGCCGACGTGCTGGGCATGCACTTCTTCTCGCCGGCCAACGTGATGAGGCTGCTGGAGATTGTGCGCGGCGAGGCGACCAGCTACGAATCGCTGGCCCGCGCGCTGGCGATCGGCCGCACCATCGGCAAGGTGTCCGCCGTGGTAGGCGTGTGCGACGGCTTCGTCGGCAACCGGATGCTGCACCGCCGCTCGGCGCAGGCGGAGGCGCTGTTGCTGGAGGGCGCGCTGCCGCAGCAGGTGGACGCCGTGGTGACCAAGTTCGGCTTCCCCATGGGGCCGTACGCGATGGGGGACCTGGCCGGGCTGGACGTCGGCTGGCGCATCCGCCAGGGCAAGGGAACCCGCGCGCCGATCACCGACGCGCTGTGCGACGCCGGGCGGTATGGGCAGAAGACGAACGCCGGGTACTACAAATACGAGGGCCGCACCCCCACGCCGGACCCGGAGGTGGAGCGCATCATCGCGGAAAAGCAGCGCGAGGTGGGGGTGAACCCGCGCAGCATCGGCGACGACGAGATCTTCGAGCGCATGTTCTATCCGATGATCAACGAAGGTGCGCGCATCCTGGAGGAGGGCATTGCCAGCCGCCCGTCCGACATCGATGTGATCTGGATGAACGGCTACGGCTGGCCCGCCTGGACCGGCGGGCCGATGCACTACGCCGACACGGTGGGGCTACAGCACATTGCCGACCGGCTGGACGCCTATGCCGAGGGCAACGGCGACGAGAGCCTGCGCCCGGCCAAGCTGCTGCGCGAGCGTGCCGCGGCCGGGCAGGGTTTCAGCGCGCCTGCCGCGAAGGCCGCCTGATGGCCGCGCGTCCGTTCCCCTGGGAGAAGTCCTACCCGCCCGGCCTGGCCTGGGACACGCCGGTCCACGTCTCGACCCTGCCGCAGCTGCTGGACAAGGCCGTGGCGGAGTATCGCGAGCGGACCTACATCGAGTTCCGCGGGCAGGAGATCAGCTTCCGCGATTTCGGCGCGCGGGTGGACGCCGCCGCCGCCGGGTTGCAGCGGCTTGGGGTGGGGCCGGGGCAGTCGGTGGCGCTGTTCCTGCCGAACACGCCGTATCACCCAGTCAGCTTCTTCGCCGTGCTGCGGGCCGGCGCGCGGGTCGTGCACCTCAGCCCGCTCGACCCGCCGCGCGCCCTGGCCCGCAAGCTGGCGGATAGCGGTGCCCGGGCAGTGGTGACAACCGATCTCGCCGCCATGCTGCCCCATGCCGCCGCCATGCTGTCCGATGGGCTGCTGGATCATCTGATCGTGGGCGAGGACGCGGCGTTCGGCGCCGGGCCACCCACGGCGCCGCTGCCGACGGATGCACGGGTGACAACCTTCGCTGCCCTGTCGGCCGGCCCGCGTTCCGACGGTTGGCCCGCTGCGGAGCCTGGCGACTTGGCCGTGCTGCAATACACCGGCGGCACCACCGGGCTGCCCCGTGCGGCCATGCTGACCCATGCGAACCTGACGGCGGCGGCTTCCATCTATGCCATTTGGTTTGACGGGATCGGGCTGAGCGCCCGCGAGGGCGACCGGGTGATTGGCATCCTGCCGCTGTTCCACATCTACGCGCTGGTCGCCGTGATGCTGCGCTGCCTGGCCGAGGGCGTCACCATCATGCTGAGGTTGCGCTTCGACGCGGCGCAGGTGCTGAACGACATCGAGCACCGGGGCGCCACCAGCCTGCCCGGCGTGCCTACGATGTTTATCGCCCTCGCTGCCCAGCCGGATCTCGACCGCCGCAACCTGGCTTCCCTGCGTAGTGCCAGCTGCGGCGGAGCCACGCTGCCTGTAGAGGTGGCGCGCCGGTTCGAGGGGCTGACCGGGCGGCGGGTGGGCGGCGGCTGGGGCATGACGGAGACTTGTTCCTCCGGCACCCATCTCAGCCCAGGCGCTGCAATGAGCCCGGGGCTGATCGGTGTGCCGCTGCCCGGCATCGAGATCATTGTCGTGGACCTGGCGGACCCCCGCCGCCGCCTGGCGCAAGGCGAGGTGGGAGAGCTGTGTATCCGCGGCCCCAACATCACCGCGGGCTATTGGAACCGTCCGGACGAGACGGCGGTGGCGATCGTCGATGGCTTTCTGCTCACCGGCGACGTCGGTTTGATGGACGAGGCCGGCAACTTCTCGATCGTGGACCGCAAGAAGGACATGATCATCTCTGGGGGCTTCAACGTGTATCCCCGCATGATCGAGGACGCGGTGTATGAGCACGCCGCCGTAGAGGAGTGCACTGCCGTCGGTATCCCGGACGCCTATCGCGGCCAGTCCGCCAAGGTGTTCATTAAGTTGCGGGAGGGTGCCGAGCCGTTCACGTTGGAGGAGCTGCGCGGCTTTCTGGCCGATAAACTGGGCCGCCACGAACTGCCGGCCGCCGTCGAGTTCCGCGACTCGCTTCCCCGCACCGCCGTCGGCAAGCTATCTCGCAAGGAATTAGCCGACGAAGAGCGCAACCACACCCTCGAACAGATGAAAGCCACCGCGCTATGACCGAAGCCGTGATCGTCTCCACCGCCCGCACGCCGATCGGCAAGGCGCAGCGCGGCGCGTTCAACCTCACCCACGGGGCGGACCTTGGCGGCCACGTCATTCGCGCCGCCATGGAGCGGGCCGGAATCGACCCGGCCACCGTGGAGGACGTGGTGATGGGGTGCGCCAACCCGGAGGGCGCCACCGGCGGCAACATCGCCCGCCAGGCCGCCATCCGCGCCGGCATCCCGCCCACCGCGTCCGCCATGACGGTGAACCGGTTCTGCTCCTCCGGCTTGCAGGCGATGGCGCTGGCCGCCGGCCGCATCCTGAACGACGGCGCGCCGGTGGCGGTGGCGGGCGGGCTGGAGTCGATCAGCCTCGTGCAGTTCCACATGAACCAGTACCACCACCGCGACGAGTGGCTGCTGGAGAACAAGCCTGACGTATACATGCCGATGATCGAGACGGCGGACATCGTAGCCTCCCGCTACGGCATCACGCGCGAGGCGCAGGACGATTACTCCCTGGAGAGCCAGCGCCGCACCGCCGCCGCGCAACAGGCCGGGCGCGTGAGCGAGGAGATCGTGCCGATGACCGTCACCAAGGAGGTGGTGGACAAGGCCACCAAGGCGATCAGCCACGAGCAGGTGACGCTCACCTCGGACGAGTGCAACCGGCCGGAGACGACGCTGGAAGGCTTGGCGAAGCTGAAGCCGGTGCGCGGGGAGGACCAGTTCATCACGGCCGGCAACGCCAGCCAGCTGAGCGACGGCGCGTCCGCCTGCGTGATGATGTCGATGGAGGAGGCGCAGCGGTTGGGGCTGACCCCGCTCGGCATCTTCCGCGGCTACGCGACCGCCGGGTGCGAGCCGGACGAGATGGGCATCGGCCCGGTCTATGCCATCCCGCGCCTGCTGGAGCGCAAGGGGCTGAAGGTCGAGGACATCGACCTATGGGAGCTGAACGAGGCGTTCGCCAGCCAGGTGCTGTATTGCCGCGACCGGCTGGGCATCCCGAACGACCGGCTGAACGTGGATGGCGGCTCGATCTCGATCGGCCATCCGTACGGGATGAGCGGCGCCCGCATGGCCGGCCACGCGCTGATCGAAGGGCGGCGGCGGGGTGCGAAACATGCCGTCGTGACCATGTGCATAGGGGGCGGCCAAGGCGCTGCCGGCTTGTTCGAGATCATCTAAGGGGTGGAGGGGACGACCGTCCCCTCCCAGGTCCAGGGCAGCGCCCTGGCCTTCACTGCTAGGGAGCCGACATATGGACCTGAGCTTCACCGCCGAAGAGCGCAGCTTCCGCCAGGAAATGCGCGACTTCTTCCGCAACGAGATCCCCGCCGAAATCCGCCGCAAGGCCGGCAAGGGCGAGCATGTCTCCAAGCAGGACCTGGTCACGACCCAGCAGGCCATGAACAAGGCCGGCATCGCGGTGCCGCACTGGCCGGTGGCGTGGGGCGGCAAGGATTGGACGTCGGTGCAGTCCTACATCTGGCTGGACGAGATGCAGACTGCCTCCGTTCCCGCCCCGCTCGCGTTCAACACCTCCATGGTCGGCCCGGTGATCGCCCAGTTCGGCAGCGAGGCGCAGAAGCAGCGGTTCCTGCCGGCCACGGCCAGCCTTGACATCTGGTGGTGCCAGGGCTTCTCCGAGCCGGGCGCCGGGTCCGACCTCGCCAGCCTGCGCTGCACCGCGCGGCGCGAGGGCGACGAGTGGGTAGTCAACGGCCAGAAGACCTGGACCACGCTCGCGCAATACGCCGACTGGATTTTCTGCCTCGTCCGCACTGACCCGGCGGCCGCCAAGCGGCAGGAAGGCATCTCATTCATCCTGATCGACATGAAGACGCCTGGCATCACCGTGCGCCCGATCCAGACGATCGACGGCGGCCACGAGGTGAACGAGGTCTGGTTCGACGAGGTCCGCGTACCGGCGGAAAACTTGGTTGGCGAGGAGAACAAGGGCTGGGACTACGCCAAGTTCCTGCTCGGCAACGAGCGTGTCGGCATCGCTCGCGTCGGCGTATCCAAGGCGCGGCTCATGCGGCTGCGCGAGCTGGCCAAGCTGGAGCGGGTCGGCGACAAGCCGATGATCGAGGACCGCCATTTCCGCGAGAAGCTGACCGCCGTCGAGATCGAGCTGCGCGCGCTGGAGATGACGCAGCTTCGCGTGGTGGCCAGCGACCGGCACAACAAGAACGGCAAGCCGAACCCGGCCAGCTCGATCCTCAAGATCAAGGGCTCTGAAATCCAGCAGGCGACGACCGAGTTGCTGATGGACCTGGTCGGGCCGTACGCCATGCCCTATAACGCTGAAGTGGAGCCGGAGGGCGACAACGATCCGATGTCGATCGGCCCGGACTACGCGGCTGAGGCTGCGCCGACTTACTTCAACTGGCGCAAGGTCTCGATCTACGGCGGCTCGAACGAAATCCAGCGCAACATCGTGGCCAAGGCAATTCTGGGCTTCTGAGTTCCGCTTCTCCCTCTCCTCTTGGGAGAGGGCCGGGGTGAGGGGTGGAACCCGGCGGGCCGTTGTCGTATGGCTCCCTCACTCAACCCTCTCCCGCGGGGAGAGGGATTTCTCTTGAGCGAGGGGCCATGGATTTCGACCTGAACGACGACCAGCGCTTGCTCAAGGACAGCGTGGATCGCGTCATTGCCGACAAGTACGCCTTCGACCACCGCCGCGGCTTCATGGCCGAGCCGGGCGGCTGGAGCCGGGCCATGTGGGCGCAGTTCGCCGAACTGGGCCTGTTGGGCCTGCCATTCTCCGAGGAGTTGGGCGGCTTCGGCGGCGGGCCGGTTGAGAGCATGATCGTGGCCGAGGCGTTCGGCCGCGGCCTGGTGGTGGAGCCTTACTTCGCCACCGTGGTGCTCGGCGGCGGGCTGATCCGCCGCGCTGCCGACCCGGCCATGCAGGCGGATTTGCTGGGCCAGGTGGCTGCCGGGGAGCTGTTGCTCGCCTTCGCCCACGTCGAGCGGCAATCACGTTACGAGCTGAACAACGTGTCCACCATCGCCCGCCTGGAGGGAAGCCAGGAGAATGGGCGCTGGCGGCTGGAGGGCGAAAAGGGCGTCGTGCTGCACGGGGACACTGCCAACAAGCTGCTGGTGACGGCACGCACCGCCGGCGGCACACGGGACCGTGCGGGCATCGGCCTGTTCCTGGTCGATGTGCCGAGCGAAGGCGTGTCCATCCGCGGCTATCCGACGCAGGACGGGCTGCATGCGGCCGAGGTGTCGCTGGCGGGTGCCACGGGCATCCCGCTCGGCGACCCGGCGGGCGCGCTGCCCATGGTAGAGCGGGTGGTGGACGAGGCGCTCGCCTTCCTGGCCGCCGAAGCGGTCGGCATCATGGAATCCATGCATGCTAGCACCATCGACTACATGAAGCAGCGCAAGCAGTTCGGCCGCGCCATCGGCGACTTCCAGGCGTTGCAGCACCGGGCGGTGGACATGTATGTGCTGCTGGAGCAGGCCCGTTCCATGGCGCTGCTGGCGACGATGATGGCGGACGACGACGATGCGGTGGAGCGCCACAAGGCGGCAGCAGCGGCAAAGGTCCAGATCGGTCGCTCAGGGCGCAAGCTGGGCCAGGAAGCGATCCAGCTGCATGGTGGGATCGGGGTGACCATGGAATACATGGTTGGTCACCACTTCAAGCGCATGTCGATGATCGAGTTGATGTTCGGCGACGCAGACACCCACCTTGAGAAGCTGGCTGAGGCGGGCGGGGTGCTGGAGGCGGCGTGACCGCCTCCAGCCCTTGATCCGTTACTGCTGGACGGTGTTCTGCTGGTAACCACTCTGTTGCTGCGCCGCTGCGGCGGCAGCGTTGCGCTTGCGGACAACGGCAGCATGGTGACCGATGGCGCATCCGGCTGCGGCACCGAGGATGGCATGGTGGCCAGCATAGTGGCCGCCAACCCCGCCGACGGCGGCGCCCGAGAGGCAGCCGATAGCCTCTGCCGGGCGCGGCAGCATGGCAGAGCCGGCAGTGATCAGCATGGCGAAGACGAGTAGGGACTTCATGGGTAAGCTCCAGGCTTCAGGTGGATCGATTGCTACTGCGCTGGCTGGGCCTGCGCCGCTGCTTTCTTCTTGCCCTCGTGATGGCCTACGGCGCAACCCGCGGCGGCTCCCAACACGCCGTGGTGACCGGCGACGTGGCCCGCCACTCCACCCGCGGCGGCGCCTGACGCGCAGCCGATGGCGTGGGCGGGCTGCGGCAGCGCCGACAGCGAGACAGCGATAATCATGGCGGCGGCAATCATGGTCTTCATGGCCAAGCTCCTGAGTTCGACAACGACACGTGAATCATCCACGCGTTCGCGTCATGCGGCGGCATTCTGCACCAAATGCTGGCCATACTGTGTCCGAAGTGCAAGTTTGTTGATCTTTCCCGTTGCCGTGTGCGGCAATTCGGCCACGGACAGCACCGCGTCGGGCAGCCACCATTTCGGCACGTGGCCGTCAAAGCTCGCCAGCAACGCCGCCGGGTCAATGGTGCGGCCCTCCTTGGGCACGACCAGCAACAAGGGCCGCTCGTCCCATTTCGGGTGGCGCGCTGCGATGATGGCCGCCTCCGCCACGTCCGGGTGCGCGACGGCGATGTTCTCCAACGTGATGGAGCTGATCCACTCGCCGCCGGATTTCACCACGTCCTTGGACCGGTCGGTGATGGCCATAAATCCGTCGGCGTCGATCGTCGCCACGTCCCCGGTGGCGAACCAGCCCTCCGCGTCGGCGCCGCCGGCATTGTTGGCGCCGTAGTAGCCGCTGCACACCCAGTGGCCGCGCACCATCAGGTTGCCGAACGCCACGCCGTCCCAGGGCAGCGGAGCGCCGTCGCCGTCCACGATCTTCATTTGCAGGCCGTAGATGCCGCGCCCCTGGTTCAGCCGACGCCGCGCCACCACCTCGGGCGGCATTGCGTCCTCGCCGGCCTTCGGATGGTTGTATGTGCCGAGCGGGCTCATCTCCGTCATGCCCCAGGCATGGTCCACCCGCACGCCGTACTCGCGGCCGAACGCCTCGATCAGCACCGGCGGGCAGGCGGAGCCGCCGATCACCAGGGAGCGCACCGTGTCCAGCCGTTCGCCGGACGCGCGCAGGTGCTGCAGCAGGCCCATCCAGATGGTCGGCACGCCGGCGGAGGTCGTCACCCGCTCCTCGTTCATCAGCGCCGTGAGGCTTGCACCGTCCAGATGGCGGCCCGGCAACACCAGCGCCGCTCCGACCATCGGGGCGGCGAAGGGCGCGCCCCAGGCGTTGACGTGGAACATCGGCACCACGGGCATCGACCGATCAGTGGCGCGCAGGCCCATCACGTCCGGCATGTTGATTGCGTAAGCGTGCAGCACGGTGGAGCGGTGGCTGTACAGCACGCCCTTCGGCCGCCCCGTGGTGCCGGAGGTATAGCAGAGCCCGGCGGCGGTCCGCTCGTCGAACTCCGGCCAGGAATAATCCTCGTCCGCTTCGGCCATCAGCGTTTCGTAGCAGTGCAGCGCCATGCCGGGGGCGAGCTTCACGTCCGGCATGTTCGCCGCGTCCGTCATCATCACCACGTTGCGGACGGCGATGCGCGGGGCCAGCGCCTCCAGCAGCGGGACAAAGCTGGTCTCGGCGAACAGAACGGCGTCCTCGGCGTCGTCGATGATGTAGGCCACGTCCTCCACGCCCAGCCGCGGGTTGATGGTATGGTAGATCGCGCCCATGCCGGGGGCGGCGTAGTAGGCTTCCAGGTGGCGGTATCCATTCCACGCCAGCGTGCCCACCCGGTCGCCGGGCTGCACGCCCAGCCGCTGCAGCACGCGGGCCAGGCGGCGGGTGCGGCGCTCGGTTTCAGCGTAGTTGGTGCGGTGAAGGGCGCCCTCGACCGTCTTGGACACGATCTCGGTCTGCGCGTGGTTCTGGGCGGCGTGCTGGATGATGGACGAGATCATCAGCGGGCGCGTCTGCATCAGTCCGAGCATGGGTCCTCCCTGCGCCGGGTTCGGCCCTGGCGTCGGCAGCAGCATAGCGGCGGCTGCGGGACGGTGCCACTCGACTTTGCTTCTCCTCCTCCCGCCTGTGGGAGAGTGGCCCGGCGTCACGCCCTAATCTTTTCCTTCTTGCCGCTGAATCCTGCCACCAGTTCCGCCAGGTGCCCCATCTCGTTCAGCCGCAGCCCCGGCAGCGCCGCCGGCCTGGCGCCCGCCTGGGCGATGCGCCGCGGCATGCAGGCGGAGGCGAAACCGAGCTTCTGCGCCTCCTTCAGCCGCGCCTCCGCCTGCGCCACCTGCCGCACCTCGCCGGACAGTCCCACCTCGCCGAAATACACCGTGCCCGCATCGGTGGGCGTCTCGGTGGCGGCCGAGGCGAGCGCAGCCGCCACTGCCAAGTCCGCCGCCGGCTCGTTCACACGCAGCCCGCCCGCCACGTTCAGGTACACGTCGTGCGCCGACAGCCGTAGCCCGGCCCGGCTGTCCAGCACCGCCAGCATCATCGCCAGCCGCCCGCTCTCCCACCCAATCACCGATCGCCGGGGCGAGCCTCCCGCGTTGGGCGAGAGCAGCGCCTGCACCTCCACCAGCACCGGGCGCGTGCCCTCCAGGCCGGCGAACACCGCGGAGCCGGCGATGTTGCCGCGCCGCTCCGCCAGGAACAATGCGGACGGGTTCGGCACCTCCGCCAAACCTGCCTCGGTCATGGCGAACACGCCGATCTCGTCGGTGGCGCCGAAGCGGTTCTTCACCCCGCGCAGGATGCGGAACTGGTGGCCGCGGTCGCCTTCGAAGTAAAGCACCGCATCGACCATGTGCTCCAGCACGCGGGGGCCGGCGATGGCGCCGTCCTTGGTGACGTGACCCACCAGCACCAGGGCGAAGCCGCGCGCCTTGGCCGCCCGGATCAGCTCGAACGAGCAGGCGCGCACCTGGCTGACGGTGCCGGGCGCGGAGTCGATGGTGTCCATCCACATGGTCTGGATCGAGTCGATCACCACCATGGCCGCGTCCGCCGCGTGGTCCAGCGCGGTGATGATATCCCGCACGTTGATGGTGGCAGCGAGTTCGAGCGTAGCGTCTGCCAGCCCGAGCCGCCGGGCGCGCAGCCGCACCTGGTCCACCGATTCCTCGCCCGTGATATACAGCACCCGCTTGCCGGCCCGGGCGAGCGAGGCGGCGGCTTGCAGCAGCAGGGTGGACTTGCCGATGCCGGGGTCCCCGCCCACCAGCACGGCGGAGGCCGCGACCAGCCCGCCGCCCAGCACCCGGTCCAGCTCGGCGATGCCGGTTTGCGCCCGCGGCGGCGGCTCCGCGGTGCCTTGCAGGCCGACGAAATCCAGCCGGGAGGCGCGAGCGCCGGGGCTGCTGGGCTTGCCTAGGCCGGGGCGCGTTTCCGCGGGTTCCTCGACGATGGTGTTCCACTCGCCGCAGGCGTCGCAGTGCCCGGCCCATTTCGGGCTGACGGCGCCGCAGGACTGGCAGACGAAGCGGGATGCGGATTTGGCCATGCGGGAGAGGTCGCGCGGGGCAGGGGGCGGGTCAAGGCGTGGATTTACACCTGTAGCTATATCATACGTCTGGCTTCATTGACTGACGCATGCCCACTCGCGGTTGCCGATTGAGGTGATGCGCTCTGGTTGTTTTGTGGGCCAGACCCAGGCGTTGCAGCAGGCGTCGACGATAGCGTCATAGGTGTTGAACACGCGGTTGCTGAGTTTGTCGTCGCGCATGTAGGCCCAGACAGTCTCGACCGGGTTCAGCTCCGGGCTGTAGGGCGGCAGGTGCAGCAGCGTGATGGTGCCGGGCACACGCAGCTTGTCGCCGGTCTGGCGCCATCCGGCACCGTCGATCGTCAGCACGGCGTGCGCGCCGGGCGTCACGTTGGCGCTGGTCTCGGCCAGATGCAGGCTTAACAGCTTCCATGATGGTAGGCAGGGAAGGGCCGGATGGCGGCGAGTATGTTCTA
>CAXTPP010000042.1:0-27246 GCA_964246185.1 uncultured Acetobacteraceae bacterium
GGTGGCCCGCTGGCGCCGCCGGGTCCGGGGGCGGCGGGGGATGGGTTGACCGGCTGGCCCGGCCGCACCCGCTGCAGGCCGTCCGAGACGATGACCTCGCCCTGCTTCAGCCCCGTGGTGATGGTGACCAGCGCCCCGGAGACCGGCCCGAGCGTGACCTGCCGCCGCACCGCCTTGTTCTCCGCGTCCAGCACATAGACGTAGCTGCCCTGCTGGTCCGACAGCACGGCGGCTTGCGGGATGGCCAGGGTCTGCACGGGTTGGACGCCCTGCAGCAGCACGGTGACGAACTCGCCGTCGAGCAGCTGCCGGTCGGCGGGCGTGCCGGGTCGCGCGCCGGGGTAGTAAGGATTGGCGATGACGGCACGGATGTTCACCGTGTCCGTGTTGGTCGCAACGATCGGGTCGCTGTAGTCGATGCGGCCTTCGGGGCCGTACATCGTCCCGTCCGAGAGCTTCAGCTTGACCACGACGGCAGCATAGCCGCCCCGGTTCGCGTAGCGGTCGCGCAGGCCCAGCGCCGTGCGGAGCGAGATGGGGAACAGCACCCACATCGGGTCCTGGCTGACGATGGTGTCCAGCGTGCCGGTGGAAGGGCCGACGACGTTGCCGACAGTCACGTTGGTGCGGCCGATCTTGCCCGCAATCGGCGAGGCGATGTCGGTATAGCCCAGGTTGATCTCGGAGGTTTGCAGGTTGGCCTGGGCGCCTAGCAGCAGGGCGGCGTTGGACCGCTGGCTGGCGGTGGCGTCATCCACCGTGGACCGTTGCCCGGCCGGCGTGTTCAGCAGGCTCTGCGCGCGGCCGAGGGTGATGGATGCGTTGGCCAGCTGCGCGCTCGCCTGCGCCACGGAGGCTTGCTTGGCCTGCACGTCGGCCTCGAAGGGCGGCTTCTCGATCTGGTAGAGCAGCTCGCCGGTCTTGACCTCGGCACCTTCCGTGAAAAGCTGCTTGGTGAGGTATCCGGTCACCCGGGCGACGAGGTCCACCCGGTTGGTGGCCTGGATGCGCCCGACGAACTCGTCGGTCTCCGTGATGTCCTGCGGCTTCACGACCGTGGTGCCGACCGCGGGTGGTCCCGGCGGCCCGCCCTGCGCCCAGGCCGTGGTGATGATGGCGGAGGCCGTCATCACTGCAAGCACTGCCGGCATGGTGGTCCGAAGCGTCGCTGTCACTCGCATCGTTTCAACATGAGCACCCATGCTGCCGCACTGCAATACGCAGCCGTTGGCCTGGGCATCAACTTCGCTATCTGCCGAAAGCGGGCCTGTTGGAGAGCAAGGCTGGGCGCTCCCTCCGTGGCCATTCCAATGGCCTGAAGGAGGCAATTGGAACCTTGGGGCCACTCCGCCCAGACCCGCCAAAGGCCGGAGGCCTTTGGAAACCATTTCATATAAAAGGATCCCAAAGGCTCTGCCTTTGGCGGTGTCCAGAGGCAGAGACTCTGGCCTGGCTTGCTTGACGCTCACCCTCAGAAGCCGCCGGCATGAGATCGGCGCCCAGCGTAGGCGCCGATCCAGCCGCGATCAGGCCAGCGTCAGTAGTTGAGCAGCAGGTTCGTCACGTTCACGCTGCCCAGGCCGCTCGCGAAGTTCCAGCCAAGGGTCTCCGGATAGGCGGGCAACAGCCTGGAGGCCGACCTGGACAGGACGCCGAAGCCGGCCGTCGAGGCTGCGTTGGTGAAGCAGTTCGGCGAGCCTGCCACGCACGGCACGGCGTCGTCACCGCGGGTGACCTCGTTGAACACGCACGCCACCGAGATGTTGGCGCCGTCGTTGGACCTGCAGGTGTTCAGCAACGTGGGGTTGCCGAACTGCAGCTGCGCCAGTTGGTACAGGCGGGGCGCGGCCAGCCCCACGTTGCCGCCCTTGTACTGCACCACCAACGCCTCCACGCCGCCGAAGATGGGCGCAGCGAACGAGGTGCCGCCAGCCGCGTTGCCCAGCACGTTGTTCGGGTTGGTGAAGTCGCACGCCGTGCCGCCCTGGTTCGCGTCGGACATGCAGTAGACGTAGAAGTGGTTCCAAATGCCGTTCGACGCGAAGAACGACACGTCGGGCAGCCCGCGCACGTGGTCGTTGGGCACGCCCAGCACGCCGGTCGATTGCCAGTCGGGCTTAGAGTAGTAGAGGCTCTTTCCGCCGCCGCCGCCGATGACGTTCAGCAACGGCTGGTTGGGCGTGTTGCAGTTGACGATGGGACCGACAGCGCCGGCGGACTTCCAGATCACCGAGCTGGCGCAGCTGTCGTCCCATGGGATTTCCGGGATGTAGGACTTGGCCGACCCGTCGCTGCTGCTGTTGGCCGCCCTCCAGTAGGTGCTGTTCTTGCCATCCGCGGTGTCGCTGAAGTCCGTGCCCCCTACCGCCGTCACGTAGGCGTTGGATGCGAGGCCGTTGACCGCCAGGCCGCCCGTCGCTCCCGCAGCACTTGGGCTGTCGCACCCGGCGGCCGAGCTGTCGCCGGAGGAGACGAACACCGAGATGCCCTCGGCGGCTGCCTGCTCGACCAGCTGCGACCACATGGCCAGGAACGACAGCCCGTTGCCGACCTCGCAGCCGCCGTAGCTGATGCTGATCACCGACCCGCGCGGCCCGACGTTCACCAGGCCCTGCAACGTCGTCATGACGCCGAACGTGGTGGCCGTCCCGGCGCAGCTCGCCTCTATGATGGTCGCATCGGGCGCCACGGCGCTCGACCATTCGGCGTCGAGCGCCGCCTCGCTTTCGTCAGGGGTGAAGCCAGGGTCGGCGCAACCCGCCGGATGCACGCTCTGCAGCGTGCCGGCGAAGTTCGACAGGCCGAAGCCGGAGCGGAAGCTGTTCCAGTCCGCCGGGTTGATGTCGGTCTGCTCGGCCACGATCAGCGTCACGCCCTTGCCGGCCAGCTTGTAGTGCGGGGCTCCCGTCGTCGGGTCGAAGATGTTGGGGGAGCCGTTGCGCGCCGTGTTGACGTTGTAGATCGTCGCGAAGTCCGACGGGGTGACGGCGTAGTAGGTCGTGCCGCCGGTCGGGACGGTGAACCCGGGCGCTGGCTTGGTCACGGCCCATTTCCCGGTCGCATCGACCTTGCGGACTGCGCCGACCGGCGCCAGGGCGGGCTTCGGGAAGAAGTTGCTGAGCGTCACGCCGTGCACGACGCCGCCGAGCGCCGCCGGGATGACCGGCGCCGAAACGTTGGCCATGTGGTGCTCGCCCGCGGCGTTCACGACGTCATGCAGCTCGGTCCGGAAGCTGCGCGCGACCTGGCCGGCGGTGCCGCTGAAGTCGATCGACATGAGATTGGGGGAAACCTGGCCCACGGTGAAGCCTTCCGCGCGGAGCCAGCCCACGACCTGCTGGACGTCGGACTGCGCGGGGCCGAAGGCGGCGCCGAACTCCGCCGGCTCGACCCATTGGTGGAAGTTGGCGGAGGCCGGGTCCAGCTGCTGCTTCACCAGATCGTCCAGCGCCGCCTGCCGCGCCGCCGGCCGGTTGAGCACGAGCTGCAGGTGCTCGAGCACCGTGGCGGTGGCCAGCGCGCCGCCATCGGACACGGCATGCATCGCGAGCGGAGCGTCGTAGTCGAGCGACTGTCCATGCGCGGCGTTGAGCGGCGCAGTGATCATGGGCGCGGCAGGCGCCAACGGCACGGCAGCTTCACCCGCGACAGGCAGCGCCGCCGTGATGAGCGCGCCGCAGACGATGGACTTCATGACTGTTCGATGTGGCACGAGACCTCCAGAAGGTTTTAGGCTGTGCATTGATCGTAAGGCAGCGAGCCATCGCCATTGCGGCCATCGCCCGCTTTCCGCACGGCCCACCAGGACCGCCGAACCCCCTCACAGCGGGGAGCAATGAGATTTGCTGCTCCGCCATTCGTGACGAGTTCATGAATCATAGGATATAAAGCGCGTATGTAGGTCAATGACCAAACGGCTCTCGCTCGACGAAATTCGTCGGCAAAAGCGACGCGGGAGGCGTTTCGGCTCCGATGTGCGCTCAGGCCGGATACAGCTGTCAGGCCCGGCGACGCCGCAGGAGGGCCAAGGCTGCCAGCCCGGAGGCGATCACGAACAGCGAGGCCGGCTCCGGAACGGCCAGCCCTGGCACGGCCAGCCCGTCGATCGTGCCGGAGAACCCTTCAAAGGTTGGGCTGAACGCGTTGGTCACGCTGAACGTCCCGGCCGTGAAGCCGTTTGCGTTCAAACTCTCCGGGATCGCTCCGGTCGCCAGCTCTCCCGCGAGCGCCCCCGACAGCGACAGGTTGAACCCGAAATTGATCTGCGGGCCAAAGGTTTGGAGGCTGATGCCCGAGCCTGGCTGCACGGTGACCGTTTGGAAGATGTTGTCAGTGTTTTCCCCGGCAATGTTCGCCGCGATGATCACCGAGGCGGCCGGAAAGCCTGTGCCGGAAGCGAAGTAGACGAACGAACCCGGCGTGCTCAGGGATTGGTCGACCGGGTAGGCCGTTTCGACGGTGATCGAAATCGGGACTTGCTCCCCGAGCGTCACGAACCCAGGCGCCGAAGCGGTCCCGATCTGGTCCACCGTCCCGGTGAAAAGATAGGTCACGGGCGCGGCCTGGGCCGGAAGCGCCAGGAACGGCAGTGCGAGGCAGAGGGCGGCACGCATCGGGAGTATCCTGACGAGCTGAAGACGCCGGATTAATATCTTGTTAGGTCGTAATTACAATCGTTTATTGCAAACGGGTTCAACCCGCTGCTGCCAGCCCGGCGTTGCCCCTTCGACGCTTGGCGGCTCGGAACCGCGCCTTCGTGGCCGGAACGAACCGCCCGGCCTACTCGCCGTCCTCGTCCAGGTAGAACTGGTCCGCATCCTCATCGTAGCTGTAGATTTCGGCGTAGCGTCCCCACGCGATGACCGCGCGCATGGTGTCGTCCGCATAGTCCGGGCTCATCACGTCCTCCAGCTCGTCGCGGAACCGCACGGCGGAGGCGCGGTGGTTCCACCGCTCGTCCAGCACCTGGCGGATTTGCGCCACCAGCGGCACGTGCGCACGCAGCGCCGCGCCGAACAGCGCCTTGCGCGGCTCGGTGTCGGCGGCCACGAACTGGCGGCCGGCGTCCGTCACCATCAGGTCGCCATCCGCCAGGGTGCCCAGCCGCAGCAGCTGCAGCGCCTCGCCCAGCGGCAGCAGCTCGTCCAGCTCCAGCTGCAGCGCGGCGGCCAGGGCGGGCAGGTCCGCGCGCCCGTCGTACGGCGCGGCCCCGAGCGTCTCCAACAGGCCCGCCATGATGTTGGTCGAGACCGGGTGCAGCGCCGTGGCGGTGCTGACTGCGGCGAGCGCGGTGCGGGTGGGCGCACGCCGGGTCATCAGGGCGTAGATGTCGTCCACCATCTGGCGGAACGCCGGGTCCAGCCGGTCGCGCGGATGCGGGAAAGGCACCAGGATCTCGCTCGCCACCCTGCCGGGGTTGGAGCTGAACACCAGCACCCGGTCGCACATCAGCACCGCCTCCTCGATGTTGTGCGTCACCATCAGCACGGACTGGATCGGCAGCTTGCCCTCGATCCAGAGGTCGATGAGGTCGGTGCGCAGCGTCTCGGCGGTCAGCACGTCCAGCGCCGAGAACGGCTCGTCCATCAGCAGCAGGTCGGGGTGCACCACCAGGGCGCGCGCCAGCCCCACGCGCTGCCGCATCCCGCCGGACAGCTCCTTCGGGTAGGCGCTCTCGTAGCCGCCGAGGCCGATCAGGTCGATCGCGTCCTCCGCGCGCTTCTCCCGCTCGGCCCGCGCGACGCCTTGCGCTTCCAGACCCAGCTCCACGTTCTGCTGCACCGTCAGCCAGGGGAACAGGGCGAAGGACTGGAACACCATCGCCACGCCCTCCGCCGGCCCGAGCAGGGGTGCGCCGCGCCAGCGCACCTCCCCGCCGGTGGGGCGCAGCAGGCCGGACACGATGCGCAGCAGGGTCGATTTGCCGGAGCCGGAGCGGCCGAGCAGGCCCACGATCTCGCCGGGGCGCAGCGTGAGGTCCACGTTGTCCAGCACCAGCAGGTCGGCGGTGGTGTCCTTGCGGTAGGACTGCCGCACGCCCCGCACCTCGACCAGGTTGGCGGCGGCAAGGACTGGGGTCGTGTCCAAGGCGGAGCGCCTACGAGAAGGTCAGGCGTCGGGCGGCATAGCCGTACATCGGCCGCCAGACCACGCGGTTGAACAGCAGCACGAAGGCGCTCATCACCGCGACGCCGAGGACCACGCGCGGCGTGCCGTTCGGGTCCGCCGTCGCCTCCGCGATGTAGGCCCCAAGCCCCTGGGCGTGCAGGTGGTCCGTGCCCCAGGTGGCGACCTCGGCCACGATGGCGGCGTTCCAGGACCCGCCGGACGCGGTGATCGCCCCCGTGACATAGTACGAGAAGATGCCCGGCAGGATGACCCGGCGCCACCACAGCCAGCCGCCGACGCGGAAGTTGTTGGACGCCTCCAGCAGGTCCCCCGGAAAGGCGGCGGCCCCGGCGATGACGTTGAACAGGATGTACCACTGCGTCCCCAGCACCATCAGCGGTGTCAGCCAGATGTCCGGGCTGAGCCGCCAATGCACGATGGCGACGACGAAGACCGGGAAGAACAGGTTGGCCGGGAAGGCCGCCAGGAACTGCGCCACCGGTTGCGCCCGCCGCGCCCAGGTCGGCCGCAGCCCGAGCCAGACTCCCACCGGAACCCATAGCGCGGTCGCCAGGACCATCAGCACGACGACTCGGAGCATCGTGTAGACACCGAGCAGCAGCGCCGTGCCCAGGTCGCTCCACGCCAGCGTGGCGGACACGTAGGATGCGATCTTCCATACCGCTGCCAGAGCCACCGCGGCCAGCGCCACCGCGAATGCCGCATCCCCGGCGCGGGACGGCGCGGTTGGTAGCCGGGCGGGCCGGCTGGCGGCGCGGGCCAGCCGCAACCCGGTGAGCGCGCCAAATACGACCCCGAGCGCGTCCACCCCGAGGGCCAGCAGCCGGGTGCGGCGCAGCAGCTTGAGCACCCACGGGTCCCCGGTCACCGCTCCCGCCGTCATCTCGAAGCGGAACTTGGCTGACCAGGCGACCAGGGGACGGAACAGCAATTGGTCGTAGGCAAGGATCACCACCAGCATGGCGAGGATGGCGTAGCCGACTGCCGCCAAGTCCTTGTGGTCCAGCGCGGTCGCGACGTAGGAGCCGATGCCGGGCAGCTTCCAGGTGGTGTCGCCCACGCTCACCGCCTCGCTGTAGACGACGAAAAACCAGCCGCCGGACATCGACATCATGGTGTTCCACACCAGCCCGGGCATGGCGAACGGGACTTCCATGCGCCAGAACTTCTGCCAAGGAGACAAGCGGAACGCAGTGGCGGCCTCGGCCAGGTCCGCGGGCACGGTCTTGAGCGACTGGTAGAGGCTGAACGCCATGTTCCAGGCCTGGCCGGTGAAGATGGCGAAGATCGCCGCCAGCTCCGCACCCAGCACGCGGCCGGGGAACAGCCCCATGAAGAACACGACGGTGAAGGTGAGGAAGCCGACGATCGGCACGGATTGCAGGATATCGAGGATCGGCACCAGGATTTTGCCCGCACGGCGGCTCTTGGCGGCCCAGGTCGCGTAGGTGAAGGTGAACAGCAGCGAGCAGGCGACGGCTGCGAACATCCGCATGGTGGTGCGCAGCGCATATCCGGGCAGATAGGCCGGATCGAGGCTGATCTCGGCCACCTGGTCCAGCGGCACGACGGTGTTGCGCGCCCCGGTGGCGAAGGCGAACAGCAGCCCGCCGATGCACAGGATGGCGGCAAGGTCGAACAGGTTGGGCAGGCGGCGGACGGATGCAAAAGCCGGGAAGGTGGAGCCGGACATGGGCGGTCCTCGCGATGCCGGATGCGGCCTGTTCCACTTGCCCATAGCGATGCCGCGCTGCGCTGTCACGCCGAGCACGGCTGACGCAGGGAGCAAGGCTGGGCGGTCACCAAACGTTAAGCTTTGCCTGCTTACGATGTGCCTCGCGCAAGGGGCCATCCATGGACGTCATCGAGGACGCGCTTGCGATCCACGCGCGCATCAGCGCAGGCCTCAGGGCGGCGATCCGTGCGCCGCAGGGGGTGGACCCGAGCAGCATCCAGACGGACCGGACCTGCGAGTTCGGCGTGTGGATCTACGGGGCGGAGGGAGTGCGGCACAGCATCCTGCCGGAGTACCAGGCGCTCAAGGACGTGCACAAGCGGTTCCACCAAGCGGCATACATGGCGCTGTGCCTGTGCAGGACCGGCAAGCGGGCCGATGCGGAGCACTCGATCACCGACGGCGAGTTCCAGCAGCTTTCGCAGGGCATGATTACTCAGTTGCTGGCGCTCAAACAGGCGCTGCGCGCACCGGCGATGACCCGGCAGTGCGTGGGCGTCTCCTAGAGCTTAGCCCCGCCCGGTCGAGCCGAACCCCTGGCCGCCCCGCTCGCTGCGGGCCGAGAACGCCTCCACGACGTGCATCTCCGGCCGCACGATAGGCACGAAGAGCAGCTGCGCGAACCGCTCGCCAGGCCGCAGCTCGATTGCGGCGCCACCGGCCGGGTTGCGGTTCCAGGCGCTGACCAGGAGCGGCCCGGTGTAGTCCGGGTCGATCAGCCCCACGGTGTTGCCCAGCACCAGCCCGGCACGATGCCCAAGCCCTGAGCGCGGCAGCACCAGTGCCGCCACGTTCGGGTCCGCCAGGTGCAGCGCGAACCCGGACGGCACCAGCATCGGCGCGCTGCCCGGCGTCAGCAGCAGCGGCGCATCCAGGCAGGCGTGCAGATCGATGGCGGCGGCCCCGGCGCTCTGGTAGCGGGGCAAACCCCACTCGTGCAGGCGAGCGTCAAGGACAACGAGTTCCACCGCGTTCATATCCCCACTACGGCGTCCGAATCCGTCGTATAGTCCGTTCAACGGCTGCAAGAGCGACCGACGCACTGGTCAAACTAGCTGCCCATACATTGAGGACAGCGGCATGATGTATGGCCACATCAAAAGCTGCATCAGGGGATGTGCCGCCGATTGAAGCTCCTGGAGCAGTCGGAATTGGAACCAGGGCGGAGTCCAACCAAAAAAGGCTGCTGCAAAACCAAAAATGACTGGGAGCCAACCGCAAAGATTAACAACGCTCATGCAGATTGACTCTCAATTTCGAAACTAAAAATCGTGTCACGCGAGCGCATCCGCGATGCGCGCGGCCAAGCGGGCGGCCACCTCCGTCTTGGGTAGCATAGGCCAGTCTTCCACGCCGCCTGACGTGAGCAAGTGCACCTGGTTGGCCTCGCCCGCCATGATGCCGGTGGACGGGCGCACGTCGTTGGCCACGATCCAGTCGCAGCCCTTGCGCGCCCGCTTCGCCGCGGCGTTGGCCGCCACGTCCTGCGTCTCGGCGGCGAAGCCCACCACCAGGCGCGGACGCCGCGGGCCGGGGGCGGCCAGGGTCGCCAGGATGTCCGGGTTGGGCAGCAGCGCCAGCGTGGGCGGGGCGCCGCCCGGCTGCTTCTTGAGCTTGTGCTCCGCCGGGTCCACGCGCCAGTCTGCCACCGCCGCGGCGCACACCGCCACGTCCGCCGGCAGCGCCGCCTGGCAGGCCGCCAGCATCTCCGCCGCCGTCTCCACCCGGCGCACGTCCGCGCCCGGCGGCATCGGCTGCGCGGTGGGGCCGCTCACCAGCGTGACGCGCGCGCCCAGGTGCAGCAGCGCCGCGGCGATGGCGGCGCCCTGGCGACCGGAGGAGCGGTTGGCGATGTAGCGCACCGGGTCGATCGGCTCGTGCGTGGGTCCGCTGGTGACCAGGGCGTGGCGGCCGGCCAGCGGTTGCGGGCCTGCGAACGACTCGATCGCGGCGAGGATGGCGGGCGGCTCGGCCAGGCGGCCGGGGCCGAACTCGTGGCACGCCATCTCGCCCTCGTCCGGGCCCACGAAACGCACGCCGCGGCTGCGCAGGGTGGCGACGTTGGCGACGGTGGCCGGGTGCTGCCACATCCGCACGTTCATCGCGGGTGCGGCCAGCACGGGCTTGTCGGTGGCGAGCAGCACGGTGGTGGCCAGGTCGTGGCACCGGCCGGTCGCCATGGCGGCCAGGATGTCGGCGCTGGCGGGCGCCACCACCAGCAGGTCCGCGGCGCGGGAGAGCTGGATGTGGCCCATCTCGCTCTCGTCGGTCAGCGACCACAGATCGGTGTAGACCTTGGCCTCGGTCAGCGCCTGCAGGCTGAGCGGGGTGACGAAGCGCGCGCCGCCCTGGGTCAGCACGCCGGTCACGCCATGCCCGGCCCGGCGCAGCAGCCGCACCAGCTCCAGGGCCTTGTAGGCGGCGATCCCGCCGGAGACGATCAGCAGGACCCTCAAAGGCGGCGGCCGATGTGGATCGCCGCGATGCCGCCCGTCAGGTTGCGGTGGCGCACCTGGGACAGGCCGGCCTCCCGCATCAACGCCTCCAGCGCCGCCTGGTCCGGGAAGGTGCGGATGCTCTCGGCGAGGTAGCGGTAGCTGTCGGCGTCGCCCGCCACCGCCTGGCCGAGCCGGGGCAGCACGGCGAACGACCATGCGTCGTACGCCGGCGCCAGCACCGCCACCTGCACGCGGGAGAACTCCAGGCAGGCGAACCGCCCGCCCGGCCGCAGCACCCGGCGCGCCTCCCGCAGGGCGGCCGGCTTGTCGGTCACGTTGCGCAGGCCGAACGCGATGCTGACCACATCGACGCAGCGGTCGGGCAAGGGCAGCGCCTCCGCGTCGGCCACCAGGAAGGCGACGCCGGCGGACTGGCCGCGGCCGGCCGCGCGCTCCCGCGCCACGCCCAGCATGGCGGCGTTGATGTCGGACAGCACCGCCGGCCCCCCCCCGGCGCCGCGCCAGCCGAAGGTGACGTCGCCGGTGCCGCCGGCCAGGTCAAGCAGGGTGCGGCTGGGGCTGGGCTGCAGCGCCGCCACGAAGGCGCGCTTCCAGGCACGGTGGATTCCGAGCGACATGAGGTCGTTCATCAGGTCGTAGCGGGAGGCCACGCTGTCGAACACGGCGCGCACCATCGGCTTCTTGGCCTCGCGCGGCACGGTGCGGTAGCCGAAGTCGGTGGTCGGGTTGTCCGTCATGCCGCCACTGTATAGCGTGCGCCGCCCATGCCGGAACTCCCCGAAGTCGAGACGGTGATGCGCGGCCTGCGGGCGCGGCTGGAAGGGCGGCGGATCGTGCGCGCCCTGGTGCACCGGCTGGACCTGCGCTGGGCGCTGCCGCCGCGCTTGGCGGAGCGGCTGACCGGGGCGCGGGTGGAGGGGTTCCGCCGCCGGGCCAAGTACATCCTGATGCGGCTGGATGGCGGCGACAGCGTGCTGCTGCACCTCGGCATGTCCGGGCGCATGGTGCTGGGGCCGGCCAGCCCCAACAGCGTCACCTTGCACGAGCACATCGTGCTGGAAACCGACGACGGCTGGCGGGTGGGCTTCGTGGACCCGCGGCGGTTCGGGTCCGTCGACCTGATCGCGACGGCGGCCGAGGACAGCCACCGCCTGCTGGCCGGGCTGGGGCCGGAACCGCTCGACCCGGCGTTCACCGCCAGGGTGCTGGCGTCGGCGCTGGCAGGCAGGCGCACCCCGGTGAAGGCGGCGCTGCTGGACCAGCGGCTGGTGGCGGGCCTGGGCAACATATACGTGTGCGAGGCGCTGTTCCGTGCCCGCATCGCGCCGGACCGCCAGGCGGCGGCCATCCCGCGCGCCGGCGCGGCCCGGCTGGTGGCGGCGATCAAGGCGGTGCTGACGGAGGCCATCGCGGCCGGCGGCTCCTCGCTGCGGGACTACGTGCAGCCGGATGGCGAGCTGGGCTACTTCCAGCATGCCTGGAAGGTGTACGGCCGGGAAGGCCAGCCCTGCGAGCGCTGCCCCGGCCTGCCGGCCTGCCCCGGCGTGGCGCGCATGGTGCAGTCGGCGCGATCGACCTTCCACTGTCCGCGCACGCAAAGATAGGATTCGCAGCGTCGGGGCCGCGCAGCTCCAGCACGCTTGCCGCTGCCCTGTTCGGGCGTTAGCGGTTGCGTGACGAAAACAACAGGAGACGACCCATGCCCGAGATGATCCTGGTCGAGACGCAAGGGGCCGTCGGCCTGATCCGCCTCAACCGGCCTGCGGCGCTCAATGCGCTCTGCGACCAGCTGATGGCCGAACTCGGCAGCCAGCTGCTCGCGTTCGACGCGGACCCGGCGATCGGCGCCATCGTGCTCACCGGGTCGGAGAAGGCCTTCGCGGCGGGGGCGGACATCAAGGAGATGCAGGCCCGCAGCTATCCCGGCGTGCTGCTGGACGATTTCATCGCCGAATGGGAGATCGTGCTGCGGATCAAGAAGCCGGTGATCGCCGCGGTCGCCGGGTTCGCGCTGGGCGGCGGGTGCGAGCTGGCGATGATGTGCGACATGATCGTGTGCGCCGACACGGCGAAGTTCGGCCAGCCGGAGATCAACCTCGGCGTCATGCCCGGCGCTGGCGGCACCCAGCGGTTCACCCGGGCGGTGGGCAAGTCCAAGGCGATGGACCTGTGCCTGACCGGCCGCATGATGGACGCGGCCGAGGCCGAGCGCGCCAACCTGGTGACGCGGGTGTTTCCGGCGCAGGCCATGGTGGAGGAAGCCGTCAAGCTCGCCGCCAAGGTCGCCAGCCAGTCCCGCGTGGCGGCGCTGCTGACGAAGCGCGCGGTGAACGCGGCTTTCGAGACCACCCTCACGCAGGGGGTCGCAACCGAGCGCGGACTGTTCCTGTCGCTGTTCGGGACGGCCGACCAGGCTGAGGGGATGGCTGCGTTCGTCGGCAAGCGCCCACCGTCGTTCGTGCGCTGAGGGCTTCGGCAGCTTCCTTGACTCGGAAAAATCTCGGACCTAAAAATGTTTCCCCTGATCTGGCGGCGCCGCTGGTCGGACGATATTTGCAGACCAGATACAAACCACATGATTGTTTGAGACATAGGATCGAATGGCGAACAATGCTTCAGCGCGCAAGCGCATCCGGCAAACGGCGCGCCGCACCGAGCGCAACCAGGCCCGCAAGTCCCGCATGAGGACCTTCGTCAAGAAGGTCGAGACGGCCATCGCCGGCGGCGACAAGGCCGTCGCTGCGGCCGCGTTCCGGGCGGCGCAGCCGGAGATGCAGCGTGCAGCCGGCAAGGGCGTGATCCACGCCAACACGGTTTCGCGCAAGCTGTCGCGTTTGTCCAAGCGCATCAAGGCGTTGGCTGCTCCTGCCGTCTAGGCTCCATTGTCCAAGCACCGCTGTCGAGGATAGCAGCGAGTTGGCTTGAGCTGCTGTTTTCATTAAGTTTCCTGACAACAAAGGCCAGTCGATCCCTTCCGGGTTGACTGGCCTTTGTCTTTTGCAGTCTTGCCACACTCCTGAGCTTTTGCTTCAGCGCTGCTGTTTTGAATTGCGTTTGGTAACAACGCGACTTAAACCCTTATTATGCATTCATATCCCGCAGACGACAGCACCGCTGCCGGGGCATGGGCTTCCGGTACAGCGTGAGGCAGGTGGGATGATCACATTCGGCGACCCGGCTGACCATATGGAGGGCGTTGGCCTTCCCAGTTCCAGCGCCGCCTTGGACGTGCAATGGGACAGGGTCCGCGACCGGCTCAAAGCCGACGTGGGCGAGGTGGAGTACCGCACCTGGCTGCGGCAGATGACCATGGCCGGCCTGGATGGGGACGAAGTGACCATCCACCTGCCCACGCGCTTCCTGCGGGACTGGGTGCGCAGCCACTACGCAGACCGCCTGGCGGCCTTCTGGCGCATGGAAAGCCAGGACGTCCAGCGGGTTGACCTTCGGGTCGGCGCCGCAGCCGAGCCGCCGCCCTTGGCAACCCCTCTGACCGAGAGCCTGTCAGCCGAGGGCCTGGCTCCCGCCGCCATGCGCGCCGAGGACCGGTCGGAGCCGCGCGCCACCGAGGCGGGCGGCGCGCTGGACTCCCGTTTCTCGTTCGATGCGTTCATCGTGGGCAAGCCCAACGAGTTCGCCTACGCCTGCGCCCGGCGCGTGGCCGAGCAGCCGGCGAGCCAGGGTTTCAACCCGCTGTTCCTGTACGGCGGCGTCGGCCTGGGCAAGACCCACCTGATGCACGCGGTCGGGCTGGAGCTGTCCCGCCGCGAAGGCCGCCGGCCGGCCAGCGTCAGCTACATGTCGGCCGAGAAGTTCATGTACCGCTTCATCGCGGCCATCCGCAGCCAGTCCACCATGGAGTTCAAGGAGAGCCTGCGCTCGGTTGACGTCCTGATGGTGGACGACGTGCAGTTCCTGATCGGCAAGGACAGCACGCAGGAGGAGTTCTTCCACACGTTCAACGCGCTGGTGGAGTCCGGCAAGCAGATCGTGATCTCGTCGGACAAGTCCCCGTCCGAACTGGATGTCGAGCAGCGGCTGCGCACCCGGCTCGGCTGCGGCATGGTGGCGGACATCCACGCCACCACGTTCGAGCTGCGGGTCTCCATCCTGGAAGCCAAGGCTGGGCGGGCCGGGGTGGACGTGCCGCGCCGGGTGCTGGAGTTCCTGGCCCACAAGATCACCACCAACGTGCGCGAGCTGGAAGGGGCGCTCAACCGGCTGCTGGCCCACGCCAGCCTGTTCGGCCGCCCGGTGACGCTGGAATCCACCCAGGACGTGCTGCGGGACGTGCTGAAGGCGCAGGACCGCCGGGTCACCATCGAGGAAATCCAGAAGCGGGTCGCCGAGCACTATCATCTGCGGCTGAGCGAGATGAGCAGCGCCCGGCGCGCCCGCAACGTGGCGCGGCCGCGGCAGGTGGCGATGTACCTGGCCAAGCAGCTGACCAGCCGTTCGCTGCCGGAGATCGGCCGCAAGTTCGGCAACCGCGACCACACCACGGTCATGCACGCGTGCAGCCGGGTGGCGGAGATCATGGGGGTGGACGCCGGGTTCGCCGAGGACGTGGAGCTGTTGCGGCGCATGCTGGAAAGCTGAGATTCGTTTGCGCGGCGTGGCCGGAATGCTAGGCTGATCGCCCGACAAGCAGCGCTTCCGGATTCCGGCCGCGCGGAGGACCGCCCATGAAGCTCAAGGCCGACCGCGCGACGCTGATCAAGGCGCTGGCCCACATCCAGAGCGTGGCCGAGAAGCGCAACACGATCCCGATCCTGGCCAACGTGCTGGTCGCGGTGCGGGACGGCAAGCTGAGCCTCACGGCGACGGACATGGAGATCGCCATCGTCGAGGAGGTGCCGGCCGCCACCAGCCGCGACGGCACCACGACGGCGTCGGCGACCACGCTGTACGAGATCGTGCGCAAGCTGCCGGACGGGGCGGAGGTGGAACTGGACTTCGCCGGCGGCGACGCCCAGCTGGCGCTGCGGGCAGGCCGCTACGCCACCAGCCTGGTGACGCTGCCGAACGACGATTTCCCGTCCATGACGGCGGGGCAGCTGCCGCACCGCTTCCACCTTTCCGCGCTGGCGCTGCGCGGGTTGATCGACCGGACACGGTTCGCCATCAGCACGGAGGAAACGCGCTACTACCTCAACGGCATCTTCCTGCACGCGGCGGATGGCGAGGATGGCCGGGTGCTGCGCGCGGTCGCCACGGACGGCCACCGCCTGGCCCGGGTGGAGGAGCCGTTGCCCGAGGGCGCCGGGTCGATGCCCGGCGTGATCGTGCCGCGCAAGACGGTGAGCGAGTTGCGCAAGCTGCTGGACGAGGCGAGCGGCGACGTGGAGGTGGCGCTGTCCGACACGCGCATCCAGTTCACCGTCGGCACGGTGCAGCTGACCAGCAAGCTGATCGACGGCACGTTCCCCGAATACGAGCGGGTGATCCCGCGCGACAACGAGAAGATACTCCGGGTCGGCAAGAAGGACTTCGCCGAAGCGGTCGGCCGCGTCGCCGCGATCAGCAGCGAGCGTTCCCGCCCGGTGAAGATGTCGCTGGCGCGGGACCTTCTGGTGCTTTCGGCAGCCAGCCCCGAGCAGGGCACGGCGACCGAGGAGCTGGACGGCGACCGGGTGAAGTATGACGCCGGGCCGCTGGAGATCGGGTTCCAGGCGCGCTACCTGAACGACATCACCGACCAGATCGGCGGCGAGGTGGAGTTCCTGTTCAGCGACGGCGCTGCGCCGACCGTCGTGCGGGACGCGGGCGACACCAGCGCGCTGTACGTGCTGATGCCGATGCGGGTCTAGTGTGGTGGTTCTGAAGTTCGCCCGAGTATGCCGCCGCCTCCGAAGGCGAACTTCAGAACCATAAGCCACACTCGAAACAAAGGCTTGCTCGTGTCCTGATCGATTTGGAAGTTCACTCCGAGCCAGCCCCAAGTACGGCGAACTTCCAAATCGGGACACTAGCCGCCAAGGCCTCCGTTGCAGCGCGGCTTTCCCGCCGGTTCCTGTGCGCGATCATGCAGATGCCTCACGCCACTGTCGAAGTGTCTTACAATTCAGACGGCTGAGACAAGCCAACCTATTGTTTTCATTGATTGGCAAGAAGCTTGCAAAGAAGCTCAACGTGTTCTCAGAGCGTCAAATTCATGTTCCATAAACATTCCGCCTATGCCCTTGCGATAACGATCGGCTTGATGTCCGCGTCACATGCCGCGCCCGTTCTCTCCATCTCGAGCAGCCAGGGTGGCGGGCCGGCAGGTTCAATTTTCGACAGCCTTGACAGCTTGCCGCTTGGCCAGGCGGGCGGTGCCACGGCTGCCGGGATCGTCGTCACCTTCACCGGCAACGCCGCTGCGGTTTCAGGGTCGAGTTCCAACTACTACGCGGCGCCGGTGCTGTCCCATGGCGGTGGGTCCAACTTCGGCCAAGCCGATGGCATTGACGCGACCACCTACGTCAGCACCGGATCAACCGGCGCCTCACCCAGTGCGGCGGTGACGTTCGCGTTGCCGACGGCGGAAACCTATTTCGGACTGCTCTGGGGTTCGGTCGACAGCTACGATTCGCTGGCGTTCTATGACGGCTCGACACTGGTGGGCACTCTCAACGGGACCGATGTGATCGCCAATGCCGATGGCAACCGGAGCGCAAGCGGGACGGTCTATGTCAACGTGAACTCATCCGTCGCTTTCACGACGGTCGTGGCCAGCAGCAGCCAGTATGCCTTCGAGATCGACGATTTGTCTCTCAACGCGCCTGCGGTTGCCGTTCCAGAGCCGATGACGCTCGCGATGCTCGGGACGGGCCTTGCAGGGATAGGTTTGCTGCTGCGACGCCGCCGTTCCTCCCTGCCTGTCTAGACGGTTCTCGATCCGACCCGGCAAGTTCGCACTTGCCGGGCCACGCCCGGCAAACGGCCCGGCGTTGCTCACCACGCCAGCCTGACCATGCCAGCCTGACCATGCCAGCCTGAGGCGCTGCCGTTCAGCACGACGCGTTCATGCTCATGGGACTGGAAGCGCAGGGCTGGGCCGGCTGAAGCGGGTGCAGCTTCGGTCCTGGCCGAGGCCGGTCCAGTCGTGGTGTTCGCAGCCGGACCGCATGTCCTCGAACAGGGCGCCTCCGGCCCGGTCCTTTGGCACAGCCGCGACGGCCTGCGCCAGGCAGCCGGGCCGGTCCAGGGCGTCGATCCGGCTGGCCAGCTCGAGTCCCCAAGCGCCTTTCTGGGTCCCATCCACGTCCATGTGATGCTTCAGCAGGGCGGCGAGCGTGCCGCACAGGGCGGCGTGGCGGCTCTTCGTCTGCTTCAGGAGGCGGTCAACGCGCCGGTCGAACACGCTGCGATCAAACTTGCTGGGATTTGCCAAGGTCGGGCTGTTTGGCATATCGCGGTGGCCTAGTTCCTGCTCAAGCGGATAAAGGCCGATGATCGCCTTGCACGCCGGCCTTTGACAGATTTGAGGGCCGTCCCACAGCGGAATCTTGTCAAGCGCATCGTTCGTGGCCCCTTGCTGGATCGGCGAGAAAACAGGGTCTTCGGCCGCGGCGGCTGGTAGTACACAGAAAATTCCGACGAACAGAAGCTCTAAACTATTCAACAACTTAATGGGTTGGCCTACCACCTGGATCTCGAAAAAACTTGAATGTTTTTCTGGAACTCCTGGCATAGCTTGCTGGGGAAAAACGACTGCATACCGTACAGGATGCACCGCGGCCCGGCGCAGTTTCAACGTTGTGCCGAGCGCCGCCCGCGTGGGATGCCATCCGCGTGATCCTTACCCGCCTCACCCTCACCGAGTTCCGCAGCTACCCGACCCTGACCTGGCGGCCGGCGGCACGGATCGCCGTCATCACCGGGCCGAACGGCAGCGGCAAGACCAACCTGCTCGAAGCCGTCTCCCTGCTGGTGCCCGGCCGCGGCCTGCGCAACGCCCGCCTGGCGGACCTGCCGCGGGTGAGCGGGGACGGCCGCTGGGGTGTTGCGGCGCAGTTCGCCGACGGGCTGGCCATCGGCACCGGCTCCCCATCTGATGGGTCCGCAGACCGCCGCGCCTTCCGCCTGGACGGCGAGCCGCCCCGCTCCCAGGCCGCCATCGCCGCCCGGCTGGCCGCGGTCTGGCTCACGCCGCAGATGGACCGGTTGTTCGGCGAGGGTGCGTCCGGCCGCCGCCGCTTCCTCGACCGGCTGGTGTGGGCGCTGGAGCCGGGCCACGCGCGGCAGATCGCGGCGCACGACACGGCCATGGCCAGCCGCAACCGGCTGCTGGCCGCAGGCGGCGCTGACCCGGCCTGGCTCGCGGGGCTGGAGGACAGCATGGCGAGGCACGCCGTCGCCGCCGCCGCCGCCCGGACCGCCCTGGTCGCCGGGCTGAATGCGACCCTGGCGGCCGGGGCAGCCGGGGCGTTCCCGCCAGCCCGCATGACGCTGCTCGACCCGATCGCCGAACGGCTTGCCGCTGACCCGGCGCTGGCGGTGGAGGACTGGCTGCAGGCGGCCTTGCATGACGCCCGCCCTGCCGACGCAGCCGCCGGGTCCGCCAGCCTGGGGGCGCACCGGGCGGACATGGCGCTGTCCGACGCCGCCACCGGGCTGTCCGCCGCCCTGGCCAGCACGGGGCAGCAGAAGGCGCTGCTGCTGGGCGTCGTGCTGGGCCATGCCGCCCTCATCGCCGCCGCCCGGGGCGCCCCGCCGGTGCTGCTGCTGGACGAGCCCACCGTCCACCTGGACACTGGCCGCCGCCGGGATCTGCTGGACGCGCTGGCCGCAGGGAGCGGCACGACGCTGCTGACAGGCACCGACGCCGAGGTGTTCGCACCGCTGCAGGGCCTTGCGGAAGGCTGGCGGACCGGGGATGGCGGCCTCGCGCCGGATGGCAGCTTTCCCCTATTCAGGCCCCCGTCTAGGACTGTCTAAAGAGGGCCTTGACGCCTATATTATCGAGTGATCCTGACCGACCCGGAGTCTCCTCACGGCATGTCCGAACCCGCCGCATCCCCTTTCGTAGCCACCCCCGGCAGCGCTGATTACGGCGCCGACTCGATTTCCGTCTTGCGCGGGCTCGATGCCGTCCGCAAGCGCCCCGGCATGTACATCGGCGACACGGATGACGGGTCGGGCCTGCACCACATGGCGTTCGAGATCATCGACAACGCGGTGGACGAGGCACAGGCCGGGTTCGCCACCAGCTGCTCGCTCACGCTGAACGCGGACGGCTCGGTGACGGTGCGCGACGACGGGCGCGGCATCCCCACCGACATCCACCATGAGGAAGGCGTGTCCGCCGCCGAGGTGGTGCTGACCCGGCTGCACGCCGGCGGCAAGTTCAACCAGAACAGCTACAAGGTGTCCGGCGGGCTGCACGGCGTGGGCGCCGCCGTGGTCAACGCGCTGTCCGACTGGATGCACGTGCGCATCTGGCGCAACGGCGTGGAGCACTTCATCGGCTTCGCCAACGGCGACGCCGTGGCGCCGCTGAAGGTCGTCGGCCCCAGCCCCGAGCACTCCGGCACCGAGGTGACGTTCAAGCCGAGCCCGGTCACCTTCACCAAGACCGAGTTCGAGTATGCCATCCTCGAGAAGCGGATGCGCGAGTTGGCGTTCCTCAACTCCGGCATGCGCATCCGGCTGTGCGACGAGCGGCACGCCCCCGTGCAGGAGACGGATTTCCACTACGAGGGCGGGCTGGTCGAGTTCGTGCGCTACCTCGACCGTTCCAAGACGCCGGTGCTGCCCGAGCCGATCAGCGTCACCACGCTGGAAAGCCAGGTCGGCATCCGGGTCGAGTTCGCGCTGGAATGGAACGACAGCTTCCACGAGACCATGTTGTGCTTCACCAACAACATCCCGCAGCGCGACGGCGGCAGCCACCTGGCCGGTTTCCGCCAGGCGCTGACCCGCGTGGTGACCAAGTACGCCGAGGGCATGGGCAAGAAGGACATGGCCCTGGTCGGCGAGGACATGCGCGAGGGCATGACCGCCGTGCTGTCCGTCAAGGTGCCGGACCCCAAGTTCAGCAGCCAGACCAAGGATAAGCTGGTCAGCTCCGAGGTGCAGCCGGTGGTGCAGGCCGCGGTGGCCGACACGGTGAGCCACTGGTTCGAGACCCACCCGCGCGAGGCCAAGTCCATCGTGCAGAAGGTGATGGACGCCGCCAGCGCCCGCGAGGCCGCCCGCAAGGCCCGCGAGCTGACCCGGCGCAAGGGCGTGCTGGACGTGAGCACCCTGCCGGGCAAGCTCGCCGACTGCCAGGAGCGCGACGCCTCCAAGGCCGAGGTGTTCATCGTCGAGGGCGACAGCGCCGGCGGCTCCGCCAAGCAGGGCAGGGACCGCAAGTACCAGGCGATCCTGCCGTTGAAGGGCAAGATCCTCAACGTGGAGCGCGCCCGGTTCGACCGGATGCTGGGTTCGGCCGAGATCGGCACGCTCATCACCGCCCTCGGCACCGGCATCGGCCGCGGCGAGCCGGAGCAGGGCGGCTTTGACATCGCCAAGCTGCGCTACCACCGCATCGTCATCATGACGGACGCGGACGTGGACGGCAGCCACATCCGCACGCTGCTGCTGACATTCTTCTTCCGCCAGATGCCGGAGCTGATCGAGCGCGGCTACCTCTACATCGCCCAGCCGCCGCTGTTCAAAGCCACCCGCGGCCGCGACGAGCGCTACATCAAGGACGAAGCGGCGCTGGAAGGCTACCTGCTGGACAAGGCGCTGGCCGAGGCTGTGCTGACCTACGCCGGCGATGAGCCGCTGCAGGGCGACGAGCTTGCGGCGGAGGCCAAGTTCCTGCGCGAGGCGTGGCTGAACCTGCGCCGCCTGTCAGGGGCAGTGCCGACGGCGCTGCTGGAACAGGCCGCGATCGCCGGGGTGCTGACGTCCGACCATGCCGGCACGATGGGGGAGCGCGCCGACCTTGCCGACCGCCTGGCGAACATCTCGGCGCCGTCTGAACGCGGCTGGGTCGTCGATGCGGACGACCGCGGCCTGACGATGCGCCGGACGGTGCGCGGCGTGGCGGACTGGCACCGGATCGATGCCGGGTCGCTGCGCAGCGCCGAGGCGCGCTGGCTGTTCGACCGGCGGGAATTGCTGGCGCACAAGTTCGGCCAGGCCGCCACGCTGAGGCTGGACCGCGACACTGTGAGCGTGCCCGGCCCGGCCAGCGCGTTCGACCGCATCCTGCAGCAAGGCCGCAAAGGCTTGTCGATCCAGCGGTTCAAAGGATTGGGCGAGATGAACCCTGACCAGCTCTGGAAGACGACGCTAGACCCTGAGGTTCGTACCCTGCTGCAAGTCCGGGTCGGCGATGTGGAAGATGCGGCCGAAGTCTTTTCGACGCTGATGGGCGACGTGGTTGAACCGCGCCGGGACTTCATCGTCGGCAATGCCTTGAAGGTGGCGAACCTGGACGTTTGATGTTTTGTTGTGACCTGGACGTAATTATCCGGACGGGGATGGCGGCTTTCCACTCCTGATTGACGCCGATAGCTGGACGGCTTGCCATCAATAGTCGCTTGAACGGTCGTTTTTGCCATCATAAGCCGGGCTTTACGAAAGAAGCTGTAAGGTCAGCTACTTGGTTGAGCGCCAACACGTCTGTCGTGCTCGGTTTCGAACGGGGCTTCGGCGAGCTCCAGGTACCGTCCGGATCGTGGGCGGGGAACTCGCGCTGCCGCCCTTCCGATCTCCGGCCCTGCATCACGCGTCAGGTGCCCGACCGACGCCCATCCGGCCGCTTCCGGAGTCCGGGACGGGCGCGAGTCATTTGCCGTTCATCGGGTTCCCGCCCCGGTTGTCGCACGATCGACGGACGCTCCTTGGCGACGTAAGATTCACGCGAACTGGCCTGGATTCGCATGCGCCCCGACGGTCGACCGGACATGCGTCACCCGCTCGGGACGAATCCCAGGCCCGACGAAAGCCTGATGGGTTTCGTCTATCGACTGGCGAAACGGCGAGGCATGCCGACGGGCAGGATGCTCGCGGCGGAAATCGGCCTCATCACGGCCCGCAAGCGGGCTAGCAAGGAAGCAATCGTCCACCTTGCCGAAATCGCGCGCGTCGAACCGTCGGAGTTGATGGCCATCTCCTACGGCCCCCCGGATCGCAGGCGCGCCGTCTTCCGCGGCGTCCCGATCGACAGGGCGTTGCTCCGCGGGAGCAAGTCGCCCCGCGCCGTCTGTCCAGCCTGCCTGTCTGAAGACCCTTACCATCGAGCTGTCTGGGATCTGACGTTCTCCTCGGCCTGCGCCGTCCACGCGTGCGCGCTGGCGGACGCCTGCCCGGATGGCGACCTGGCGAGGATGCCCGTCGTCCGGATCGAACGCGACTTTCTGGACGGGCTTCGTGTGGCCTGCGGACTTCTCGGCGACGTGCGCCATGCCGACGAGGCGGCGGCGGCCTTGGATCTCGAACCTCTCCGCGGACTGTCGCCCGGCGACGCGGTCGGGTTCATGTTCCGACTGGGCATGGATCTGACGGGCGGTAACCGGCGCAAAATTTTCTCGCTGACCCACCAAGGCAAGCTCGACGGCCCGCCGCACGTGGCCCTCCACCTGGGGCTTCATGCCGCCCGGGATTGGCCCGGCGCGTTCCTCGACGTCCCGGCGTTGATCGACCTGCGTTGGGGTGAGCGGCGACAAGGCCGGACGTTGTGGTTGGCGGCAGTCTCCAGATGGCTCGGCGGCTTGCCCCCCGATTGCGGGGAAGCGGTGCGCGATGTGATTGCCGCGATTAGGTTGAGCAGTGGCGGCTGACGCTGCTGGCCGGGCACGACGGGAACGGCAGCGGGAGTTCGAAGCTGCCGCAACGGTGCAGCTAGAGCATTATCCGACCAAACGGGATCACCCGTCGGATGAAAATCCTCGCCGAAACAAAGCGCTAGAGCAGGAGGCGTGCGTCTATCAGCACGGATCGTGCTCTAGGTTCGGCGGTCCTCGTCCAGACGACGGTAGAAATATTGCCGCCCGCCATCCACCGACGGTCCCGTCACCGGCCTCCTTCCCTCGCCCGCCAACCTGCCAATCGCCGTCTTGGGCGAAGTCCGCAGCGCACGCGCCAGATCCGCGCCGCTGACGTAGCTTTCCCGAAACTGTCCGACACCCTCCGCCGACGCTTCGAGCAGCCCCCGTTCGACCAGATGCGCGGCCACCTCCCATTTGATACCGAGCCGCCCCGCCGCCGCACGGACAGTACCGCCGTCGGACGGATCCGCTGCCTCCAGACGGATCCGCAGTCGCTTCAGTCCGGTCGCGTCGGTGTCCAACGCCACGACAGCCGGACTTCCTGACAACATTCCCGCCAGCACATCGGCGAATGCCGTGCCCCGGCGCCCCAGCACGCGGACCACATGCTCGAACCCCACTCCGCCCGTCTGTCTTCCGGATGCCATGCCCTCCAGACGTGACATCATCCCGTCCAGCGACGCCGCGGAAATCCGCCATGGGATTCCGGGTGACCCGACGGCGTCGATCAGTCCGGCATCGACCAAGCGACGGATGCGGCTCTTCGACACCGCCAGCCGTCGGGCTGCCGCTTCGAGCGTCATGGCATCCGACGCGCAGGCAGCCATCGTCTCGACGTCCCCACGCCGGATGGCGAGTGAAGCGCCCCTGCCGTCGTCGCCCGAGCAGGCCAGCGTGCCAGCGTCGAGCAGCTTCCTGACCGTCGCGTGCGAGCGTCCGAGGATTGAGCGTGCCTCGGCCAGGTTCACGACCTCGTCTCGCCGTCCCGTTCCGGCAAGCAGCTTCGAGCGATGGACGAGACGAGTGCTCGACTGGTCGATGCCGACGTGCCCTCGCATTTCGTCGAGCACCGCATTCCTGATCGGGCCGCCCTCCATGTCGCGCACCCAGCCGTAGACGCCGCCCAACGTCTTCCGCGCCCCGTAACGTCCGGGCCGTTCGCTCGCCCGAGCCGCTTCCGCCGCCAGGCAGGCCCGGAGCGGCCCCGGCCAGTCCCGCAAGGCCTCCACGCCGGACGCCATCACCGCCGCGACCGACGCCGCACCGGCGGCGGCCAATGTCGCGATCCGACGCTTTGCCCGCCAACCCGTCCGCATCATGCCGAGGCACATGGCGAGCCTGACCAGATCGCTTCCATCGCAGGGTGCCAACACGGGCGGCAGGAACGACACGTCGCCGCCCGCGGACAAGGCGATGACGGCCCCCGACGTCGCGGCTTCCTCCGCCGTCACGGGAACGGAAGTTCCTCGACGGACGTCCTCGCCGCAGGTGCAGACGCACATGTTCGGACTCGTCCAGCCGAAGCGACGTCGGCATTCCACGCAACGGTCGATCAGTCGGCAGCGGTGCGCTGGACATGCCGTGATCAACGCCAGATTGTGGCTAGGCGTGGAATAGGGACCCCCTTGGTGGGGTGATCGGCGTGGAAACGGGACCCCTCTGATGTTGGAGTTCACCGTAGCTCTCGTGTTTGCACGGGGGCTTGTTTGGGATGCTGGTGGTGGAGACGATTGCGCGGATCCGCCGTGCCCATTTGGTTCAAGGCAAGTCGATCAAGGCGATCTGCCGTGAGCTGCGTGTGTCGCGCAAAGTCGTCCGCAAGGTTCTCCGATCGGAGGCGACGGAGTTCCATTACGAGCGCGAGCAGCAGCCGATGCTGCGGTTGGGGGCGTGGCGCGATGAGCTGGACAAGCTGCTCGCGGCTAACGAGGCGAGGCCTAGCCGCGAGCGGCTGACGCTAATCCGGGTATTCGAGGCATTGCGCGGGTCGGGTTACGAGGGCGGCTACGACGCGGTGCGCCGGTATGCCCGGACATGGCGGCGCGACCAGGTGCCGGCGTCGGCTGCGGCGTATGTGCCGCTGAGCTTCGCGTCCGGCGAGGCATATCAGTTCGACTGGAGCTACGAGATCGTGCTGATTGGCGGCACGACCGTCACGGTCAAGGTGGCGCATCTGCGGCTGTGTCACAGCCGCATGCTGTTCGTGCGGGCCTACCCGCGTGAGACGCAGGAGATGGTGTTCGACGCGCACGACCGGGCGTTCGCGTTCTTCAAGGGCGCCTGCACGCGCGGCATCTACGACAATCTCAAGGCGGCGGTCGACGCGATCTTCGTCGGCCGCGAGCGGGCCTATAATCGCCGGTTCCTTCAGATGTGCAGCCACTACCTGGTCGATCCCGTGGCCTGCACCCCGGCGTCAGGCTGGGAGAAAGGCCAGGTCGAAAACCAAGTCGGCCTGGTGCAGGAGCGGTTCTTCTCGCCGCAGCTGCGGGTCAAGAGCTACGACGAGCTGAACGCCTGGCTGCTGGACCAATGCGTCGCCTACGCCCGAGCGCATCGCCATCCCGAGCTGCACGACCAGACGGTGTGGTCGGTGTTCGAGGCCGAGCGACCTAGCCTGGTGCCGTATGTCGGCCGCTTCGACGGGTTTCATGCCGTGACGGCGTCGGTGTCCAAGACCTGCCTCGTGCGGTTCGACAACAACCGCTACTCGGTGTCGGCGCACGCGGTCGGTCGCCCGGTCGAGGTCTGCGCTATGCCGAGAGGATCGAGTTGCGCCAGGGCGGCAAGATCGTCGGCGAGCACTCTCGCCATTTCGGCCGCGACCAGACGGTGTTCGACCCGTGGCACTATGTCCCGGTGCTGGCGCGCAAGCCGGGCGCGCTGCGCAACGGTGCGCCGTTCAAGGACTGGCTGCTGCCGTCGGCGATGGAACGCATCCGCCGCAAGCTGGCTGGCAGCGCCGATGGCGACCGGCAGATGGTGAGGATCCTGGCCACCGTGCTGAGCGACGGCCTGGCCGCGGTCGAGGCCGCCTGCGCCGAAGCGCTACGCGAGGCGACGCACTCGGCCGACGTCGTCATCAACATCCTGGCCCGGCATCGCGAACCCGCCCCGCCGGTCACCATCCTGACCCCGGACGCGCTGCGGCTGACGCACGCGCCGGTCGCCGACTGCGCCCGCTACGACAGCCTGAGGAGGCCCATTTGATGGAACGATCCGAGATCCTGACCACCATGGCGGAGCTGAAGCTCTACGGCATGAAGACCGCGTATGACGAGATCATCGGCACCGCGGTCAAACGCCAGCACGAGCCGACGCGCATCGTCGGCGACCTGCTGACGGCGGAGATCAGCGAGAAGCAGGCGCGGTCCATCCGCTACCAGATCACCATCGCCAAGCTGCCGCTGGCCAAGGACGTCGACGACTTCGCCTTTGACGGCACGCCGATCAACCAGACCCTGGTGCGCGACCTGGCGGGCGGCGAGTTCCTGGCGCACCAGCGCAACGTCGTGCTGGTCGGCGGCACGGGCACCGGAAAGAGCCACCTGGCGATCGCTATCGCGCGCGCCTGCATCCGCGACGGTGCCCGCGGCCGGTTCTTCAACGTCGTCGACCTGGTGAACCAGCTCGAGGCGGAGACCCGCTCCGGCCGCCAGGGCCGGATGGCGGACTATCTCTGCCGCATGGACTTCGTCGTGCTCGACGAGCTGGGCTATCTGCCGTTTGCCCAGTCCAGCGGCCAACTGCTGTTCCACCTGGTCAGTCGCCTCTACGAGCAGACCTCGGTAATCGTGACCACCAACCTGGCCTTTGGCGAGTGGCCCAGCGTGTTCGGCGACGCCAAGATGACCACGGCGCTGCTCGACCGCCTGACGCATCACTGCGAGATCGTCGAGACCGGCAACGAGAGCTGGCGGTTCAAGAACCGGGCCTGACCGTGTGCCCTGGCTTGCACCGGTAAACCACAGGCACCTCCCGCGCGCCGCTGCGTCAGCCTCCGGACGGGCACTCCGCGACGCGCGGATCCCTCCTATGGATTACCGGCACAAGCCTACCCGAAAAGGGGTCCCGATTGGACGCCGATAGAGGGTCCCGTTTCCACGCCGATTGACAGCCCGGATCGGCGGCGTGACGCTGCAGATCATCCGAGACTGGGTGCTGAAGCTCA
>CAXTPP010000043.1:0-26709 GCA_964246185.1 uncultured Acetobacteraceae bacterium
CTCAGGACGCCGCCAACATATCCCTTCCAACATCTGATGCAATTTTCAAGGAACAAGATCCGAACAAGTCGTGGAAGCGATACACCGCCCCGACACCCTCGGATCAACCTAGCGCCGAAGCGCAGGGGAGCAACCTAATTCACCGACGCCGAAAGAGCAAGCTCTTATTGTCGTTGTCGGCGACGCAGCATCTAGGCTGGGCGCTGGCTCGGGTCAAGCGGTTCCAGCCTCCGTTACGCATCCACCCTCAAGATCGCGATGACCTCCCATATCAGGATACCGAGACCTGTCCGCCGTGCCAACTGAGGACCGAGCCATGCAACACTTCCCTATCTTCATGAATTTGCAAGGCCGGCATGCCCTGGTGCTCGGCGAAGGCGAGGCCGCGAACCGCAAGGCAGAGGCGCTCAGCCGCTGCGGCGCCGCTGTCACTCAATCAGCATCGTTTGAGCCTGCCCTCCTCAACGGGTGCGCCATCGCGATCGGCGCCGAAGCGTCGAAAGACAACCTCCAAGCCTTGGTTGCGGAGGCGAACTTACGCGGCATCCCGGTCAACGTCGTCGATCAGCCAGAGCTTTGCAGCTTCATCACTCCGGCGGTTGTGGACCGTTCGCCAATCACGGTCGCGGTGTCATCCGGTGGCGCAGCGCCTGTGCTGGCGCGGCTGATCCGGGCACGGATCGAAGCGCTGGTGCCACCCGCGGTGGGTCGGCTGGCCACTATCGCGGACGAGTTCAAGGCGGAGATTCGCCGTTACCTACCCGATACGGCGTTGCGCCGCCGGGTGCTGGAACGCGCCCTGGGCGGCCGCGTCGCCGATCTCGTGGCCATCGGAGACGAGGACGCGGCCCGGCGTGAGATGGCGCGGCAGATCGCCGACGGCGCCCCTCCCAGCGGGATCGTCTACCTGGTCGGCGCCGGCCCAGGGGCGGCAGACCTGCTGACCGTGCGGGCGCACCGGCTGTTGGGGGAGGCCGATGTGATCGTGCACGACCGGCTGGTGGGGCAGGACGTGCTCGACATGGCACGGAGAGATGCCGAACGCATCTATGTCGGCAAGTCGCGGGCCAATCATTGCCTGCCGCAGGAGGGGATCAACGACCTGCTGGTCCGGCTGGCGCGCGAAGGCCGTAAAGTGGTGCGGCTGAAGGGCGGCGATCCATTCATCTTCGGGCGCGGCGGCGAGGAGGCGGAGGCGTTGGCAGCCGCAGGCGTCGCGTTCGAGGTGGTGCCCGGCGTCACGGCGGCGCTGGCGTGCGCGGCGCAGGCGGGCATCCCGCTGACCCATCGGGAAGCCACTCGAACGGTGACCTTCGCCACCGGCCACACGAAGGACGGACGGCTTGACCTGGACTTCGCCCAGTTGGCCCGGGGCGGCACGCTTGCCGTCTACATGGGCATCGTGACGCTGCCGTTGCTGCGGGACGGGCTGCTCGCGGCGGGGCTGGACCCTGCCACTCCTGCGGCGCTGATCGAACGTGGCGGCACGCGGGCGCAGCGTTTGCTGAAGGGCACGCTGGACACCCTGGTGGACGCGGCGCCGGCCTGGTCCACCGGCGGCCCGACCCTCGTGATGATCGGCGCGGTGGTCGGCCGGCAAGTGGCGATAGCGGCGCGGGAGACAGAAGCTGCCTGAGGCTGAGGCCCCATCCTGCTGGCCAGCCTGCTGGCCAGCCTACTGGGCGGTCCAGCCGCCATCGATCGAGATCGGTGCTCCCGTCATGGTCGCTGCCGCATCCGAGCACAGGAACACCGCCAGGGCGCCGATGCCTTGGGGAGTGGAGAAGGCGGCCATCGCCTGCTTGTCGGTGAGGAAGCTGCGGGTGACCGCCGCCACCTCCCGCCCTTCCCGCTCGGCCCGGCTGTCCAGCTGTTTTTGCACCAAGGGGGTCAGCACCCAGCCGGGGCAAATCGCGTTGCAGGTGATGCCGTCGTTCGCCAGCTCGAGCGCCGCCACCTTGGTCAACCCGACGATCCCGTGCTTGGCAGCGACGTAGGCCGATTTCTCGGCGCTGCCGACCAGGCCGTGGGCGGAGGCGATGTTGATGACCCGGCCCCACCCGCGACGCTTCATGCCGGGTATGGCGGCTTGGATGGCGTGAAAGGCGCTGGACAGGTTGATGGCGATGATCGCGTCCCACCGGTCGGCCGGGAAATCGGCGATGGGTGCCACATGCTGGATGCCGGCGTTGTTGACCAGTATGTCCAAACGCCCGAACTCCGCCTCCGTCCGCGCCACCATGGCAGCGATCGGGCCGGCGTGGCTGACATCGGCCGGGTCGTGCAGGACGCGCACGCCATGCTCGGCGGTCAGCGCGCCGCGGGCCTGTTCGATGGCCGCCGGGTCACCGAAGCCGTTCATCATGATGTCCGCCCCAACGGCAGCCAGGGCGTGCGCGATGCCAAGGCCGATCCCACTGGTCGATCCCGTGACGAGGGCCGTCTTTCCCTTCAGGTTCATGCGCTTTTTCCTTGTCCGACGGCGGATGATTGGTGGATCAGCCCGGCATGGCAAGGCATGGCATAGCCCGGCGGCATGCCTTGGGCGGAACGCAACGGCGTCGAGGCCCGTGCGTTCAACGGCCGGCTTCCATCACAGGAGACGCCGCATGGCGAAAGAGCAGACCACGAAGATGCCGCCCGACCAAACCACGGGCGGCGTGCACATGCACCGGACCAAGAACAACCAGAACGCCAAGGCGGTGTCGGTCGAACTGCTGCAAGCGCGGCTGGCTGACGGCATCGACATGGCGCTGATCACCAAGCAGGCGCACTGGAACCTGAAAGGGCCGCAGTTCATCGGCGTGCACCTGATGCTCGACACCTTCCGCAAGGAGCAGGACGAGTACGTGGACATGATGGCGGAGCGCATCACGCAGCTTGGCGGGACGGCGCGCGGGACAGTGCAGGAAGTGGGCAAGAAGACGGCGCTCACGCCCTACCCGGTCGATATCTACCAGGTCAGCGATCACATCCATGCCCTGATCGACCGTTACGCGACGATCGCCAATGCGATCCGCAGCAACATCGACGAGGTGGATGACGCCGGCGACGCGGACACCGCCGACCTGTTCACCGAGGTGTCCCGCGGCATCGACAAGCAGCTGTGGTTCCTGGAAGCGCACACCCAAGAGCGCTCGGCCAGCGAGACGTTTCCGACGGATCAGTAAGGCTTGCACCGTGCTCCCCTGTACGCCTAGCGTGCGGGGGAGCTACTGGAACACAGCATGAACGATCTGTTTACCCCGGCCAAGGCTGGGCGGGGTCAGGAAGCCTATTCCGCCAAGGACATCGAGGTTCTCGAAGGCTTGGAACCGGTGCGCCGGCGACCAGGCATGTACATCGGCGGCACGGATGACAATGCGCTGCACCATCTGGCGGCGGAAATCCTGGACAACGCGATGGATGAGGCCGTCGCAGGCCACGCGACCTCGATTGATTTCGCAGCACAGGCCGGCAACTGGTTGAGCGTGCGGGATAATGGTCGTGGCATCCCGGTTGACGCGCATCCCAAGTTCAAGGCCCTGAGCGCACTGGAGGTCATCCTGACCACGCTGCATTCCGGCGGCAAGTTCGGCGGGGATGCTTACGAGACGTCTGGTGGGCTGCACGGAGTCGGCTCCTCCGTGGTCAATGCGCTCAGCGAGACGCTCGAGGTCGAAGTTGCCCGGGACCGGACGCTATGGCGGCAGAGCTACGCGCAGGGCAAGCCGACGACCAAGCTGGTGAATGCCGGGCCGGTGCAGAATCGGCGGGGCACCACTATCCGGTTCAAGCCTGATCCGGTCATCTTCGGCGGCCTGCAGTTCAGCCCGGCGCGGCTGTATCGGCTCTGCCGATCCAAGGCCTACCTGTTCCGCGGCGTGCAAATCCGCTGGTCCTGCGACCCGGCGCTGCTCAAAGGGTCAGACACTCCTGCCGAGGCCGTGCTGCATTTCCCTGGAGGATTGCGGGACAGCCTGGCCGAGGAGGTGGGCGAGACGCCGATGGCCATACCAGAGATTTGGGCGGGCGAGGCAGATCTTCCCACGCGCGAGGACGGCCGCACTGGCGGGCGCGCGGAGTGGGCGGTGACGTGGCTGGAAGGGGCCGACGGCTTCCTGCACTCCTACTGCAATACCGTGCCGACCCCGCTGGGCGGCACGCACGAGGCCGGGTTCCGCGCGGCGCTGCTCAAAGGCGTCCGGGCCTGGGGGGAGCAGAGGAGCAACCGCCGTGCCGCACAGGTCACCGGCGAAGACGTGACGGGGAGCATGGCCGGCAAGCTGTCCGCCTTTGTGCGGGACCCGCAATTCCAAGGCCAGACCAAGGAACGGTTGACCAGCACGGACGCGACCCGGCTGGTCGAGACGGCGATGCGCGACCGCTTCGACCACTGGCTGGCCGGCAACCCGGCACAGGCGGACAACCTGCTGACGGCGCTGATCGAACGGGCCGAGGAGCGGCTGCGGCGGCGCGAGAACAAGGACGTGGCGCGCAAGACGGCCACCAAGCGGCTGCGGCTGCCGGGCAAGCTGGCCGACTGCACCAGCGAGGTGATGAGCCAGACCGAGCTGTTCTTGGTGGAGGGAGACAGCGCCGGCGGCTCGGCCAAGCAGGCGCGGCGGCGCGAGACGCAGGCGGTACTGCCGCTGCGGGGCAAGATCCTGAACGTGGCGAGCGCCTCGGTCGATAAGCTGCGGCAGAATCAGGAGTTGCGCGACCTGGTGGAAGCGCTGGGCTGCGGCGTGGGGGAACGTTTCGACCTCAAGAAGCTGCGCTATGGCCGGGTCATCATCATGACGGACGCGGACGTGGACGGGGCGCATATCGCCAGCTTGCTGATGACATTCTTCTACCGCGAGCTGCCCGAGCTGGTGCGGGAGGGGCACATCTTCCTGGCGCAGCCGCCGCTCTACCGCATGACGCAAGGGGCGCGGTCGGTCTACGCGATGAACGATGCGGACCGGGTGCGGCTGGCCAAGACGTTCAAGGGTGCCGGCAAGGTCGAGGTGAGCCGGTTCAAGGGCTTAGGCGAGATGCCCCCGTCAGCGCTGAAGGAGACCACCATGGACCCGGCGAAGCGCACGCTGCTGAAGGTGGTGGCGTCGCCGGAGCGGCGGGCAGAGACCAGCGAGCTGGTGGAGAGCCTGATGGGACGGCGGCCGGAGCTGCGGTTCCGGTTCATCCAGGAGCACGCGCGCGAAGTCGCCGTGGACGAGGTGGATGTCTGAGTGCCCGGGGCTTGCCTTGGCGGCCGCCGCGTTGGCCTCGGATGTCTTGGAACCATCACGTGCCATCGTCCGGCGACCCAAGTAGTCCGGAGTTCTTTGCAGCTGAGGGCACGGAACACCACGCATGGCGATCAGCAGGTTGGCGCCCTTGGCCGGCGTGTCTTTGCTTGGCGGTTTTGCCGTTGCAGACATAGCGAACGGGCAATCGGCGCCCGGCCAGGCGGCTGATATCGGAACCGCGCAGGCAGTCGGCGCTGGCACGGCCATCGAAGGCTCTGGCGCACCCCAGACGGCCGCAGGGTTCGCACCCAGCGCGCCGAGCTTGGATCAAGTTCAACCGACCAGCACGTTGAAAGCTGAGGCACTCAGAAAGATCATCGTGCCGACTGAGAACTACAACGACATCGTCAGGCTGACGCCGAGCGCCATGGACATCTCGCCCGCCGGCCCCGGGCTGCAGCAGGACTTCGGGCAGAGCATCCGCGGCTTGCAGTACACGCAGGTCAGCGTGCTGTATGACGGCATTCCGGTGCCGGGCTTTCCGTTCAACTTCGCGCCCCAGCCAGCCATTTACTTCACGAGCCAGGACATTGGCTCGGTCACCGTCAACCGCGGTCCTGGGCAAGCCTCGGCGATCGGCGCGGCAACGTTCGGCGGCTACATCGCGCTGCGTTCGCCGGAGCTATCGGCCAGTCCGACGGCCTCCGCCTATGGCACGGCTGGCAGCTACGGCACGCAGCTGGGTGGGTTCCAGGCCGAGACGGGCTCCATCGCCGCGCTGAACGGCGGCCGAGCCATGGTCAACCTGGAAGATTTGCAAGCTGGCGGCGCCACCAGCAACACCGGGACGGCGAGGCACAACGGATTTTTCAAATACGAGCAGCCGATCGGCGACAGCACCGTCGTGACCGCGCTCGTCAACATAGACCACACCTTCACCTATACGCCTTACGGGGCGACGCTGGCCAACATCCAGGCATTTGGCCGTAACTACGCCTTGAACACAGACCCGCTTTCTCAGAGCTTCAAAGGCTACAACCACGACGACTACAAGACTGACTTCGAATACATCAATTTGAGAAGCGATCTGGGCGATGGTTTTGCATTGGACAACACAGCGTATTCCACGTCCTACTACCAGCACTCCTATCACGGCGCGGATGTCGGCGGCCTTGGAGCCAATTTGCTGGGCACCTATTACCTGAACGGCACGATGCCGGCCGACTTGACAAGTGACGTGCCGGGATTTTTCACCAAGTACTATTTCAGGAACACGGGCGATGTATTGCGGCTTAGCAAAGACACCCCGTACGGGCAACTTTGCTTTGGCGTTTGGGGGGAGCACGAGGCGTTCGCCACTGACACGTTCGCGACGGACGACACCCGCGGTTTCTTCCCATACACGACGGCGCCAGGGTCCATTTTCGCCAATCGGTTCAGTTCACCGCTGGACACGATCCAACCCTACGCCGAGTTTGCTTGGAAAGCGCTCTCGAACGTCACCATCACTGCGGGACTGAAATACAGCCTGGTGACGCGCAGCCTGACGGGCGCAGCGGGGCTGACTGGGTTGCCAGAGAACATGAGCCAAAGCTACGCCACGCCGCTCCCCTCCCTGGACATGAACTGGCGGGTGACCAGCTGGGCGGGGGTTTTTGCTCAAGCGGCGCGCGGTTTCGAGACGCCGAACCTCAATCTTTTCTCGACGACCCGATTGACTGCAGTCAGTCCCTCGACAACCAACAGCTTCCAGGTAGGAGGCGTCATCAACCGCCCAAGCTACACCATCGGCACTGACCTGTACTACATTCAGTATGATAATTACGTCAATAACCGGACGGTGGGCGGCTTTACGACATACTTCAACCAGGGCGGCGCTGTTTACAAAGGCGCAGAGGTGGAGGGAACCGCCAAATTACGAGATGGTTTGGCATTCTATGCCAATGGCTCGTTGAACTACAGCGGATATACCACGAACGGGAGTGCACTCGCGCAAACACCCCGCTACACTGGGGCGTTCGGTCCGATCTATGACAAGGGCGACGTGTTCCGCGGCCATGATGACCTTTTCGCGTCGGTGATCAGCAAGTTCGTTGGCCCGCAATACGGCCTCGACACGGCCTCGGCAGGCCAAGGCGACAGCGCGCCCATCAAGGCATACCAGCAGGTTGACCTCGCGGCCGGCTACACACTTCCAGTCGGAGCAAAGCGAGTGCTGTTCAAGCTCAACCTCTACAACTTGCTCGACGACAAAAGCCTCATCGGCTACGCCGGGCAAACTGTTGGCCCGCCATCTCAGCAACTCTACTATACCGCTCCAGGCCGAAGCGTGTTCTTCACCCTTGGCAGCAAGATTTGAAGTTGCCAGCCGTAGCTCCGCACGTTCCTGGCCTGGCGAGCATCCGTGCCGCGATATCTTCATCGGGATTTTTTCCGGTAAGTCTAACGGTGCCTACACCAACGGTCCCTTGGCGGTGACCATTGGGTAGACAAGGCCAGAGGCCCAGCCCCGCTTTCCAACAGGTCAAAACACAAGGCTAGTGGTATCACCGAACCGGGTCGCCCGCCTGATGCGCCCGCCATTGCAGGTAGTCGTAGAACAATGCATCCCGCTGAGCACTGGTGAGGGCTGTCCTGGACCGGCCTGAGCGGGCGAGGAAACGGTTGAAGGCAGCACGGAGCCGGACCGTGTCTTCTTGGGACGGGGCAAAATCCAATCCAGGCGCTGGAGCGACAGAATTCGCAGCCTGCTCTGGCGTTGTCGCCTGCGGAGGCTCGGACAGGGTGGCATCTGGCGCAGGCACCGCATCCGGCAGGCTCGTCGGTCGAACCGGGCGCCCGTCTGTCGGTAGCATAGGCGCTTGGAGCATCGCAGGAGCAGCCTGGGAGTCCCGCGCCGCACTCGACCGAACTTGCCCCACGCCGGTCGCAAGCGGCGGGTGGACCAGGACGGCAGCGCCTACGGTCAGGCAAAATGCCAGCCCGGCCACGGCAAACAGCCCGAGCCGCAACGGCCGCCAAAGCGGCAATGCAGGGTTGGCCGGCAACGGTCCCGAGGGCGGCGGCACGGGGATCAGGAGTTGCGACCGGTCCAGCTTGGCGGGTGCATCATCCATATCAGAGGCGCCAGGCAATCTCGCATCGCTGTCAAAGCCAAGATCCAGCAGGGCCAGGGAGCCAGCGAGCAGCACGTGCAACGATGGCGTCCGCTGCTTGAATGACTGGGTCAGCACCTGCAGGAACTGCATGGCGTCGGGTTCGAGGGTTTCTGCCTGCTCTATGACAAGCATGATCTGGCTTTCGCCCTTCCAACGGCTTCCTAGAATATTTGCTATGGCGGCTTCGTCGGAGTCCGAGCTTTCATCAAGGATGCTGATCTGCAGCAGCAGGCGCTTCAATGTCAGCTGCAGGCGAGGCAAATTGCCGATCCGGACGACCCTGACCGCCACCGGATCCAATGTCGCCAGCGCCGCTTCGAGCCGATTGTCCAAGTCCTCGGGCGAGATGCCGACAACGGTTGATATCGGACACTCCAGTAGCCGAGGCTTGTCCAGCGCCGTCATTGACCAGCTCTTTTGGAGACTTCCTGGTCAAATTGCCGGAATAGCTCGTCACGTTTGGCGTCGTCCAGCGGGGGCGGATCGGGCACGCACACCTTGGCGGCAGCCCTGACAACGGTCCGGTGATGGACCACTACGACACGCTTGGCTTCGGACGAGCTGGCTTGCGCCACTTTGGCCGGCAGCGGGCGAGGCGCGGCAACACAGCCGCTGACCAAGCCCACGGCCAGCATGGCGAAGAGCCATCGTCCAAGATTTCGGCGCCAGCCAGCGTCAGGGACCTCGGCGCTTTCTGTGCTGCTATCCACGGTGAATGAAGCTCCCGCGCTTAAATGCCCGCCTGCGTGACGAACTTGGTGGCCAGATAGGCCTCCAATCCTTCACTGCCACCCTCCGAACCGTAGCCACTATCCTTGACGCCGCCAAACGGCGTCTCCGGCAAGGCCAGGCCATGATGGTTGATCGACATCATGCCCGCCTCGACAGCGGCAGCCACCTTTGTCGCCGTCGCGGCCGAGCTGGTGTAGGCGTAGGCAGCCAGCCCGTAGAGCAGCCGGTTGGCCTCGCTCACCGCATCCTCCATGGTGCGGAACGGCGTCATCAATGCCAGGGGGCCGAACGGCTCCTCGTTCATCACCCGCGCCTCAATCGGCACGCCGGTCATCACCGTCGGCTGGAAAAAGTTGCCCTTGTTGCCGATGCGCGCCCCGCCGGTGCGGACCTCGCCGCCGTGCTGCACCGCGTCGGCGATGAAGCCCTCCATCGCCTGCACCCGGCGGTCGTTGGCAAGCGGCCCCATGGTGGTGCCCTTCGCCATGCCGTCGCCCACTCGCACCGCCTCGGCCGCCTCGGCGAAACGGCCCACGAACTCGTCGTACACCTTCTCCTGCACCAGGAAACGGGTGGGTGCGATGCAGACCTGGCCGGCGTTGCGGAACTTGTTGGCCGCCAGCACCTTGGTTGCGACCTCCAGGTTGGCGTCATCGAAGATGATCGCCGGGGCATGGCCGCCCAGCTCCATCGTGACGCGCTTCATGTGCTGCCCGGCCATGGCAGCCAGTTGCTTGCCGACCACGGTGGACCCGGTGAAGCTGATCTTGCGGACGACCGGGTGCGGGATGAGGTAAGCGCTGATCTCCGCCGGCACGCCGAACACCATGTTCACCACGCCGGGCGGCAAGCCGGCATCGGTGAAGGCGCGTCCAAGTTCGGCAACGCTGGCGGGGGTCTCCTCCGGGCCCTTGACGATGATGGAGCAGCCGGCGGCCAGGGCGGCGGCCAGCTTCTTCACCGCCTGGTTGATCGGGAAGTTCCACGGGCTGAACGCCGCCACCACGCCCACCGGCTCCCGCAGGGACATCTGATACACGCCGGACTGGCGCGCGGGAATGACCCGGCCATAGGAGCGCCGCCCCTCTTCGGCCATCCACTCGATGTTCTCCGGCGCAAGGGAGGTCTCGCCCTTCGCCTCGATGAACGGCTTGCCCTGCTCCAGCACCATCAATTCGGCGATGTGGTCGATTCGTTCACGCAACAGATCGGCCGCCCGCCGCATCAGCTTGGAACGCTCCACCGCCGAGGTTCGCCGCCAGGTCTCGAAGCCTTTGGCCGCGGCGGCCAGGGCACGGTCGAGGTCGGGCCGCTCGGCATGGGCGACAGTGCCGATCGGCTCGCCGATAGCCGGGTTGAGCACGGGAATGGTCTTGCCGGATTGTGCCGGACCCCACTCGCCGTCGATCAGCAGCTGGGTGTCGGAATACATGGCGAATCCTTCTTGGGCGGTTTCAGGCCAGCACGTCTTCGAGCCGAATCGGCAAGTCCCGCACGCGCACGCCGGTCGCATGATAGACGGCGTTGGCGATGGCGCCGGCCATGCCGACCATCGGCAGCTCGCCTAAGCCCTTGGCGCCGACCGGGTTGGCCTTGCGGTCATCGCCGTCGAGCAAGGAGGCCGTGATGACGGGGATGTCCGCGTTCACCGGCAGCAGGTATTCGGAGATGTTGGCGTTGACGATGCGCCCCGTGGCCTCATCGACCAGCGTCTCCTCCAGCAGCGCCATGCCGACGCCGAACGTCATGCCGCCGATCAGCTGGCTGTGCGCCGTCTTGGGGTTCAGCACCCGGCCTGCATCGAACACGCCGACTAGGCGGGAGATGCGGATTTCCCCGAGCAACGGATCGACCCTCACCTCGGCGAATTGCGCACCGAAGGTATGGAGCGAGTACTGCTTCTTGTCCTTGGCCACCGGCTTGGCGCCACCCTGGAACTCCACTTGGTCCACGTTGCGCCGGGCCAGCATCTCGCCCACCGTCACACGGCCCTGCGGACCCACCACCGCGCCATCCTGCAAGCGGCACTCCTCGGGTTTGGCGCCTTGCCAGCCGGCATCCGAGATCGCCATCGCCACGGCGTGGTCCCGCGCCTGCTGGCACGCCGCCAGCACGGCGGAGCCCACGCTTGCCACCGTCTGCGAGCCACCGGAAACGGGCGCAGGCGGAAATCGGCTGTCCCCCAGCTCGAAGCGGACGCGCTCGATCGGCAGGCCCAACTCGTCGGCAGCCAACTGCGCCATCACCGTGTAGGTACCGGTGCCCAGGTCCTGCGTGCCGGACTGCACCACGGCGTCCCCGCTGGCCAGCAGGCGGACGCGGACCTCGGCTAGGCTCTGGTTTACCGGATAGGTCGAGGTTGCCATGCCCATGCCGACCAGCCAGCGCCCGTCCCGCATAGAACGCGGCTCCGGCGTGCGGCGCTCCCAGCCGAACGCCGCCGCCCCCTGGGCGTAGCACTCGCGCAGCCGCTTGGCGGAGAACGGCAGCTTCTCGCTCGGGTCCTCCTCGGCGTAGTTCTTCAGGCGCAGCGCGATCGGGTCGAGCTTCAGCTCGGCCGCGATCTCGTCCATGGCCGATTCGAGCGCGAACATGCCGCTCGCCTCGCCCGGCGCGCGCATGTAGGTCGGCAGTCCCTGGTTCACCGCCACCAGCCGATGGCTGATGGCGAGGTTCGGGCAGGCGTACATCATCTCCGTCGCCAGCGCGACCGGTTCCACGAACTCGCCCAGCTGGGGCTGCGACATCTGGTTGAAGCCGTCGTGACGGATGGATTGCAGCGTGCCGTCCAGCGCCACGCCGATCGTCAGCTTCTGCACCGTCATCGGGCGATAGCCGTTGGAGGTGTACATCTGGGCGCGGGACAGCACGAGCTTGACCGGCCGGCCGACGATCTTGGCTGCCATGGCCGCCAGCGTCGCCGGCGGCCAGGTGTTGCCCTTGGAACCGAAGCCGCCGCCGAGGAACGGACAGATCACCCGCACGTCCGCCTTGTCGATGCCGAACAGGCCGGCGAGAGTCGCCTGCGCGCCGCTGATGCCCTGCGTCGCGGTCCACACCGTCAGCTGGCCGCCGTCCCATGCGGCGATGGTGGCATGCGGCTCCATCGGGTTGTGGTGCTCGATGGGCGTGGTGTAGGTCGCCTCGAGCTTCAGCGGTGCGGCGTCGAACGCCGCCGCCGGGTCGCCGCGGCTGCTGTCGGGCTTGCGCTGGCCGCCGCGGAACGCCTTGGGCACGTAGGCCTGGTCCAGGGCACCCGTCATCACGATCTGCGCCTCGCCCTCCCGGTACTGCACGCGGACGGCGGCGGCGGCGGCCTGGGCACGCTCCAGCGTGTCCGCGACCGCGACGGCGACGTGCTGGCCGTTGTAAAGGATATCCATGTTCTGCAGCGTCGGCTGCGCGATCGCCTGGGTGGCCTTGCCGTCCGTGCTGAGCTTGACAGCGTTGTCCGGCGTGATGATGGCGAGCACGCCGGGCATGCCCTGCGCCGCCGCCAGGTCGAACCCGGCGATCTGCCCGGCTGCCACGGTGCTCTGCACCAGAACGGCATGGACCAGCTCCGGGACGGAGAACTCGGCGGCGAACTGCGCGGCACCCGTCACCTTCTGGCGGCCATCCCGGCGGTCGATCGGTTGTCCTGTGATCATCGTCCGGGGCCCCTATGCCGAAGCCAATTGGAGGCCGCGGAGCACCGTCCGCTGCATCAGCTTGACCTTGAACGCATTATCCTTGGTCGGCGTGGCCCCCTCGCCCGCCAGCTCGGCCGCAGCCTGGAAGTTCGCCTCCGTCGCCGGCTTGCCGTGCAGCGCCGCTTCCACCTGCGGCAGGCGCCAGGGCCGCGGCGCCACGCCGCCCAGGGCGATCCGCACCTCCCGCACCATGCCGCCATCCACATCCAGCGCCACGGCTGCAGAGACGACGGCGAACTCGAAGCTCGCCCGGTCGCGCACCTTCACGTAGCGCGAATGCCGGGCCGAGCCGCTGGCCGGAACCACGATAGCAGTGACCAGCTCGCCAGGCAGCAGGTTGGTCTCGAGATGCGGCGTGCTGCCCGGCAGCCGGTAGAACTCCGCCAGCGGCACGGTGCGCACGCCGCCGCCGGGGGCGTGCAGCTCCAGGCTGGCGTCCATCGCCATCAGCGCCACCGGCATGTCGGAGGGATGGGTGGCGATGCAGTCCGCACTCACGCCCACCACGCCCAGGCCGCGGCTTTCGCCGGGGATGGCCGGGCAGCCAGTGCCGGGCGCGCGCTTGTTGCAGCCAAATCCAGTGTCGCGGAAATAGCCGCAACGGGTGCGCTGCAGCAGGTTGCCTGCCATGGTGCCCATGTTGCGGATTTGTGGCGAGGCTGACAGCAGCAGCGCCTCGCTGATGGCTGGCCAGCCGGCGCGCACGCCCGCATGGTTGGCGACGTCCGCCATGAGCGCCAGCGCCCCCAGCCGCAGCGAACCGTCCGCACCCATCGTCACCGTGGCGGGCAGCACGCCTGCCAGTTCGATGAGCTGGCGCGGCGCTTCGATGTTGTCGGCGCTGAGCTGCACCACGTCGGTGCCGCCCGCGACGTATTTCGCGCCATCCTTGGGACCGATGGCGAGGGCATCGTCCAGCGTGCGCGGACGGGCGATCGTGAAGGCTTGCATCAGGCCCTCCCAGCCGCGTCGCGCACGGCATCGACGATGTTGGCGTAAGCGCCGCAGCGGCAGATGTTGCCGCTCATGTTCTCGCGGATCTCGGCGTCGGACCCGGCATGACCCTCCTGGATCAGCGCCACCGCGCTCATGATCTGGCCCGGCGTGCAATAGCCGCATTGGTAGGCGTCATGGTGCAGGAACGCGGCCTGCACCGGGTGCAGTTCCTCCCCGCTGGCCAATCCCTCGATGGTGGTGACGGCCTTGCCCTCGGTGCGCATGGCGAGCGTCAGGCAGGACACCACCCGGCGGCCATCGACGTGGACGGTGCAAGCGCCGCAGGAGCCCCGTGCGCAGCCTTTCTTGGTCCCGGTCAGCCCGGCATATTCGCGCAGCGCATCCAGCAAGGTGGTGCGCGGCTCGATGGAGAGCGGGATGCGGTTGCCGTTCACCTGCAGCACCACATCGACCTTGCCCGAGTCGGCGGCAGGCGTGATGGGCGCTGTCTGGGCGTCCGCCGGCAAGTATGGCAAGGCCAGCCCAGCCGCCGTTGCGCCGATCACGCCGCGCCGGGTCACCGCTTCCATGCTCATCTCCGCTTCAATACGACTGTAGCTGGATGCAACCTCTTGGAATGCATCGCACAACCGAGTTATTCAGCCCTTGAGCCAGCACGTTCCACGAACCGGTCCAGCACGCGCTTGTCGCCGGACTTGTCGAACGCCACGTCCAATCGGTCGTCATTGACGGCATTCACAGTGCCATAACCGAACTTTTGATGGAATACCCTGGCCCCCACCGTCAGCGCATCGTCCCGCGGCGGGCGCGCCGGCTGCTCCCATACGTCGGTCACCTTGGGCCGCCGCGCCACGAGCGGGAACTGGCCGCTGAACACGGTTGGCGCGACCAACCGCTGCTCACGCGACATCGCCGCCGACCCGGCGCGCTCCACATGCGCGTCCGGCAGCTCGTCGATGAAGCGGGACGGCACGGAACTCTGCCACTGCGCGTAGATGCGCCGGTTGGCGGCGTGGCTGATGATGGCGCGGCGGCGGGCGCGGGTGATGCCGACGTAGGCCAGCCGCCGCTCCTCCTCCAGCCCCTTGTTGCCGCTTTCGTCGAGCGTGCGCTGGGACGGGAACACCCCCTCCTCCCAGCCTGGCAGGAACACGGTGTCGAACTCCAGCCCCTTGGCGCCATGCAGCGTCATCAGGCTGAGCCGGTCCGCCTCGCCGTCCTGCTCGTTCTCCATCACCAGGCTCACGTGGTCGAGGAACCCGGCCATGGTCTCGAAGTCGGCCAGCGCGCGCACCAGTTCCTTCAGGTTCTCCAGGCGGCCCGGCGCTTCGGGCGACTTGTCGTTCTTCCACATCGTGGTGTAGCCGCTCTCGTCCAGCACGGTGGCGGCGGTCACCACGTGGCCGTCGCGCTCCAGCATCCCGCGCCAGCGGTCGAAGCTGTGCAGCAGTTCGCGCATCGCCTGCGCCACCCGGCCCTTCAGAGTGCCGTCTGCCGCCACCTGTGCCGCCGCGACGGAGAGCGGGATGCGGGCGGCGCGGGACGCCGTGTGCATCGCGCGCAACGCCACGTCCCCCACGCCCCGGCGCGGCAGGTTGACGATGCGCTCGAACGCGAGGTCGTCGGACGGCGAGTGCATCACCCGCAGGTAGGCGATGGCGTCGCGGATTTCCTGCCGCTCGTAGAAGCGCAGGCCGCCCACCACGCGGTACGGCAGGCCGAGCGTGATCATGCGCTCCTCGAAGGCGCGGGTCTGGAACGAGGCGCGGACCAGCACCGCCATCTCCGCCAGCGCATGGCCGTCACGGCGCAGCGCCTCCGCCCGGTCTCCCACCATGCGGGCCTCCTCGTCCGAGTCCCACAGGCTGACCACGCTGACCTGCTCACCGGCCGAGTCGTTGCGGCCGGGGCGCAGCGTCTTGCCCAGGCGGCCCTCGTTGTGCGCGATCAGGCCGGAGGCGGCGGCGAGGATGGGAGCGGTGGAGCGGTAGTTGCTTTCCAGGCGGACGATGCGCGCGCCGGGGAAATCCTGCTCGAAACGCAGAATGTTCTCTACTTCCGCGCCTCGCCACGAGTATATCGACTGGTCGTCATCTCCCACGCAGCAAATATTCTTGTATTCCTGTGCTAAAAGCCGCAGCCACAAGTATTGCACGAGGTTTGTATCTTGGTACTCGTCCACCAGGATGTAGCGGAAGCTGCGGTGGTATTGTGCCAGCACCTCCGGATGGCCGCGCAGGATTTCGGTCATGTGCAGCAGCAGATCGCCAAAATCGGCCGTGTTCAAGGCGGCCAGGCGGGCCTGGTAAGTCTCATACAGCGCGCGCGCCTGGCCGCCGGCGAAGTCCGTGTCCTCCGCCGCGGTGACGCGGGCGGGCGTCAGCGCACGGTCCTTCCAGCGCTGGATGATGCCCATGAGCGCGGCGGGCGCCCAGCGCTTGGGATCGATCCGGCCTGCCTCCATCACCTGCTTGAGCACGCGCAGCTGGTCGTCGGTGTCCAGGATGGTGAAGTTGGATTGCAGGCCCACCAGGCTGGCATGCCGCCGCAGCATCCGGGCGCACAGGGCGTGGAAGGTGCCCAGCCACAAGCCTTCCGCGGGCTGGCCGAGGATCGCGCCGACCCGCTCGCGCATCTCCCGCGCCGCCTTGTTGGTGAAGGTCACGGCCAGCACCTGGTTCGGGAAGGCCCGGCGGGTGAGCAGGATGTGGGCGAAGCGCGTGGTCAGCACCCGGGTCTTGCCGGTGCCGGCGCCGGCCAGCACCAGCAGCGGGCCATCCACCGTCTCGACGGCGGCACGTTGTTCGGGGTTCAGCCGGGTGAGATAGTCGGTCATGGATTCGGAAATGGTGTCGCCCGGCCGCGCAGGAAATAGAAGCCCGCACATGGGCCATGTGGGCGTGGTCGTGCCGTGCTTCGACGAGGCGGACGGGCTGGCCGAGTTCCACCGCCGCCTGGCCGCCGCCATGGACGGCACGGGCCTGGGCTGGAGCGTCACCTATGTGGACGACGGCAGCCGCGACGGCACCCGCGCCCTGGCCGAGCGCCTGGCCGCCGCCGACCCGCGCGTGGCGGTGCTGGGCCTGTCGCGCAACTTCGGTAAGGAGGCGGCGACCACCGCCGGGCTGGACCACGCCGCGGGCGATGCGGTGGTGGTGATCGACGCCGACCTGCAGGACCCGCCGGAGGTGATCCCCCAACTGATCGCGGAATGGCGCACGGGCGTGGACGTGGTGTACGCGCAGCGCCGGGTGCGGCACGGCGAGACGTGGCTGAAGCGCACCACGGCGCGGCTGTTCTACAGCTTGATGAGCGGCGTGGGGGATGTGCAGCTGCCGCGCGACACCGGCGATTTCCGCCTTATGAGCCGCCGCGCGGTCGATGCGCTGGGCAGGCTACGGGAGCGCCACCGGTTCCTCAAGGGCCTGTTCGCCTGGATCGGCTTCCCGTCCCGTGCCGTGCTATACGATCGCGCGCCACGCCTGGCTGGGCATAGCAAGTGGAACTACTGGCGGCTGTGGAACTTCGCGATCGAGGGCATCACCGGCTATACGGTGCTGCCGCTGAAGATCGCGACCTATGTGGGACTGGCGATCGCGCTGCTGTCGGGCGGCTACGGCACGGTCATCATCGTGCGCACGCTGATCAATGGCCCGGACGTGCCAGGTTACCCGAGCCTGCTGGTGGCGGTGCTGTTCCTCGGCGGCGCGCAGCTCACCACGCTGGGAATCATCGGCGAGTACCTGGGGCGGGTGTTCAACGAGACCAAGCAGCGCCCGCTCTACCTGGTGGAGCATTACCGGCGGGAAACGGCGGCCTTAGGCGAGAACGATCGGCTGCATGGCCCGGCGATGGGACCTCAGCAGCCCTAACCCAAGCAGGACGGCCACGAGCGCCATGCCAGCCGCGAGTCCGATGACGTGCTGGTAGCCGAACAACTCCGCCATCAGGCCGGCCAGCAATGCGCCTATTCCCGAGGACAGCGCCCCCACGGCGTTGAACACCCCGATCGCAACCCCTCTGCCGAACGGCGCCAGGGACGCGGCAAGGTCGTTCGATGCGACGCCGAGCAGCGGCCAAACGGCCTGGAACAAAGCTGCCAGCAGGATCGCCGGGAGCCATGGCCCGGCATGGGCGAGCCCGATCAGCACCAGCCCGAGCAGCGCGCCGAAGCGGAACAGCAGCCCGAGCAACAGCACCCGAGCCGAACCCAGCCGGGCGACGAGCACGCCCGCCCCCATGCAAAGGGGAAGGCTGACCAGGGTCGCGGCCGCAACTGCCGACGACGACGCGCGCACGCTGACGCCGAAGCTTTGCTGCATGGTGATCGGGTAGAGCGAGGCGAACACCGAGACCGCGAGCGACAGGAAGAACCAGGCGGCAAGAAAGAGGGCGAAGCCGGGCGCCCGGTCCGGGTCGATCACCTGAGCCGCCGGCCCAGGCCGGCGGTCTTTGAGCGTCCGCATCAGCGGGGAGTTCACGTTGGCCATCGCCATCGGGGCTGCGGCCAGCATCAGGACCATGGCCACGGCTGCGCCAGTGCGGGGCGCGATCAAGCCGGCGGCGCCGAGGCCGGCCGTGGTGCCGATGGCGCCGAAGGTCTGCAGCCACGCCAGGCGCGGACCCCACTCGCAAACCGGCCGGAACCGGGTGATCAGGATGATGGCGGTGGTGTTGAACGCGCCGGTGCCGGTGCCGATGGCGAACGAAGCGCCGAGCAGCAGCCAAAGCGACCTGGTGGACGCCAGCCCCGCGAAGCCGGCCGCGATGCAGAGCAGGCCTGCGAACAGCACGGCGGGCCGCACGCGTTCGCGGTCCGCGAGCCAGCCCCAGACGGGTGCGAGCAAGACCCCCCAGTTCTGCGCGGCGACCACGGCAGCCACCCGGATCGGCTCATGGCCTGTACGGACGACGATGAGGGGGATGATGATGGCAGCCAAGCCCGGCACGGCAAAGCCAACCGCGGCGTTGGAGGCATACCAGGGGCTTATCCAGTGCCGCATCGACCCTCTTCCGTCAGCTTGGCGTATGGCTGCGGCCAACCGTGCCCTGCGATCCGGCGACCACGTTCCGGCTAGCCGTGGTATGTGCCAGGGATCGTTCCTGATAGTCCATGGTGGAGTTGACCAGCGAGGTCCTGCTGAAAAGCAAGGCCAGGCTCTCCCTTCATGGCCATTCCAACTGCCTGAAGGAAGCAATCGGAAGCTTGAGGCCACTCCGCCCAGACCCGCTAAAAGCCGAAGGCCTTTGGAAACCGTTTCCTTGAGCAAGAGGATTCCAAAGGCTCGCCTTGCCTGGCTTGCTTAACGGTCATCCTCAAGGATCGTTGGCATTGGAGGGCAAGTTGGCCAATTCCAGCCGACACGCTATGTCCCGAGGCGAACGGAGTGCCGGCCATGAACGAGATATCTGCCGCCCTGCCCAACACGCTGCGCTCCGGCCCGGACGCGCGAGGCCGCTTCGGCGGCTTCGGCGGGCGCTTCGTCGCCGAGACGCTGATGCCCTTGGTGCTTGGCGTGGAAGCCGCCTACGAGCAGGCCAGGCAGGACCCTGCGTTCCAAGCCGAACTCGACCGCTATCTCAAGGACTACGTCGGCCGACCCAGCCCGCTCTGGTTTGCCGAGCGGCTGACCCGGCGGCTCGGCGGAGCGCGCATCTACTTCAAGCGGGACGAGCTGAACCATACCGGTTCCCACAAGATCAACAACTGCATGGGCCAGATCCTGCTCGCCACCCGCATGGGCAAGACCCGCATCATCGCGGAAACCGGCGCCGGTCAGCACGGCGTCGCCACCGCCACCGTCTGCGCGCTGTTCGGCCTGCCGTGCAGCATCTACATGGGCGCCACCGACATCGAGCGGCAGAAGCCCAACGTGTTCCGCATGAAGCTGCTGGGCGCCGAAGTCGTGCCCGTGAAGTCCGGCGCAGGCACGCTGAAAGACGCGATGAACGACGCCATGCGCGATTGGGTGGCCAACGTGGAGGACACCTATTACCTGATCGGCACGGTCGCCGGGCCGCATCCCTATCCGGCGATGGTGCGGGATTTCCAGAGCGTGATCGGCACGGAGGCCCGGGCGCAGATGCTGGCCGCCGAGGGCCGCCTGCCCCATGCCCTCGTGGCGGCGATCGGCGGCGGCTCCAACGCGATGGGCCTGTTCCACCCGTTCCTGGACGACCCGGATGTCCGGCTGATCGGCGTCGAGGCGGCCGGCCGCGGCCTGGACACGGGCGAGCACGCGGCCAGCCTGTCGCGCGGGCGGCCCGGCGTGCTGCACGGCAACCGCACCTACCTGCTGCAGGACGCGGACGGGCAGATCACCGAGGCGCACAGCATCAGCGCCGGGCTGGACTACCCCGGCATCGGCCCCGAGCACGCCTGGCTGCACGAGATCGGCCGGGTGGAGTACGTGGCCGCGACCGACCAGGAGGCGCTGGACGCATTTCAGCTCTGCACCCGCACGGAGGGCATCATCCCCGCCCTGGAGCCGGCGCACGCCCTGGCGCATGTGGCCAAGATCGCTCCGGCGATGGGCCAGGACGAGATCGTGCTGATGAACCTGTGCGGCCGGGGCGACAAGGACATCTTCGCCGTGGCCGAGCATCTCGGCGTCAAGTTGTGAGCCGCATCGCCGACCGTTTCGCGCTCCTGAAGCAGGAAGGCAGGGGCGCGCTCATCCCGTTCCTGGAAGCCTACGATCCCGACGAGGCGACCAGCACCGCCATCCTGCACGGCATGCCGGGCGCGGGCGCCGACCTGATCGAGATCGGCATGCCGTTCACCGACCCGATGGCGGACGGCCCGACCATCCAGGCGGCTGGGCTGCGCGGGCTGAAAGCTGGGGTGACGCTGGCCCGCACCTTGGCGATGGTCGCCGGGTTCCGCGCGGTGGACGCGGACACGCCCGTCATCCTGATGGGTTATCTCAATCCCGTGCTGTCCTACGGCCCGGACCGCTTCTGCGCGGATGCCGCCGCTGCCGGCGTGGACGGGCTGATCGTCGTCGACCTGCCGAGCGAGGAGGCCGATTGGCTGTCCGGGGCGGCGGCCAGCAACGGCCTCGACATCATCCGGCTCGTGGCGCCCACCACGGACGATGCACGCCTGCCCCATGTGCTCACCGGCAGCTCGGGCTTCGTTTACTACGTGAGCATCGCCGGCATCACCGGCACCCGCTCCGCCACCCGGGAGCACCTGGCCGCCGCGATCCCCCGCGTGCGGGCCGCGACGGACCTGCCCATCGCCATCGGCTTCGGCATCCGCACCCCTGCGCAGGCGGCGGAAGCGGTGACTGTGGCGGACGCCGTGGTGGTGGCCTCCGCCTTGATCGACACGCTGGCAGCCAGCCTGGACGCGGACGGCCGCCCCGCCCCGGACAGCGTGCAGCGCGTGCTGGACCAGGTTCGCAGCTTGGCGGCCGGCGTGCGCGGCGTGAGGGCGGCGGCTTGAGCTGGCTTACCGAAGTCGTCCGCCCCCGCATCCGCTCCTGGTTGGGACAGGACACGCGGGAGGTGCCGGACCTGTGGCAGCAATGCCCGGCGTGCCAGCAGATGATCTTCAACAAGGACCTCGACCGCAACCTCAAGGTCTGCCCGCACTGCGCCCATCATATGCGGCCGACCGCGCCCGAACGCCTGGCCTGGACGTTCGACGCCGGGCAGTTCACCCGAATCGAGCTGCCCAAGGCGCCCGCCGACCCGCTGCGCTTCCGTGACCAGAAGCGCTACGCCGACCGGTTGCGGGAAGCCCGCGAGAAGACCGGCCTGGAAGATGCCATCATCGTCGCCCACGGCGCCGTCAGCGGCCAGAAAACCGTGGCCGCCGCCATGGCCTTTGAGTTCATGGCCGGCTCCATGGGCGCCGCCGTCGGCGAGGGCATCGTCGCCGCCGCCCGTCTCGCCGTGCTGCAGGACGCGGCGCTGGTGATCTTCACGGCGTCGGGCGGCGCGCGCATGCAGGAAGGCGCGATCAGCCTCATGCAGATGCCGCGCACCACCATCGCCGCCAGCATGGTCAAGCAGGCGCGGCTGCCCTTCATCACCGTGCTGACCGACCCCACCACCGGCGGCGTCACCGCCAGCTTCGCGATGCTGGGGGACGTCCAGATCGCCGAACCCGGCGCCCTCATCGGCTTCGCCGGCGCTCGCGTCATCGAGCAGACCGTGCGGGAGACCCTGCCCGAGGGCTTCCAGCGGGCGGAGTACCTGCACGAGCACGGCATCGTGGACATGGTCGTGCCCCGGGGCGAGATGGCGGCCACGCTGGGCCGGGTGATCGCTCTGCTGCGCGACGTGCGGGCGGAGCCGGCTGCAGCCCTGGCGTGAGCGTGAGCCGCATTGAGCCCATCGTCGCCCGGCTGCACGGGCTGCATCCGCGGCTGATCGACCTCAGCCTCGACCGCCTGCTGCGCCTGCTGGAGCAGCTCGGCAACCCGCAACGCCGGCTTCCGCCCGTGATCCATGTCGCGGGCACCAACGGCAAGGGCAGCACCTGCGCCTTCATCCGCGCCATCGCGGAGCAGGCCGGGCTGAGGACGCACGTCTACACCTCGCCCCACTTGGTGCGCTTCAACGAGCGGTTCCGCGTCGCGGGGCAGCTTGTCGGCGACGACGCGTTGGCCGCTGCCATGGACATGATCGAGCGGGTCAATGGTGGCCTGCCGATCACCGTGTTCGAGGTGATAACGGCTGCCGCCTTCGTGCTGTTCGCCGCCGAGCCGGCCGATCTTTGCGTGCTGGAGGTCGGCCTGGGCGGGCGTGGGGATGCGACCAACGTGGTCACGCCCGTCGCTTGCGCCGTCACGTCGCTGTCGCTGGACCACCGGGAAATGCTGGGCGACACCCTTGCGCTCATCGCGGCTGAGAAAGCTGGCATCTTCAAGCTCGGCGTGCCCAACGTCACCGGCGCGCAGCCGGCCGAGGCGCTGGCGGCACTGGAGCGGTTCGGCCCGGTCCGGGCGCGCGGGCGGGATTGGCGGATCGATCCGGACGGCGCCGGCCTAAGCTACCGCGACGCCGACGGCGACGTGGCGCTGCCCGCGCCCGGGCTGCTTGGCACGCATCAGGTGGACAATCTGGGCATCGCCGTGGCGGCCCTGCGCGCCGCTGGATTGGGCATCACGAATTTCTCCGGCGCCGCCGCGGCAAGCTGGCCAGCGCGGCTGCAACGCCTGCACGGCCGTGTGGCGGACATGGCGCCGGGATGGGAAGTGTGGCTGGACGGTGGCCACAATCCCGGGGCCGGTGAAGCGCTGGCAGAGCATTTGGCCGGTTGGGGGCCGACGCACCTCATCGTCGGCATGAAGCAGGCGAAAGACACGGCGGAGTTCCTACGTCCCCTATTGGCCCATGCGGCCAGTCTGTGGGCAGTGGCGGAGCCTGGGCAGCACCTTGCTTTGCCGATCGGGGAGATCGTGGCCGCCTCCGGTGGGCAGGCCCGCCCCGGCCCGACCGTGGCGGACGCGTTGCAGGCCTTGGCCAGCGCATCCGAGGGCGCTTCAGGCCGGGTGCTGATCTGCGGCAGCCTTTACTTGGCCGGCGAGGTGCTGAAGATGGACGGAGTGAACCTAACCTAGCTTGGTAGTGGACAGTCTTTGCCAGGATAAAGCCGATGCCGACTTTGAACACCGTTATGTCAACGGCTTTGGGCACTGACCTGTTGAAAAGCAAGGCTGGGCTCTGCCCAGACCCGCCAAAGGCCGGGGGCCTTTGGAAACCCTTTCGTTAGATAAAAGGATTCCAAGGGTTCGCCTTTGGCGGAGTCCAGAGGCAGAGCCTCTGTCCTTGCTTACTCAATGGTCACCCTCAAAGGCCATTGGTATTATGTGTTCATGGCGTCGAAGAAGTCCTGATTGGTCTTGCTGTACTTCAGCTTGTCCAGCAGGAAGTCCATCGAGTCCGTCGTGCCCATCGGATTGAGGATGCGCCGCAGCACCCACATCTTGGACAACATGCCGCGTTCCACCAGCAGCTCCTCCTTGCGGGTGCCGCTCTTGGTGATGTCGATGGCCGGGAAGGTGCGCTTGTCGGACAGCTTGCGGTCAAGGATGATCTCGCTGTTGCCGGTGCCCTTGAACTCCTCGAAGATCACCTCGTCCATGCGGCTGCCGGTGTCGATCAGGGCCGTCGCGATGATGGTCAGCGAGCCGCCCTCCTCGATGTTGCGCGCCGCGCCGAAGAAACGCTTGGGCCGCTGCAAAGCATTGGCGTCCACGCCACCGGTCAACACCTTGCCGCTGCTCGGCACGACGGTGTTGTAGGCGCGCGCCAGCCGGGTGATGCTGTCGAGCAGGATCACCACGTCGCGCTTGTGCTCGACCAGGCGCTTGGCCTTTTCCAGCACCATCTCGGTTACCTGGACATGCCGGGTCGCCGGCTCGTCAAAGGTCGAGGCCACCACTTCGCCCTTCACGGAGCGGGACATGTCCGTCACCTCCTCCGGCCGCTCGTCGATCAGCAGCACGATGAGGAAGACCTCGGGGTGGTTCTCCGCGATGGCGGTGGCCATGTTCTGCAGCATCACCGTCTTGCCGGTCCTGGGCGGCGCCACGATCAAGGCGCGCTGGCCCATGCCGATGGGCGCGATCAGGTCGATGACCCGCGGCGTGAGGTCCTTGCCGGGTCCCTTGGCGACGGATTGGAAGTTCTCGACCTCCATCTTCAGCCGGCGGTCCGGGTAAAGCGGCGTGAGGTTGTCGAAGTTGATGCGGTGCTTGACCGCATCCGGCGGCTCGAAGTTGATCGTGTTCGGCTTGAGCAGCGCGAAGTAGCGTTCGCCATCCTTCGGCGCGCGGATCTGGCCCTCGACGCTGTCGCCGGTGCGGAGCGCGAACCGGCGAACCTGGCTCGGGCTGATGTAGATGTCGTCCGGGCCGGGCAAATAGTTCGCCTGGGCGCTGCGCAGGAAGCCGAAGCCGTCGGACAGGATTTCCAGCGTGCCCTCGCCGTGGATCGCCTGCTCGTTGTCGGCCAGGTTCTTGAGGATCGCGAACATCATGTCCTGCTTGCGCAGGCTGGACGCGTTCTCGATCTGCAGGGACTCGGCGAAGGAGAGCAAGTCGGAGGGGGATTTTGCCTTAAGTTCGGCAAGGTGCATCGGTCAGGGCCTCGGGGGGTTGGGTCTCAGAGAATGGGCTGCGGCCCAGTCCACCGATCCGGCGTGCGGCTAGAGCGCACTGGTGTTCGGATGATCATCGCTGGAAGGGCGCCGGGTCAGGACGACGCGGCGAACGCGCGTCCTCGTAAGCATGGTTGTCGGCCGAGGTCAACCTGGATGTCGTCAAGTCGCGCTGGATATCACCAGTACGGCTGGGCAATGGCCATGATGACGATGACGACCATCAGCAGCGTGGGGGCCTCGTTGGCGTAACGGTAGAAACGCTGCGGCCGGATGTTGCGGTCATGCAAGAAGTCCCGCCGCCACTTGGACAGCGCGCCGTGGAACCCGGTCATCAGGATCACGCCGGTCAGCTTGACGTGCCACCAGGTGGCGCCCCAGTCCACTGCACCCGGCGTCCAGATCAGGATCAGTCCCAAGGTCCAGGTCGCCACCATGGCGGGAGTCGTGATCTGCTTCAGCAAGCGGCGTTCCATGACCTTGAACCGTTCGCTCATCTCGGAGCCGCGCGCCACCTCGCAGTGGTACACATAGAGCCGCGGCAGGTAGAACAGCCCTGCCATCCAGGCGATGACGGCGATGACGTGCAGCGATTTGGTCCATAGCAGGTAGGGGCCGAGAGCCTCGATCGTCACGCGGCGTCGGCCTCGGCCCGCTCCATCAGGCGCAGGAAGTTGCCTCCCCACAGGGCCGCGACCTCGGATGCGTCATAGCCGCGGCGGCATAGCTCGGCCGTCAGGTTGGCGCTGTCCGCAGCATCCCGCCAGTTCGCCAAGGCGCCGCCGCCGTCGAAGTCAGAGCTGATCCCGACATGCTGCACCCCGCAGCGGCGGACGGCGTAGTCCAGATGGTCGCAGTAATCGGCGACGGTCACCGCGTCCGACCTGCCATGCAGCTTGACGAACGATGCGACGGCGGTGATCTGCACGATGCCGCCGGTGTCGCGCAGCACGTCCAGCTGCTCGTCATCCAGGTTGCGGGGCACCGGGCAAAGCGCGTGCATGCACGAGTGGGTGGCGATCACGGGGGTGCGGGACACGGCCGCCGCCTGCAGCATGGAGGCCTTGGAGACGTGGCTCACGTCCACCATCATGCCGAGCCGGTTCATCGCCGCGACCACCTCGCGGCCGAGCGCGCTGAGGCCACCATGCAGCGCCGGGCCGTCGCCCAGGTCGGCGCGCGGGTTGCTGCTGTCAGCCAGGGCATTGTGGCCATTGTGGGTCAGCGTCATGTAGCGCACGCCGAGGGCACGGAACTGGTCCAGCACGCCAACGTCCTCGCCTAGCGCATGGCCGTTTTCCACCACGGGGACGATCACGAGGCTGCCGGCGGACGCGGCCCGGCGGATGGCGGCTGCGTCCGTTGCGAGTTGGGCGCTCAGCCCGTTGCGCTCCGCCGCCATGGCGCGGATGTCGCCCAGCATGGCAAAGGCCCGGTCCCGGGCAGCGGTCCAGCTCTCTGGCGTGAGCCGGCCTTGCGGCACATAGGCGGCGAAGCACCCGGCGCGCAGCCCGCCGCGGCTCATCTTGCCGAAATCCACCCGGCGGCTCGTGGCGGTGAACGGGTCGGGCGTGTCCGGCCAGGGGATGTCGATGTGGCTGTCCAGCGTCAGCAGGCTGGCGTGCAAGGCGGCGGCATCGGATGCTTCGGTTTGCATGGGTTGGCCGGCGGGCCGCGTCTCCGTCAGATGAAGGATTGAACCTGCGCCTCGGCGCGATCCGTTAGAGATAGGATGACGTGCAGCCGTCGTTAGGGTAGTGAGCAGGCATGTCTCCGTAGCTCAGCAGGATAGAGCACAGGATTCCTAATCCTGGGGCCGTGGGTTCGAATCCCGCCGGGGA
>CAXTPP010000044.1:0-26449 GCA_964246185.1 uncultured Acetobacteraceae bacterium
GCGCGCTGGTGGGCGGGCAGGACGTGGCGCGGCTGGACCGGGCCCGGCTGCGGCGGCTGCGGGCGCGCAGCGTATCCATGGTGTACCAGGACGCCGGCCGCGCGCTGAACCCGGCGCTCACCGTGGGCCGCCAGGTGGCCGAGGCGTTCGAGGTGCTGGGCACGCCGAATGCGCGGGGCGCGGCGGAGGCGATGCTGGGCCGCGTGCGCGTGGCGGGGGCGCGCCGGGTCATGGCGGCCTATCCGCACCAGCTGTCGGGCGGGATGCAGCAGCGCGTGGTGATCGCCATGGCGCTCGCCAAGCGGCCCGCGCTGCTGGTGCTTGACGAGCCGACTACGGCGCTGGACGCCATCGTCGAGGCCGAAATGCTGGACCTGATCGCCGCGTTGCAGCGCGAGGAGGGTACGGCGATGCTGTTCATCAGCCACAATCTGCGCATGGTCGGGCGCATGTGCGGCCGGGTGGGCGTGCTGTATGGCGGCGTGCTGGTGGAGGAGGGCAGCGCGGACGAGGTGCTGCGCCGGCCGGTGCACCCCTACACGGCGCGGCTGCTGCGCTGCCTGCCGATGGCCGGGCGAACCAAGCGGGACGGCCCGCTGGAGACGATCGCCGGCGCGCTGCCCGGGCCAGGCCCGCTCGCCCCGGCCTGCGTGTTCGCGCCCCGCTGCCATCTGGCGGACGGCGCGTGCAGCCTGCCGCCCCCCGTGATGCGATCCGGCGGCCACATCGCCCTGTGCCACCATCCGAGTGGGCCGCCAGCCCCGGTTATGGCGGGTGCGGCCGCGCCTCCCATGCTCCCCGGCGCTGGCCCGGCGCTGCGGGCGGTGCGGCTGTCCAAGACGTTTGCCGCCGGCGGGTCACGCATACTGGCCGTCGCCGGAGTGTCGTTGACGCTACGGCATGGCGAGACGCTGGGGCTGGTCGGCGAGTCGGGCAGCGGCAAGACCACGCTGGCCCGGATGCTGCTCGGACTTGCCGCACCCGATCCCGGCGGCAGCGTCGAGCTGGGCGGCAACACGGTGGCACCGCTCGTCCGCGGCCGGTCCCGCGCGGAACTAAAGGCGTTGCAGGTGGTGTTCCAGAACCCCGGCTCCGCGCTCAACCGGTCCCATACCGTGCGCTGCCTGGTGTCGCGTCCGCTGCGGCGCCTGGCCGGCCTCTCCGGAGGCGCCCTGGAGGCGCGGCTTCAGGAGCTAGCCCGCTCGGTTCGATTGACGCCGGGCCAGGTGGACATGCGACCGGGTCAGCTTTCCGGCGGGTTGCAGCAGCGCATCGCCATCGCACGCGCCTTCGCCGGCGCTCCGGAGGTGGTGATCTGCGACGAACCCACCTCGGGGCTCGACGTGTCGGTGCAGGCACAGGTGCTGAACCTGCTGATGGAGCTGCAATGGCAGCGGGCCGTCAGCTATGTGTTCATCTCGCACGACCTCGGCGTGGTGCGCTACGTCTCGGACCGGATCGCCGTGCTGTATGGCGGACGCCTGGTGGAGGTCGGCCCCGCCGGCCAGGTGTTCGATGGCCCGCACCATCCCTACACGGAGTTGCTCCTTTCGGCCCGCTCCGCCTCACCCAGGCCGGCCGAGAGCTCTGGCAGCCCAAAAATCGCTGGTTGCGTATTCAGCCCGCGATGCCCCCGCAAGATGGGGCCGGTCTGCGACGCAGAGGACCCGTCGATGGACGAACAGGATGGCCACGCGATCCGCTGCCATATCCCTCGGACCCAGCTGGGCCGCCAAGATTAGGGCAGGGCTCTGCCTTGCACCCAGAAGGGGACAGTCATCCCCCTCACCCTCATATAAAGGTGTCAAGAGGACGACTGTCCTCTTGCGGGGTTCGGGGCAGAGCCCCGTTCTATGCCCGACTCTACTTGTTGGTCCGGCCCAGCTTGCCCGGATTGACGCCGCCGCCTTTCGCGCCGTCGCTCAGCACGTCGCCTTCGGAAGTGTTGTCTGCCTCGACCGTCTCCGGATCGGCGCTGGTCCGGGCGAACGCGCCCTTGGACGCGCCAATTCCCGGGTTGTCCTTGAGATCGTCCATCAGCGGCGGCACGTCCGCCCCGAGGTCGTCAGGGCCCTTCGGCGGAGTCTTCGGATGTTTGGATGCCGTCATGGCACTGTTCCTCTGGCATTGCGCCCGCGCAGGATGCGCATGGGCCGCACTGCAACGCGATGCGGGCTATGGGGATGCACACCCGTCCACGGTCATGCGCGCGCAGGGGAAACCCTTCGTGCGTGTCACGGAACGATTAACGGAATGTGACTGGAATGTTAGTGCGCCACCGGCCCCGACCGTCTAGGAAGGCCGGAACGCGGCAGGCCGCCGCGAACCATGGTGTTGCAAATTGAGGTGTCCTGGGTTGCCTAAGTCCTCGGATTGCGGCACGGCGACGATGTGATCGGATCCCTTGGCACTTCCCCAGGGCCCTTGCGCCATCCTCCGCACATGATGAACACCGGCCGGCTCGTCGGCACCCCCGCCATCAACGAGGCACGCAGATGGACGGAGTGAACCTGGATGCAGCAGGCCTGGCCGCAAGCCATGCCGATGTCCGCTTTCCGCTCCAGCCGTTCCTAACGCGATGCCCAGCCGAGCGGCGGGAGCTGTACTGGCGGCTGAGGCTGCCCGCCAACGGCATGCCGCTCGATCCTGGCGCGCAGGCCGATGCCAAGATCCACGCCCGGTTTGGCGCCACTCTGGACTTCGACACCTACTTCAACAGCTTCTTCGAGAGCCAATGGCGGCGCTACACCGCCTTATCCGCGATTCTGCTGCAGGTGGCCATCGAGGGCGAGGCGTTCCTGCAGGTGTACCGCCGGGTCGCAAACCGCCGGGTGCTGGTACACCAGCAGGAAATCCGCTCGGGCCTGACCGAGGTCTGCCTGAACGACAGCGCCATCAACTTCCGCCAGCACGGCGTGCTCTCGATCGACCTCGTGGCCAAGGCGGGCGGCGTAACCTTCGTGTCCGCCTGCTGGATGGGGGAGGATGCGCCGCCGGCCGCCGCCGGCCTCGCCACCGTGTTCTGCACTTTCAACCGCGAGGCGGCCATCGCGCGCTGCCTGGCGGCGATCGCGGTAAGCCCGGACGCCATGGCAGCCATCGCCCGGGTGATCGTGGTCAACCAGGGGCGGCCCGGCCTGGCCCGGCACCCGGCGATGGCCGAAGCGGTGCATCGGCTGGCAGGCAAGCTGGTGCTGATCGAGCAGGCCAACCACGGGGGGGCCGGCGGCTTCACCCGCGGCATGCTCGCCGCGATGGACGACCTCGCCATCACCCACATCGTGCTGCTCGACGACGACATCGAGATCGAGCCCGGCAGCCTGGCCCGGATGGCGGCGTTCTTCTCCTTCGCCAACCGGGACGTGGTGCTGGGCGGCCACATGCTCGACATGATCCATCCGGCCACGCTCTACGAGGCCGGTGCGGTGATCTCGGACCGGCACTGGGCGTTCCTGCCGCAGCATCACGGCTGCCACATCGGCAATCCCGACATGCTGGAGCGGCTCTCGCACCCGGCACCGGTCCACTACAACGGCTGGTGGTGCTGCGGCTTCCCTCTGGCGCTGCTGCAGGAGCACGGGCTGCCGCTGCCATGCTTCATCCGCGGCGACGACCTGGAATGGGGGCTGCGCCTGCACAACCGCGGCGTACCCACCGTGTCGATGCCGGGGATCGCGGTATGGCACGAGCCGTTCTACCTCAAGATCGGCAGCTGGCAGCTGTATTACGAGACCCGCAACATGCTGGTTGCCGCGGCGCTCCACCTGCCCGCGAGCCGCGCCGCGACGGTGCGCCGCATCGCCCGCCAGATGGTGCGCCACCTGCTGACGTTCCGCTACTACAGCACGGCGCTGATCCTGGACGGGGTGCGGGACTTCCTTGCCGGGCCGGCCATCATGCGGGCGGAGCCGCTTGCGGTCCACGCCGGGCTGGCGGCACGCAAGGCGGAGTTCCCGGCCATGGAGGTGCCGCGCGAGCGGGTGTTGTCGAAGCAGGTCCTGCGCCCTGTCCCGCGCACGACGCGGGGCAGCCTGGCCCTGCTGGTCCGCCTGATGGTGCGCAACGCCTTCGCCGGGACCCGGCAAATCCCGCCGCGCCAGATCGAGGTGGGCGAACTGGACTGGATGGCGATGTCCGGCGTGGAGCACGTCGCCGTCGAGACTTGGTGGGACAACGACAAGCCCACGTTCCACCGCTCCCGCGAGCACCACCGGGCGCTGCTGCGCCAAGGTGCGCTGCTGCTGCTGCGGCTCTACCGGGAAGGCCCGGCGGCGGCGGCGGCGTGGCGAGCGGAGTTCGCGTCGCTGACCTCCGTGCCGTTCTGGCAGGCCTACCTGCGGCTTCCCACTGGCCACACGGCCAGCCTCGGCGGCTCGAGGCAGGAATCGGCCAGCATGGCGGAGCCGTGAGCGAAGCAGCCGGCTTCACCTTGCGGCATAAATCGGTTGAGACTGTCAGCATGGTCCGCCGTCTTGCAGGCAACACGCCGTTGACTTAGCCTGCTTATGCAATCCGAACGGCGCGATCAACGGGCCAGCGTGTTTGTCGGGAGGTTACGATGGCACGGGGCGAAACACCTAGGTTGCGCACACTTTTGATGACATCGGTGGTCGCCCTGATTCCGGCGCTCGCAGCCGCCCAGCCCGTGGCCTTTACCGAAAACGGGAAAGTCACCGGCCAGGTCGCTGGCCTCGTCGACGAGTTCCTGGGCATCCGCTACGCTGCCCCGCCCGTTAACGAGCGGCGTTGGCAACCGCCGCAGCCGATGCCCCAGGCGCTGTTCAACAAGACCGCCACCAACTTCGGGTCGAACTGCGCGCAGCTTGCCTCGCCCTTTGGACGCGCCAGCACGGTCGAGGACTGCTTATACCTGAACGTTTACACGCCGACCAACGCGCGCCGGGTCGGGGCGAAACCGTTGCCCGTGATGGTGTGGATTCATGGCGGCGCGTTCGTCACCGGCGAGAGCAACGACTACGACCCGACAAGGCTCATCGAGATCGGCGACGTGATCGTCGTCACGATCAACTACCGGCTTGGCTTCCTTGGCTTCCTCGCGGAGTCCGGCCTTGATGCCGAAGGGCACGTGGCGGCCAACTACGGCTTGCAGGACCAGCAGTTCGCGTTCGACTGGGTGAAGCGGAACATCGCCGGGTTCGGCGGCGACGCCTCCCGCGTGACGATGTTCGGCGAGTCGGCCGGGGGCTTGAGCGTCCTCACCAACCTGATCTCGCCGACGGCCTACGGGCTGTTCAGCCGGGCCATCGTCGAGAGCGGCGCTTACGCACTCACACTGCCGACGCTCAGCGCCGCCGAGGCGACGGGCGACGGCGTCGCCTCGGCGCTGGGCTGCGCCGTGGGCGACACCGTGTGCCTGCGCGCTGCCCCCATATCGGCGATCCTCGCGCAACAGGCCACCGTCGCGCTGAGCGTGACGCCCATCATCGACGGCACGACCGTTCCCCAGTCGGTCAACACGGCGTTCAAGACGGGGCAGTTCATCCGGACGCCGCTGCTCAACGGCTCGAATCATGACGAGGGCCGGCTATTCGTCCCGCAGGACGCCGCCCTTACGGCAGCCCAATACCCAGCGGCGTTGGCGCAGGTTTTCGGGACGGCTCTCGAACCAGCCGTCGCAAACAAGTACCCGCTTGCCAACTACTCGCAGCCGGTGCTGGCGCTGGCGTCGGCTTTGGGCGATGCGCTGTTCTCCTGCACCGCCCGGCAGGTTGACCGTTGGGCGGCGCGCTACGTGCCGGTCTATGCCTACGAGTTCAACGACGAGAACGCGCCGGAGGGTTCGCTACCTCCGACGACCTACCCGTTCGGGGCCACGCATGCGACCGAGCTGCAGTTTCTCTTCAAGCTCCCTGAGCTGCCGGGCACCCCGGCCCTGACAGGCAAGGAAATCAGGCTGTCAGATACGATGGTAAGGTATTGGACCGATTTTGCCCGCGCGCCGTCACCCGACCGGGGCGGGGTGCCATTCTGGCAGCCCTACGCAACGGGAGCCGATGAATTCCAGTCGTTGCTGCCGCCCGTGCCAGCGCCGGAAATGGGCTTTTCCAAGGATCATCAATGTTCGTTCTGGGAGCCTTTGATCAACCCGCCGAGCGCACCCGGCACGGCCAGCTTGAGCGAGGCCAATCGGTAGGCAGCCTGGCCGGGTCGCTGACGCCGGACGCCGTGATCAATCCGGGGTCTCATGCCAAAGGCCTTTGGCGGGTCTGGGCGGAGTGGCCTTAAGGTTCCGATTGCCTCCTTCAGGCAATTGGAAGGGCCACGCAGGGGGAGCCTTAGCCTTGCTTTCCAACAGGTCAAAGCATAGGGCCGTTGGTTCTATCAATTCGCGCCGGAAACGGCTGCCGCCACCTGTAGCGAGGCGGGCCTGACGGCAAGGGCGGCGTCGGGGCCGAGGCAGTCGAGGAACACTTTCAGCACGCCGTCCTCGGCAACCGGGATCAGCCACTCGCCCGCCGCCCGTCCCTCCTGCGTGTTCCAGGCCGTGACGCGGTATGCGCCTGGGATCATGCCGGCGAGCCGCACGGTGGCCGGCGCGTGGCGGTCCGGCTGCACCCGCCCGTCCTTGCCGAGCGGGCTGGCGCGCAGCAGCCAAGCCATGGCCTGCGCCGAGTCGCCGCAGCCGAAGACTTCGACCGCCGGGTCGTCCAGCAGCAGCCGGGTGCCGAGCGGGCGGCGGTCGAAGCGCTGCCAGGCCAGCAGGGGCAAGAAGCCCACCATCGCGCGCTGGGCCGCGCGCATCCCCGGCGTCAGTACATGCGGGTTGCGGTTCGGCCAGCGCATCCCGCCGCCCGCGCCTCCCGAGGCCAGGTGCGCCCACTGCATGTGCCGGAAATATTCGTCGTCGAACGCGGCGGGCAGCGTCCTGCGGTGGTCCTTGAAGGTGTGGATGGGGCCGTGCTCGGTGTCCAGGAACGGCCGGCCGTCGCGGATTTCGGCCAGCGCCTCCTGCACCAGCCCGGCGGCGGCGCGGGCAGGCACCACCGTGTCCCGCGGGTGGTCGATGGTGCCCTCGGCGTAGAGGTGGCTGGTGGCGAAATCCAGCGTCGGATGGCGGAAGATGGCCTCGCGCAGCGCCGCGTCGTGGGGCAGCTCCGGCCCGAACACCGAGACGGTCTGCAGGTGCGCCCGGCCGTGCAGCCGCTGCTCCTCCGCGCATAGGAAGCCGCCGACGTCGTCGATGAAAGCGCCGAAGCTGGCCGGGTCGCGCCCGCCATGGGCTGGGTGCATCTCGTTCCAGAGGTCCCAGGCGAACACGACGCCACTGCCGCCCCAGCGCCCCGTTGCGAAGGCAAGCCGGCGCTTCAGCGCGTCCCGCGTCGCCTGGCAGGTCAGCAGCTGCTCCCGCTTGACGCAGGGGCCGCCGTTGGCCTCGTTGTACGGATGGTGCTTCCAGCGTATCCAGGTGAAGAACGTGTCGAACGGCGTCAGCAGCAGCCGCATCCCCACCCGGCTGCACAGGCTCACCAGGTCGTCCCAGAACCGCACCATGCGCGGGTTGAACCGGCCGGCCGGCCGTTCCAGGAAGGTCGTGTTGCCTTGGCAGTATTCCAGCATGACGCGGATGCAGGTGACGCCGCTGTCCCGCAGGCTATGCAGATGGCGGCGCACGTCGTCCGGATCGCGCCGGTCCAGCAGGCCGCGCAGCTCCGGCCAGGTCGCGGCGTCGTTGTGGCCGACCGGGTGCCAGTCGGCGCCTGTATCGTCGATGAAATAGGGGGCTGCCGGCGCGCAGCCGATCCAGGGCATCGGAGCGAGGCTGAGAGGAGCCGCAATCACGGTCGAAATCGGAGCCTTCATGCGTTCGAGGCCCGCACCAGCGTTAAAACCAGCATCGGCGCAATGCCTGCCCAAGACAGTTCCCGACTTGTTGACACCCCGTGGCCTGTCGGGGCTGGGTAGCCCTGGTGAGCGCAAATTCCGAGAAGGTGAGCCATGCCTACGGTGACGTCATCCGCCTTCAGCTGGTGCATGAGGACGGCCTGATGGTCAACCGGCTTTCCTGGCTGGTCGCGTCGCAGTCCTTCCTGTTCACGGCCTACGCGATCGTGCTCAACGGGTCCACCCCGGCGCAGGGCGCGGCCATCGCGGCGCGGCAGGCCGAACTGCTGCGCGTCCTGCCGGAACTCGGGCTGGCGACCTGCGCGCTGATCTACCTGGGCGTGCTGGCGGGCGTGCGCGTCATAGCCGTGCTGCGGCGTGACCTGCGGCCGCACCAAAGCAGGGCCGCAGGCCTGACGCCGCTGCTCCAAGGCACCGGCGTGACCCATGCGCTCGGCCTGGCCGCGCCGCTGCTGCTGCCGCCGCTTTTCTGCGCCGCCTGGACGGCCTTGCTGGCATGAGGCGGGAGGTCTGCTATGCCGCAGCCATTATCCGCTCCGGAGCCGACCGCCATGCGCACCCTGGCCGAGCTTGCCTGCCTAGCTGTCATCCTCGCCGCTGCGCCGGCCCGCGCCGCTGGCCCGGCGCAGTCGCGCATCGGCGATGTCAGCACCACGTTCCGGGTGCTGGGGCGCAACGACAAGATCGTGGTGGACCGTTACGACGACCCGCGGGTTGACAATGTCAGCTGCTACATGTCCCGCGCCGAGACGGGCGGCGTCGCCGGGTCGTTCGGCCTGGCCACGGACCCGAGCCGGTTCTCCATCGCCTGCCGCGCGACCGGCCCGGTGGCGCTGCGCGGGGCGTTGCCGGACAGCGAGGTGGTGTTCGGCGCAGCGGCCAACTGGGCATTCAAGGAAATCCGCGTGACCCGCATGGTGGACCGCGAACGAAACGTGCTGGTCTACCTAGTCTGGTCCACCCAGGCGCTCAGCAAGGGCGGCAGCCCCTACAACAGCGTGTCGGCTGTCCCTATCGACAAACAATGAGTCGCAACAACGGCTTTTGAGGGTGACCGTCAAGCAAGCAGAGCCTCCAAAGTCCTTTTGCTTAATAGAACGGTTGCCAAAGGCTTCGGATCTTTGACGGGTCTGGGTAGAACCCAGCCTTGCTTCTTAAGAGGCCAGTGTCCAAGGCCTTTGGTGTTGATCCTACGACGTGCCGAGCAACTGGCGCTTCAACGCCTGGGAGGGCGGATGGGCACCGATGAAGCCGGCCAGCAGGCTGTTCGCCAGGTTAGGATTGGCAAGTTCGATGACCAGCTGGTTGTTGGCCAGCACGCGCACGCCCTTGCCCGTGAAGATGTAGGTCGTCGTGTCACCCTCCTTCACCGCCGGGGCCGCTGCGACCAGGCGCTCGAAATCGGCCGAATCCGCCGGGTTGCAGCCGCCGCTGCCGCAGTTCGTCCGCTCCCCTTCGCGGTATTCGTGCTCCACCTCGGCTTTGGACCCGCCATGGAGGAATTGCAGCACGAGCACCTTCGGAGTTGGGGAGGCCAGGATGGCCTGCGGGTCGTGGCTCGGCTGGGCCAAATACAGGCCGGCGACGTAGATCTTGACCTCGAAGATGTATAGCGTGCGCAGGGCTATGCCATTCAGGCCGAGAGACAGGCCGCCCACCGAATAGGTCGGTGGCAGCGTGACCCCTGCCAAGGTGGCGGCGGATGCAGCCTGCCAGATGATGGCGAACATGCCAGCCAGGAGGAGTTTCATCGGCGGTCGCGTCATCTGCGGATTGCCTGCATCCCACCACCTTAAAGTTGCCTCTGTCAGATTGTAAGCGGCGTTCCGCAATTTTCTGTTACGCACGCAACACGAAGGCGATGCCGTCCCACAGCGCGAACGGACAGCTGACCGTCAGCCGCCAGCCATGGGTGGCGGCCCAGTGCCCGGCGTCCGCCCGGTCCGCCGCTTCGTCGCGCCCGTAGGACAGGTTCAGCACGGCCACCGCGCCGCCCGGGCGAAGCTCGCCGGCCAACGCCTGCATCGCCGCATCTGCCAGACCGGCCTGCAAGATATAAGGCATGCTGTCCACCAGCAGCGCCAAATCATACGGACCCGATGGCACCGCGCTGCCGTCCGCCACCGCGAAGCGCAGGCCGGGCCTGCTGCCATACCGCCGCCGCGCCTCCGCCACCATGCCGAGGGACACGTCCAGGCCCAGCACCGAGCGGCAGTGCGGGGCCAATGCCGCAGCTACCCGGCCGATGCCGCAGCCCAGGTCCAGCACGGCGGCGCCCGGCGGCAGCAGCCGCTCGGCGCGCAGCCAGCCGACGATCTCCGCGGTGGCGGCTTCGAGGATGGCCGGGTCTCCAAGCGAGTACAGCGCCACGCCGGCCTCGGGCGAGTGCGCCACCGCTCGGTCGAAGAAGGCGGCGATCCCGGCCACGCCGCCCATCGCCGTGTGGTCGCTACCGGTAGTGCGTATCTCGTCCGCCAGCCGGTCTAGCTCCGCCGCGCGGCCGTCCAGCAGGGCCGCCAGCGCCTGCCATGCCGGCGTAGCAGGGACGGGCCGGGCCGCCGCGACCAGTTCCGCGATGCCGGCCGAATCGGCACCGCCCAGCAGCAGCCGGGACAGCGCCACCTGCGGCGAGATGAGGCCGCGCAGGGCCAAGGCCACGGCGTCCGTCACAGCCAGCCGAGCCGCTGCAGCGCCGCCCCGTCCGACGCGAGGAAGCGCGCGCCGATGTCGTTGCGCCAGCGCAGCTCGGGGGTGATGACGTTGGCCGCACGGGCTTGCGCCGCCGCTTGGGCAGCCGGCACATCGGGTCCCGTGCCGGTCACGATCATCAGGTGGCCGGAGCGGCGGTGGGCGAGCAGCTGGCCGGCTTCGCGGCGCAAGTCCACGAAATGATAGTGCGGCAGTTCCGCATCGCCGAGGTCGGCATGGAAGAACACGGGGGCATCCTCGGCCGGGGGCGCGTCGGCCCAGGCTGGGAGCATCCGGTCTGGGAGCACGTCTGGGAACGGCGGCATGGTCAGCACGATGGCGACCGCCCAGCCCGGCACGGTGCGGAAACTGCCGCCCGTGCCCGCCGCCATGCGCTGCAGCAGGTCCCCCCAGCCATCCGCCTGCATGGCGGCGAGAATGGCGAAGCCGGGATTGCCGAAGCGGCAGGTGAACTCCAGCGGGAACGCGCCGCGCTCGTCCACCATCAAATTGAGGTTGACGTAGCCGACATGCCCCGTGTCGGCCAGCAACGGCGCGACCCGGTTCAGCGTGGCCTCGAACAGCCGATGGGCACCCTCGTAGGAGGCGAGCGTGCCCATCTCGCCAGTCATCTCCCCCATGTCGCCGGGGAAGAAGCGCTTGTGCTCGAAGTCGATGCAGGCGGGGCGGAGAAACTGGCGGCCGTCGAAATAGGCGCCGATCCCGACCTCGACCCCGCGCAGCCGCTCCATCAGCAGCACCCGGCCGGCGTCTGGATGGCGCTGGAGCGTGTAGGCGATGTCTGCTCCCGACGGGTGCTCGCCGACGAATGTGGCGTGAGCGTTGCCGTCGTATTTCAGCACGTATGCGCCGGGGTTGCGCTGTATCCAGGCGAGCGCCTCGGCAGGTCTGGCGAAGGCCTTGCTCCACGCGATCGGCAGGCCTGCCTCCGCCAGAACGGATTGGCCGAATTCACGGTCGGTTTCCAGCTGGTCGCCCAGGGCGCTGCCGCCGACCACGCGGTATCCCTTGGCGCGCAGGGCGTCCTGCACGGCACCCTGGCCGACGCCCTCGAACAGCACGATACCGTCCCGCCCGACCCAGGGCAGTTCGGCACGCCAGTCCTCGACGGGAAGGATGATGCCGCCAAACGCCCGCTGCTCTGCCGGGTCGGAGGCGAACACGCGGACTTCGTGGCCCTCGCGCAGCAGGCTGAGATACAGATCGCCGAGATAGACCCGCAGCCCGACCGCGAGGACCCTCACCGTATGGCTAGCGGACGCAGAACCCGCGACGGCCGGACGGCTCCGCGACCGCCCCGTCTTGGGCAGCCTCGGCCGCGCCGTTGCACCATAGCTCGGTTCGGTAGCGCTCGAAGCAGGCAGCTCCAGCCTCCAGCCGCATCAGCGCACCCTCCGCGATGGCGGGGGCGACGGCCGGGTTGCCGGCCACCAGCGGATGCAGCGCCTCCGCATTCCAGGCCTCGGAGTGCTTCACATCCAGCACGGCATGCAGGTCGAAGTAGTGGCGGTCCTCCGGCGGCACGCCCAGGCGCTTGAGGCCGCGCGCCACCAGGATAGCCCGGCTGGGCGCCGTCTGCTCAATCACGCCCAGCGCGCCTACCGAGTGGTAGGCGTAGCGCCGGCTGCAGGCCAGCCCGGCCATGGTGTTGGCCAATGCCAGCGATTCCGGGACAGTCGTGTCCATCGTCGGGTGCAGGCCGAGCCGGTCAGCGATGACTTCCAGCATGGGGCCGTGCATGCCCTTCGGGTTCCCCCGGCCCATTTCGTCCCAGTAGTTGCGGGCCAGCTCCAGCTTGGCCTGCTGCGGCAGCTTCACCTGCGTGATGGCCGCCAAATCGTCGAAGCCGGCCTCTCCAGCCACCTCCTGCGTCAGGAACCAGCGCATCTCGTCCATGCTGGCGGCGTCGGCCAGCCAGGGGAACAACGCATCACCCTGCCCAGGCCCGGTATGCTCCAGCTCCTCGAACCAGGTTACGAAGCCGTCTGCATCGCGCGGCGCTTTGGCGGCCAGGGCGGACACAGCGGCGCGGCGCTGCTCCAGCCACTCACCTTCTTCCTGCAGGTGCTCCGCGAGCAAGGCCACGTCCTCGCGCCACGCCGCGGTGGGCAGCGCAGGATTGAAGCGGGTGGCGTTGAAGCGGGCGAGGCGCGCTTGGAAGTCCAAGGCGTTGGGCGCGTTGTAACCGTCAGGCATGCTGGCTATCCATCCCTTGTCGCCGTGAGGACCACGGCTGCTATTCTGTCGGCCACGATATAAGGGCCGTTCAGCAACTCTTCGCCGAACACGTCAGGGTCGCACTCGTGATAGTCCCATGACATCGCGGTTGGCTCACATCGTTCGGCCACCGCGGAACGGAAAGCGTCATGCCCGTTCACGATGGCGGCACCGGTGTAGAGCAGCAGGGTGCCCCCAGGCGTCAACCGAGACAGGGCCGCCTCGACGATGGCCAGCGACAGCCCCGTGCCGAACTCGCCGCCGCCGTGCCGGTAGGTCCGCTCCGCCGGGTCGGCGAGATAGGGCGGATTGGCGACGATCAGGTCGAACGGGCCCGGCGTGGCCGAGAACAGGTCACTGTGGCTGATCTTCACGCGCTGGAGGCCGGCCAGCTCGGCGTTCACCTGGGCAAGTGCCAGGGCGGCATGGTTGATGTCGCCTGCGAACACCTCGGCCTCTGGCCTGGCACGCGCGACCAGGCAAGCGCCCGGCGCTGCGCCGCAGCAGATGTCGATGGCGCGACGCACGATTCGGCCGCGGTTGAGCCAATGCCGGATCGCGGCGGCGAAACGGTAGGTGTCCGGCCCGAAGAACACCGAATCCGGGGCTTCGGTGGGATAGGCCGAATGCCAGAACAACAGCCCGTCCAGGCTGGACAAACGCAGCAACGGACGCCAGCCGTTCCCCTGACGCGCAAGGATGCCAGCCTGCTGCGCCAAGTCCATCAGGAGTAGCGGCAGCACGCCATCGAGAAACGGGCGGCTCCAGCCGAACACGTCCGTGACGCTGGACGCCCAGACGTTGCCGGGGCGCGCGTTGACACGGACGTGGGTTGCGGGCGTCGGCGTGACGAACTCGTAGCCGCCGCCCTGCAACGCCTTGGCCAGGCGCAGCAGGGCCGCCCTGTTAGCCGCACCTGCCATTCCAAGACTGTCGTTCAATGGGAGGACCTAGTGGGACTTGCCGCGGCCTGTCTTGCCCTGCAGCTCGTCGATGCGCTTGGACGCGGCGGCTTTGCTCAAGCCCGGGTCGAATTCCTCGCCTGCCTCCTCGCTCAGCGTCTTGAGGTAAGAGGCTTGGGCGCCGGTCATGCTCTCGTCACCGGTGGTCCATTCGTCCGGGTCCTTGACAGTGTTGGAGGGGGTGTCGTCGGCTGGTGGGGTCTTCGGGTTCGTGCTCATGCCGGGTGAACGCCCATGTGCACGCTGTGTTCCCTCGCCTACCGCTGATAAGGCAACGGGAGCAGAAGGCGCACCGCCATCCGCGCCGGACCGGCCGGGCTGGGCACGATCACATCGGCCGCCGGGTCGAAATCGATCAGCATTTCCCGGCATGCGCCACAGGGCGGCACCACGGCGATGTCCTGCGACGGCTCGCCGGGCTTCGGGTGACGCACCGCGACGGCGCACTCCACGGTTCCATCGCCATCGAGGATGGCGCGGCCGAGCGCCACCGCCTCTGCGCAGACCGACAGGCGGCCGACCGTTGCGCCCAGGTGCAGGCCGGTCCAGACCCGGCCGTCCCGCGAGCGCAACGCCGCTGCGACCGTGTGCCAGTGCGGGCGGTAATGCTTGAGCAGGGTGGCCCGCGCGGCCTCGACCAGGTTGAGGTCCGCGATGGCCAAACCCGTTTGGCCGCTTCCGGCCGGGCTCACTCGGCGGCTTCGGCGTCCTCGCCTTCCTCGGGCGCGGTGATCATCGCCTTCTCGACCACGATCGACTGGTCGCGCACCCGCTTCTCGATGATGGCGGCGACATCCGGATGGTCCTTGAGGAAGATCTTGGCATTCTCCCGCCCCTGGCCGATCCGTTGGCTGTCGAAGGAGAACCAGGCGCCGGATTTTTCCACGACCGCCGCCTTCACCCCAAGGTCGATCAGCTCGCCACGCTTGCTGATGCCCTCGCCGTACATGATGTCGAATTCGACTTGGCGGAACGGCGGCGCCAGCTTGTTCTTGACCACCTTTACCCTGGTCTGGTTGCCGGTGACCTCGTCGCGGTCCTTGATCGCTCCGATGCGGCGGATTTCCATGCGGATAGAGGCATAGAACTTCAGCGCGTTGCCACCCGTGGTCGTCTCCGGGTTGCCGAACATGACGCCGATCTTGAGCCGTATCTGGTTGAGGAAGATCAGCATCGTCTTGGATTTGGAAACGCTGCCGGTCAGCTTGCGCAGCGCCTGGCTCATCAGCCGGGCGTGCAGGCCGACATGGGTGTCGCCCATCTCGCCTTCCAGCTCGGCCCGCGGCACCAGGGCGGCAACGCTGTCGATTACCACGATGTCGATGGCGCCCGAGCGCACCAGGGTGTCGCAGATTTCCAGCGCCTGCTCGCCGCCGTCCGGTTGGGACAGCAGCAGGTTGTCCACGTCCACGCCCAGCTTGCGCGCGTAAATCGGGTCCAGCGCATGCTCGGCGTCGATGAAGGCGCAGGTGCCGCCACGCTTCTGCGCCTCGGCGATCGCATGCAGCGCCAGCGTGGTCTTGCCCGAGCTTTCCGGTCCGTAGATCTCGACGACACGCCCGCGCGGCAAGCCGCCGATACCGAGTGCCAGGTCCAGCCCGAGCGAGCCGGACGAGATGACGTCGATCTGGTCGTTCGTGCGCGCGCCCATCCGCATGATCGAGCCCTTCCCGAAGGCCCGCTCGATCTGGCTGAGCGCGGCGTCCAGCGCCTTGGTCCTGTCCATGTGCGTCCTTCTGCCCGCAAAGCTGCGGGTCCTTATGCTATGGTGACGCGGCAGGGGCCGCAACTGGGCGGACGCCTGTTCCACATCCTGATTCGTTGACGTTTACATTAATAAAGCGTATTTGCTTTGTTCTCAAGAACAAACAGCGATCAAATGCGAGTTACATCCCTGGTCCTTGACGGTTTTTATAGGCGACCGTTAAGGAAGCTAGGCCAGAGGCTCTGCCTCTGGACTCCGCCAAAGGCAGAGTCTTTGGAATTCATTCATATAAAACGGTTTCCAAAGGCCTCTGGCCTTTGGCGGGTCTGGGCGGAGTGGCCCAAGGTTCCGATTGCCTTCTTCAGGCAATGGGAACAGCCACGCAGGGAGAGTCCAGTCTTGCTTTCAACTACATCTCAGCTGCCGAGTTCGAAGGCCCCGGCGATCGTCAGGCGCACGTCGTCGCCGACCATTGGAACGTAGGTGCTCACCCCGAATTCGCTGCGCTTGATGGTTCCTGTCGCCTCGAAGCCGACCGTGTAGGCCTTGTCGATCGGGTTCACCCCACCGCCGATGAAGTGGGCGGCCAGCACCACTGGCTTGGTCACGCCGTGCAGGGTCAGGTTGCCGGCGATGGTCGCGGCGTCCTTGCCGGTCGGCGTGATGCTGGTGGAGGCGAAGGTCGCGGTCGGGAACTTGGCGGCGTCGAACCACTGGTCGCCTTTCAGCTCATCGGTCAGCTTGGGGACGGTCGTCATCACCGACTGCACCGGGATCGTGACGGTGAGCTTCGACGCAGCCGGGTGCGCCGGGTCAAGCTGCAGGCTCCCGGCCGCCTCGGAGAACAGGCCGGCGTAGTGGGTGAAGCCGAAATGCAGGACGGAGAACTCCACCTGCGTGTGGTAAGGATCGACCTTGTATGTTCCCGGCTTCACGGCCGACCCTTCCTGCGTCGAGGCTTGCGCCAGCACGGCGGATGCCGCGGCGGACAGCCCCAGGACCGCTGCCATACCGGCCAAGACGGATTTCCTCATGACGAACTCACTTTCGTTGGTGTTGTAGCGGGGCTGTCGTGGCAGTTGGCCACCTGATCGCTCGTTTCGGATAAGTGAGCCTGACCAGGCCTCCTCAAAAGGCCAGATTATACGATATGATCCATCGGCCAAGCCGATGGAAGTGCAAGCGATGTTGGATAGCGTCTCGCTGGATCAGCTGCGGACCTTCGTTGCGGCCGTCGAGGAAGGCAGCTTCTCCGCCGCCTCACGCAAACTGCTGCGGGCGCAGTCGGTGGTCAGCCAGGCCATCAGCACCTTGGAGGACCAGATCGGCGTCGCCCTGTTCGACCGTGCCGGCCGCTATCCGAAGCTGACCGCCGAGGGGGTCGTGCTGCTGTCCGACGCGCGCACCGTCATCTCGAGCGTGAACGTCCTCAAGGCCCGCGCCAAGGGCATCGCGGCCGGTCTGGAGCCGGAGCTGTCGGCGGTCATCGACGTGTTCCTGCCGATGGACGCGATCACCGACGCCGCCAAGGGTTTCGGCGTGCTGTTCCCCGGCACGCCGCTCAGGCTGTATGTCGAGGCCATCGGCGGCGCCTACAAGCCGGTGCTCGACGGCCGGTGCAGCATCGGCATCGTCGGCCCGCTGCCGATGCAGCAGCCATCGCTGACCCACGAGCGCCTGGCCGCTGTTTGCCTGATCGTGGTCGCAGCGAGGGAGCATCCGTTGGCCCGCATCGCCGGGCCGATCCCGCAGGAGGAACTCGCCCGACACGTGCAGATCGTGCTCACCGACCGGTCCGACCTCTCCGCCGGACGGGAGTTCGGCGTGATGTCGCCCCTGGTATGGCGGCTCTCCGACCTGTTCGCCAAGCACGCTTTCCTGCTCAACGGCCTGGGATGGGGCAGCATGCCCGCGCATACGGTGCAGCAGGACCTCGCCGACGGCAGGCTGGTCGCGCTGCAGGTCGAGGACATGCCGGAAGGCGTCATGCTACTGCCGATGGCGGCGATTTACCGGACCGCCGCGCCGCCAGGCCCCGCCGGCCGCTGGTTCATCGCGCGGCTTAAGGCCAGCCTTGCCCGAGCGGGCGCGATTCTGCTGGCCTGCGCGGCGTTGCTGCCCGGGCTCGCTCTTGCCCAGGCCTCTGGACAGGCGGCGGATGCTCCAGTGCCGCCAGCGCTCACCTTGGACCGTCCGCACGTGCTCGACACCGGGCGGCTGAGCGGCGGCGGCCAAACGGTGGCGCTGTTCGGCATCACGGGCGCCGACGATGCTGGGCATGAGCTGCAAGCCACCATTGATGCCAATGGCGGGCAGGTCAGCTGCGAGCCGCATGGCGCAGCCTTCACGTGCCGGCTGCCGGACCACACCGACATCGCCCTCGCCTCGCTGGCCAACGGCGTCGCGCGCGCAACCGATGACGCGCCAGCCGCCTACCACGCCCAAGAGGACGCGGCGCAGGCGGCCCGGCGCGGCATCTGGTCCAACCTTCCCGCACCGCCGGTGACCTTGGAGCATCCTGTTGCGCGCACCTCCGGCCTGATCGCAGTGGGCAGCCAGCTCTATCCGCTGGACGGCGTGCAGGGCCTTGGCGGCGAGCCTGCGCAGGAGCTTCAGGCCTACGTCATGAGCCACGGCGACAGCCTGGCCTGCCAGCAGCAGGGCAACGCGGGGCGCTTCGTCTGCACCCTGCCGGACGGATCGGACCTCGGGCAGGTGGCGTTGACCCAGGGCGACGCGCAGGCGGCGGCAGACGCGCCGGAGTCGTACTGGCGGCAGCAGGCTGAGGCGAAGCGCGACCGCCGCGGCATCTGGGCGGCGCCGGAGCCTGCTGCGGTGGCGTCCGGGGAGGCGCTGCCGCCGACGGCCGCACCGGACGCAGCGCCGCCGCCTGGGGCCGACCAAGGGATCGACCCGAGCACCGCGCCTGGAGCCGATGCCGCCCTGCAAGGTGTTCCGATGCAGCAATACGGCGTGTTGCCGCCGCCCTATGGCGTTATGCCGCCCTGGGACAGCGGCCCAATCGGCTATGTCGGAAACCAGCCGACCGCCTTGATCGATGGCAGCACGGTGTTCCTGGCCTACGGCATCGGCTTGGGCTGGGGCTACTACGACCGCTACCGCCATTGGCGCGCAGCCCCTGGCCGCTTCGCCCGATACCTCGAGCGCTTCCATCCCGGCGGCATCGAAGCACGCGAGCATGGCCGCCAGGATTTGCCGCCGGGCGAACGGGCCGGCCCAGGCGAAGCCCGTCCCGGGGCGGAGCGCATCGGCGTGTTCCATGGCCCAGAACGGCAGGGTACGCAGCATCCAGAAATCGAGCGCACGCCCCTTGCGCGCCAGGTGTTGGAGCGTCCGGCGATCGGACAACCGGGCATAGTGCGGCCAGGCGTGCCTAATGTTCGTCCCCAGGTGTTCAGTGCGCCTGCGCCCCGCAGCGGACCGGCGTTCAACGCGGCTGCCATGGCCCGGCCGATGCCGCCGCAAATGCTCATGATGCGGCCAGCGTTGCCCCGCCCGATGATGATGGCTCGGCCCATGCCCGCCATCCGTCCCGCGCCGGCCCTGGGTTTGCATCACTGAGCGGCCGCTTAGCGGAAGGCAGGTCGGGACGCTGCCCCGAACCCCGCCATAGGGCGGTCGTCCTCTGAACACCTGACATGGAGGGGTGAAGGGCAGCGCCCTGCGAAGCTGATCGCGTCAGGCTTTCGCGGTCTGCGCGGCGACGGCGTCCAGCAACGCTTTGAGAGAGTATGGTTTTGGCAGGAAGCCGATGTCTTCCGTCGCCAGATCCTCGCGCACCGCTTCCTCCACGTAGCCGGATGCCAGTATGGCGGGCAGGCCGGGCCGAACGTGCCGTACGGCACGCACCAGGGCTGGGCCGTCCATGCCGGGCATCACCACGTCGGACACGACGACGCTGAGCGCCGCTGCCGCCGCGTCGTCCGCCAGCAGCGCCAGCGCAACCTCCCCGGACTCGGCGCTCATCACGGTCCAGCCCTGCTTGCTCAAGGCACGGGCAGCAACGCGGCGCACCCCCTCCTCGTCATCCACCAGCAGCAGGGTTCCCGCCCCGGTTTGCTCAGCGGCGGCCGGCTCGGCGCCGTGCCCCGAAGCCGCCGGGAGCGGGGCTAGATGCCGCGGGATGGCGATGCGTTCGCCGTCGAAGCGCGGCAGGTAGATGCTCACCTGGGTACCCTGACCCACCAGGCTGTCCACCATGACGAAGCCCTTGGACTGGCGCACGATGCCGTGCACGGTGGACAGACCCAGGCCGGTGCCGCCCTGCTCGCGCCGGGTGGTGAAGAAAGGATCGAAGATGCGCGGCAGCAATTCGGCCGGAATGCCGGCGCCGGTGTCCTGCACCTCCACGATCACGTAGCGACCCGGCGGGATTGCCTCGTCGCCACGCATCATGGCGCGATAGAGCGTGGCGTGGGCTGTGCGCAGCGTGAGCGTGCCGCCGCCGCCCATCGCGTCCCGCGCGTTGACTGCGAGGTTGATCAGCACTTGGTCGAGCTGGGTTGGGTCCACCCGCACGGTGCAGCCAGGCTGCTCCAAGTCCAGCTCTAGCCGGATGGCGCTGCCCAGCAGGCGGCGGAATAGGCTGGACAGTGCCTCGAGCGCACCGTTGATCGGCACGGCGCGGGGCTGCAGGGCCTGTTGCCTGCCGAACGCCAGCAGCTGACGCACCAGCGCCGCCCCGCGCTCGGCGCTGGTGCGTATCTGGTTCAGGTCTTCCGCCACTTCAGGTTCGGGCATCCGCCGGGCCAGCAGCTCGTCCGCCGCGCCGAGGATGGCGGTGAGCAGGTTGTTGAAGTCGTGCGCGATGCCGCCCGCCAGCTGCCCCACCGCCTGCAGCTTCTGGCTCTGCGCCAACTGCGCTTCCAGCCGCGTCTGTGCCGTGATGTCGCAGAATTGCAGGATCGCGCCGCTGATCGACTCGTCCGCCTCGCGCAGCGCCACGGCGGAGATTTCCACCGTGTGCTGCGCCACGCCGCCCTTTGCTCCTCGCAGCATGGACACGAAGCGGCGCGGCGGACGGCGGCCTTGCAGCGCGGGCAGCAGTTCGTCCCACAAGGCCTCCCGCCGTTCGGCGCAGAAGATGTCCTCCGCCGGCTGGCCCGGCGAGAGGTCGCACTCAAGGTCCACCATGCGCCGCAGCGCCTCGTTCACCCGGACCAGGCGGCCCTGCTGGTCGACGATGGCGACACCGACCGATGATTCCTGGACCAGCGCCTGCAGCATGTCGTCCAGCGGGGCAGCCAGCCGCTCGATCAGCAGGCGCGGGCGTGGCGGCTGGCGGCGCCACGGCCTTCGCCACAGCCATGCCCGGGCAAGCGGCTTATGCGCCGCACTCACCGGCCGGCTCTTTGGGGCGCCGGCATGCGCAGCCGCCATACGTAGGCGATCACCTCCGCCACCAGCTTGAAGTGCTCGGCCGGGATTTCCGCGTCCAGCTCCACCTGATAAAGCGCGCGCGCCAGCGGCGGATTGGCCACAAGCGGGATTCGGTGCTCGCGCGCAACGTCCCGGATACGGGCTGCCACCTCATCGATCCCCTTCGCCACCACCCTTGGCGCTCCACCTTTCGCACGATCGTATGCTAAAGCGATAGCGTAATGCGTCGGGTTGGTCACGATCACGGTGGCTTTGGGCACCGCCGCCAGCATCCGCTTGCGTGTCCGGGCCATGCGGATTTGTCGCACGCGCTGCTTGATGGCGGGGTTGCCGTCGCTTTCCTTCGACTCCTGCTTGACCTCCTCCCGGCTCATGCGCAGGCCGCTCGCATGGCGATGGCGCACCCACCACCAATCCGCGCCGGCGATGACCGCCTGCGCGCCGAGCATGGTCAGCATCAGCTGCAGCACCTCCCGCACGATGTGGTCGGCCAGCTGGCCCGGCTGCCAGAGTGCGGCGCCTTGCAGCAGCACGACGCTGCCGGACAGGACGTGGTAGGCGGCGAACCCGATCACGCCGAGCTTCACGATCGACTTGCCCGCCTCCACCAGCCCGGTGACGCCGAAGATGCGCTTGATGCCCCGCATCGGGCTGAGCCGGGCCAGGTCCGGCACGAGGGCCGCTGGGTTGAACAGGAACCCTGTCTGCAGCAGCGACCCGGCGACCGACGCGGCCATGATACCCAGCACCACGGGACCGGCCAGCAGCGCCGCCGCCTCCAACGCAGCCACGACCGCGCCCTTTGCATCGGGAGTGCCTGAGAGGTTGAACATCGGCGCCAGCCGCAACGCGAAGCCGCGCCCGAGGCCAGGCCCGGCCATCGCCAGCAGCAGGGTCGCAGCAGCCAGCCCCGCCAGGACCGGCACCTCGCGCGACAGGGCGATGCTGCCCTCCTCCCGCGCGTGCTGCAGCCGCTTCGGGGTGGCGGCCTCTGTCTGGTCGGCGCGATCCGCCACCGGCTACAGCCCTGGCAGGGCGGCGAACCCGTCCCGTGCCGCCGCCGCCCAGGTCTCGACGATGCCGGTGGCGAGCAGCGCCAGCAGCACCAGCCCGCCCATGATCTGGCCGGGGATGGCGGCAAAATAGACCTGCAACTGCGGCACCAGCCGCGCGAGCAGGCCGAGTGCCGCCTGCCACACGATGCTGGCGATCACCAACGGCGAGGCCAGGCGCAGCGCGAGGCCGAACGCATTGGTCACGGCGCTCACCGCGGCCTGCGTCCCATCCGCCACCGGCAACAGATGGCCTGGCGGCACCAGCGCGTAGCTGCCGACCAAGGCCGCAACCGGCAGCGTCCAAAGCCCGGTGCCCAGCACCAGCACGGGGACGGCGAGGGAGAACAGCCGCATGATGGCGCTGGACTGGCCGAGCGCCGGGTCCTGGGTGACCACGCTCGACAGGCCCAGCATGAACGAGATGATCTGGCCCGCCATCGGCAGCGCGAGCGCGATGCAGCGGGCTAGCCAGCCCAGCACGCCGCCGCATAGCAGTTCCGCCACCACCATGCCGGCGGCGGCCCAGTCGTCCGGCGGCGCGATCATTCCCACGCCGGGCAGCACCAGCGACACCAGTGCCAGCGAGAGGCCGACGCGCACGGTGGCCGGGGGCTCCGCTTCCCCCAGGCCCGGCATGAGCATCACCGCAGCGCCGCAGCGGCACAGCACCAGCACGAAGGCGAACGCCCATCCCGGCAGGGTGGCCAGCATGGCGGCGTCCATCACATCCCGCCGACGGCGATCATCTGGTCGAACAGCGACTGCGTGTAGTCCGTCAAAGTGGCCAGCATGAACGGCCCGGTGAGCGTCAGCGTGGCGAGGATGACGAGGATTTTCGGCACGAAGGTCAGCGTCGCCTCGTTGATCTGGGTGACGGCCTGGACCAGGGACATCACCACGCCCACGGCGAGGGCGGCAATCAGCACGGGACCGCCGAGCTTCGCCACGACCATCATCGTCTCGCGCAGGGCGGCGCCGACCTCGCCTTCTCCCATCAGGCAGGACCCATCAGATCGGCATCCGCATGATGTCCTGGTAAGCCTGCACCACCCGGTCCCGGATGGCGGTCGTGGTCTGCAGCGCCAGCTCCGCCCGGTTCACCGCCGTCACCACCTGCGTCAGGTCGCCGTTGCCGCTGAGCGCCGTAGCCGATTGCGCGTCCGCCTGGTGACCCGCATCGACCACGCCCTGCAGCGCCTGCGTCAGCGCCTGGCCGAAGCCCTCCAGGCTTGGCTGCCCGGCGCCCGTCCGCGCATAGGCGTCCGCCGCACCGGCGGCGGTGACCAGCGGGATGCTCATTTCAGCAGGTCGATCGCTCGGGTCAGCATGGATCGCGTCACCTGCATCACGTTGAGGTTGGCGCTGAACGAGCGCTGGGCTTCCCGCATGTCCATGACCTCCACGAAGCTGTTGACGTTGGGTGTATGCACGTAGCCCTGCGCGTCGGCCGCCGGGTGCGCTGGGTCGTAGTGCGAGGGGAACGCCGATTTGTCGCTGGCGACCTGCTTCACCCGCACGGTTTCGGCTCCGATCTCGTCGTCCAGCTTCTGCTCGAAGGTGACCGTCTTGCGCCGGTAAGGGTCCACGCCCGGCGCGTCCCCCGTGGTGTCCTGGTTGGCCAGGTTCTCCGCGATCACCCGCAGCCGGGTGGTTTGCGCGTCCATGCCGCGGGCGGAGATGGCGAGCGCCTTGGTGAGGTCCATGGGCGCTACTTGCCAATCACGGTGCGGAACAGGCCGAGATACTTGTGGTACAGGTTCATCGTCAGCGCCTGCGCATCGTCGGTTTGCGCGACCTTGGCCAGCTGGTCGTCCATGGATACGGCGTTGCCGTCCGGCGCGCGTTCGGCCGGGCGCAGCCGCGGGTCGGTGCCGAGCACCGCGCCGGGGGCGGCCATGTGCAGCGGGCTGGTGGTCGCCAGAACCGGCAGGGCCTTCGCCAGCGTCTGCGCGAATGGCTGCAAATCCTTCGCAAGATACCCCGGCGTGTTGGCGTTGGCGATGTTCTGCGCCAACAGCCCCTGTCTCCGGTCAATCCAGGCGAGCCGCTGCTCCGCCAGGTCGAACAACCCTATGCCGTCTTGTTCCATGGGCGCATCCTGCCCGGCTTTGGTTGCCGCGAGGTTAAGCCGCCTCGGCGTTTCGCCGCAGCGCCGCCTTACGCAACGCTTCGGTAATGCCTTGCTGCTTTGATGGCGGGCATGAGCGGCACCGGGATATTCCCATTCGACCATACGGGCTTCAACGCCACTTGCATCCAGTCCGCCATCAGCCTGGGCGAGGGCCTGGCGCGGACGGTCTGCATCGCCCGGCTGCTGGTGGAGAACGGCCGGACCGTGGACATGGCGGGGCTGGACCGCGGCATCGGCCTGTTCTGCGCCAAGGCGCTGGACCTGCCGCCTGAGCTGGGCCGCACCCTGCGCCCCCACCTGCTCGCCCTGCTGACGGAGACAGACCAGCTGACGGAGGCGCTGCGGGCGCAAGCCGCAAGCTGATCCATCGCCGATCACCCACCATCGCTGATCCATCCACCCGGGCAAAAGGCCTAGCACGATGACCCTCACCTCCCTGCTTCCGGCCGCCGCGGCGCTTGCGGCCGTGCTGCTGCTGGTCCTGCTCTGCGGACGGCTCGCCCGGCTGACCCGGTTCGCCCGGCCCGGCGGCGCCACCGGCCGGTTGAGCGTGCAAGGCTCGCTGGCCCTGGACCCCCGCCGCCGGCTGCTGCTGGTGCAGTGCGACGGGCGCTGCGTCCTGCTGCTGACCGGGCCGCAGGACCAGGTGGTCGGCTGGCTGCCGGACGCGACGGCATGAGAGGGGGCATGAAATGGGCCTGCCTCGCGCTGATGCTGGCGCCTTCGCTGGCGGTGGCGCAGTCGGTCAACATCGATCTCGGCGCGGCCGGCCAGGCGGGCGCAACCGGGCGGCTGGTGCAGCTCACGGCGCTCATCACCGTGCTTTCCGTGGCGCCCAGCCTGCTGGTCATGGTGACGGCGTTCACCCGCATCGTCATCGTCCTGTCGCTGCTGCGCGCGGCCATCGGCGCACAGGGCGTGCCGCCCAACACGGTGCTGATCGGGCTGGCGCTGTTCCTGACCTTCTTCGTCATGCAGCCGGTGCTGGACCAGGCCTACGCCGCCGGGCTGCTGCCGATGACGGAGGGCAAGGTCGGCGAGTTGGAGGGGCTGCGCCTGGCTGCCGAGCCGTTCCGCCGCTTTATGTCCGCCAACGTGCGGGGGGCGGACATGCAGCTGTTCCTGAACGTGGCGCACCTGCCGGCCGTGGACACGCCGGACGGCGCACCCTGGCGCGCGCTGGTTCCCGCCTTCCTGGTAGGCGAGTTGCGCCGCGCCTTCGAGATGGGGTTCCTGCTCTATCTGCCGTTCCTGGTGATCGACATGGTGGTGGGCAGCGTGCTGCAGAGCCTGGGCATGATGATGTTGCCGCCTTCCAGCATCAGCCTGCCGTTCAAGCTGATCTTCTTCGTGTTGGTCGATGGCTGGCGCCTGGTGTCCGGCAGCCTGGTGCAGAGCTTCGCGCTCGGCACCTGACGGAACTGCCGCACTGGGCAGCGTTATGACCTGGCGAACGCAGGAGAGCCGCCGTGAAGCAGCCGCACACCGAAGAGTCGATCGAGCACACGGACGATGAGCAGGACACCGGCAACCACAAGGTGCCGGGCCAGCCCGATACCGGGGGCGCCGACCAGTTCGGCGGCTCGCGGGCCGGGGCGGAGAACTTTGAAAGCGGGGCAGAGAAAGATGGATCGCAGGAATCCATCGAGAGCGGCACGGATGTGGACCGTGTGTCCGGGCTGGACCAACCAGGCACCAGCACCAAGGCAGCCAATCCCGACCATGAGCGCAAACCGGAGCGGGACGAGAACGGCCGGATGTGACCGCGGCAGCGTTGGGTTGTTCCGTTATGCCGATTGACCGACTGCCTGACGCCGCCGTGCCCAGCCCAACCGTGCTGGTCGTGGAGGACGAGTTCCTAATCCGCCTGACACTGGCCGAAATCCTGAGCGACGAAGGATATATCGTGTTGGAGGCGGAGTCCGGGGATGCAGCGCTTCAGGTGCTGCAGGCCGCTCCAGAGATCGCCATCCTGCTCACGGATATTCAGCTGCCCGGTAGCATTGACGGCCGGGCATTAGCGCGTCAAGCGCGGCAGGCGCGACCGGATCTGCCGGTGATTTTCATGACCGGCCGGCCTCCTGCCGGGTTCAACCCGCCCGACGTCGAGTCGATCTATGTCGCCAAGCCTTACATGCCGGCCGAGATCTGCAACGCCGTGCGCCGCCTGCTGAAGTCGCCGGCCCCGGCTCCAGGCTGACGCGGTTCGTGACGCCGGCATGACGAAGCAAGGCCGGGCTCTGCCCAGGCGCGCCAAAGGCCTCAGACCTTTGGAAACCGTTCCATCAAGCAAATGGATTCCAGAAGCTCGACTTTGGCGGAGTCCAGAGATAGAGCCTCTAGTTTGGTTTACCTAGCTGTTTAGTCCCGGTATTTGATGGGTAGGATTGGGCGTGAAGCGCTCGGG
>CAXTPP010000045.1:0-26281 GCA_964246185.1 uncultured Acetobacteraceae bacterium
CTTGGTGGCGGAGCGGCGCAGCAGCTCGATGAAGTCGAACAGCGAGACCAGGCCGGCCAGCGAGGCCAGCATCGCCACCACAGCAGCCGTGAACTGGCGCGCGACATAGAGCGAGAGCGTGGCGGCGATCGTCATGCCGCCCGCGTCTCCCATCGCAACGGCCGGAGCTGCACCGCTTCGGGCGCGAACAACTGCCACGCGCAGGCCAGGCCAGGCGCTGCAGCGACCACATAGACTAGCGGCATCAGCACTGTGGACCGCGCGGCCAGGTTCGCCACCACCAGCTGCACCGCCAGCAAAGTGACCACGCTCAGCACGGCGGTCAGCGGACGCAGCACGTTGCCATGGCGCCGGAACGTGCCCGACAGCACCGACAGCAGCGCCACCAGGGCGAAGGACATGGCCGTCAGCGGCGAACTCAGGCGGCGCGCGGCTTCCACCAGGAACTTGCCCGCATCCCGCGCGAGCAATGCGCTGGTCTCGGGGTGCTCCAGCTCCGTCAGGGACATCTCGGTCACGTCCCGGTAGCGAATGTCGTCCGCCTTGCCGGCCTGGGTGAGATCGACCGAGTTGCGGGAGAAGGTCAGCACGTTCAGCCGCCCGGTCTGCCGGTCCACCTCTTCGCGGGAGCCATTCTCCAGCAGGACCGCCGGGCCGTTCGGGCCGTCCATCATGTGGCCGCGCTCGGCCAGGATGGTGGCCCGGCTGGTTTTCTGCCGCCCGTCCTCGATCAGGATGCCTCGCAGCCCGCCTTCCCGGTCACGCGAGCGGACATAGACGGTCAGGTCGTCGGTGACGGGCGTGAACACACCCTCCTGCAGCAGGAAGGCGGCAAGCCGGTTGCGTATCTGGAACTGGTACTCGTGGAACGCCGCATAGCTGGCGGGCACCAGCCAGACGTTGAGCGCGTAGCAGCCCGCCACCACCAGCGTCCCCAAGGCCAGGGCAGGGCGGGCCACGGCCAGGGGCGACATGCCGGCTGCCCGCATCACCGTCAGTTCGCGGTCGCCAGCCAGGCGGGTATAGACGAACTGCACCACGACGAAGGTGGTGATAGGCAGGATCACGGCGACGAAGCTGGGGATCAGCAGCCCGGTCAGCCGGAGGAACACCCACAGCGACAGCCCCCGGTTGACCACCAACTCCACAAACCGCAGCGACTGAGTGAGCCAGATCAAGGCCACCAGGGCGCTGGTGGCCGCGACCAGGGCAATCAGCAGCTGGCGGAACACATAGCGGTCTAGTCGGGTGATGAGGAGGCGCGGCATGGAGGTGGGGCCATATCCTGGCAGTGAGGGTCCGAGCGCTGGGCAGCGCATCCTAGCTCCGGCCACTCCCGGGTTGAAGCCGTGGGCTGGTCCGGTAACAATTCAGCGAGCAGCTACTCCAGGTGGACCATGACGTCAGCCGCCGGGGGTTGGCGGGGTGGCAGGAAAGCGAGCCCGCCGGTCAACAACAGCAACCCGGCGTTGACCGTCAAGGCCGCGGGCAGTGCCCGCCCGCAATCCGCCGGGCCGGCAGCCAGATCCAGCATGGCTAGGAACAGCCCCATGACGGTCGTGACCCCGCGCGCGAACGACACTTGCTGCCCATGGTGGAAACGCCCGAGGCGGCCCCGGCTGCCTGCCCCAGGCACGCCGTTCAGGGCAAGACTTTGCCAGGGTTCATCAGGCCCGCCGGGTCCAGCGCCGCCTTGATCCGCCGCATCGCATCCAGCTCGGCACCGCCGCGCCACTGCGGCATCATGTAGGGCTTCAGTTGTCCCACGCCGTGCTCGGCGGAGAACGAACCGTCCAAATCCCGCACCACGGCTCCGACTGCATCCATGATCTCGTGGTCCCGGGCGAGGAAGGCCCCGGCGTCGGCGCCTTCCGGCTGCTCGAAGTTGAAGTGGATGTTGCCGTCGCCGATGTGGCCGAAGGCGACGCAGCGCACCCCGGGGATCAGCGCCGCCACCGCCGCCTCGCCCCGGCGCAGAAGCTCGGGCACGCAGGAGACCGGGACCGACACGTCGTTCTTGACCGACGCGCCCTCGCGCTTTTGCGCCTCCGCGTGCTCCTCGCGCAATTTCCACAGGCCGGCGCGCTGGGCGTCGCTGGCGGCGATGGCTGCGTCAGTCACCGTGCCGTCCTCCATGGCGGCTTCCAGCGCAGTCTCCATTCCGTCCCGTAAGTCGTTGCCTTCGCGGGGAGTCGCCAGCTCCACCAAGGCGTAATGCGGGGCAGGGCCGATGGGCAGGGCGGCGCCGGGGACGTGGCGGATGACCAGGTCCATGCCGGCGGCGCCCATGTACTCGAACGCGAGCAGCGCCGCCGGATCATGCCGCTGGAAACGGGCGAACAGGGCGAGCACGGCGTCCAGCGATGGGGCGGCGCACAGGGCCACCTCCCGCTGCCGCACCGCCGGCGACAGCTTCAGCACGGCGGCGGTGATGATGCCGAGCGTGCCTTCCGATCCCACCAGCAACTGGCGCAGGCAATAGCCGGTGTTGTCCTTGCGCAGCCGGCGCAGGCCGTTCCAAACCGCCCCATCCGGCAGCACCGCCTCCAGCCCGAGCACCAAATCCCGTGCGTTGCCATGGCGCACGGTGTTGTTGCCGCCGGCATTGGTGGCCAGCACCCCCCCGATCTGCGCCGTGCCTTCGGACGAGATGGACAGCGGAAGCAGGCACCCGGCCGCCGCAGCCGCGTCCTGCGCCGCCTTCAAGGTCACGCCGGCCTCGACGGTCAGGGTCATGTCGAGGGGATCGGCCGCGCGCACGCGGTTCAGCCGCGCCAGGCTGAACACCACCTGTCCCGGTCCGCTGGGCACCCCGCCGCCCACCATGCTGGTGTTGCCGCCCTGCGGCACCATCGCCACGCCATGCCGGGCGCACAGGCGGACCGCGGCCGCCAATTCCTGCGTGCTGCCGGGGCGGACCACGGCGAGCGGGGCCTGGTCATAGAGCCGCCGCCAATCCTGCCCGGCTGCCGCCACGTCCGTGGTCCCGGTCAGCAGGCCGCGGCTGCCAAGCAGACGGTGCAGCTCGCCGAGCAGGGGAACGGGTACGTTGGTGTCGGGCATGGCGTCGCTCCTTGCAGGACAGGTGGGACAGTTCGACCGGCATGGCAACGGCTGGGCGGGCTGCCTGCCTGGCAGCAGGTCGCTGCCTGGTTCCACCGTTAAGCCTGGCTTCACCCTAGTTGGGCAAGATCGCGCCATGGGTTTGTCCATCATGCCGCTTGGGATACGCAGCAAGGTCATGGGACTGCTGGCCGGGCTCCTGGCATGCACGTTGGTGCTCGGCGTGTTCTCCTTGCAGAAGATCAACCAGGTGGACTCGGCTGCCACCGAGATGCGGCAGGATTGGCTGCCCCTGGTCGAGATTGCCGGCGCGCTTTCCAGGGAGGTCGAAGCGATGCGCGCCGACCAAGCCACCTCCGCGCTGAACATCTCCGTTCCGATGCAAGCCGCGCTGGCCGGCGAGGAGCTGCAGCTCGTCATCAACATCAGCACCGAGATCGACACGCTAAGCCAGAAGTTAATTGATCCGGAGCAACGCAAAACCCTCGATCAGATCAAGCAGCGATGGGCGTCGTTCGGCCGCCAGAGCGAAGAGCTGGACGCCTTGACCCGCAATTCCGATATCGCGGTTGCCAACGTGCTGCTGGCAGGCGAGATGCAGGGCACGATGTTCGCGCTGCGTACGGACCTGTCGAGCGAGACCGAGCTTCTCACCAACGCGACGGGGCAGCGCGCCGAGCTTGGCAGGCAGGCCGCCAAGCGCGCCCGGCTGCAGATCATCATCGGCTTCACGCTGACGGTCCTGGGCGTCTGGGCTGGCGCATGGGTGCTGCTCCGCAACCTGGTCAGTCCCATCATCGCCATGACCGAGACGATGGCGCGGCTGGCGCGGGGCGACCAGAAGGTGGTCACCAACCCGCTGCGTCGGCAAGACGAGATCGGCGACATGTCCCGCTCGCTGGTGGTGTTCCGCCGTGCCATGGACGAGGAGCGCCGGCTGGCAATCGGCGAGATGCGCACTGCCGCCGCCGCCAAGGCCAGGGGGGAGCGGCTGGCCGGGCTGGCGCTACAGTTCGAGGCGACCATCGACACGCTGTCCAGCGGCATCAGCGTGGCCGCCGAGCAGTTGCAGCAGACTGCCGGCGGCTTGAACGGCAACGCATCCGACGTGGCCGACCAGACCCGGGCAGCGCGGGCCTACGCCGCGAAGGCGAACAGCGACGCTGGCAACGTGGCCCGGTCCACGGAGGAGCTGTCTGCCTCCATCGCGCAGATCGGCCGCCAAGTTGAGGAATCGGCCCAGATCACCGGCAAGGCGGTCGACGACGCGCGCCGCACCAACGACATCGTGCGTGCGCTGTCGCAAGGCGCGCAGACGGTCGGCGAGGTGACGACCCTGATCCGAGGCATCGCCGTGCAAACCAAGCTGCTGGCGCTGAACGCCACGATCGAGGCGGCGCGGGCCGGGGACGCCGGAAAAGGCTTTGCCGTAGTGGCCGGGGAGGTCAACATGCTGGCGGGCCAGACCAAACGCGCGACGGAAGAGATCGGCGGGCAGATTGGCCGCATCCAGGCCGCCATCGCCGAAGCTGTGCAGGCCATCGAAGGCATCGTCCGCACCGTCGAGCGCACCAGCGACATCTCGGCCCAGGCCACGATGGAGGTTGGCCAGCAGAGCCGGTTCGTGCAGGGCATCGCCAACGGCGTGGAGCTGACTGCCAACAGCACCGTTGCGGTTGACAGATTGGTGACGCAGCTGAGCCGCGTCACCGGAAGCACGGGCGAAGTGGCCGGCCAAGTGCTGTCCGCTGCGGGCATGATCAGCGCGCAGTCGCGTTCCCTCAAGCAAGACGTCGGCCGTTTCCTCGCCGACGTGAGGGCCGCCTAGCTGTTTAGTCCCGGTATTTGATGGGTAGGATTGAGCGTGAAGCGCTAGGGCTTTGAGGGTCTTCGGTCGGTGTCCGGAGTTGTAGGCGGCCACGAAGGTTGCAAGATGGTTTTGAAGGTGATTATGGCTGTCGTGGTGGAAGCGCTTGACGGTTGCGTCCTTGATGGTGCGGTTCATGCGTTCGACGGCGTTGGTGCACGGAGGTTGCCGAGTAGCCTGATGACGTTGGGCTGTCTACTCCGGCCGGATGCCATTCAAGCACAACGCCGCCCGACGTCACCGCATTCCGAAGGCGCGTTACAGGGTCACGAACTGGCCGGCTTACGAAGCTGGACTGCGCCGACGCGGAGACGTGAGGTTCTGGGTCGATGAGGCGGCGCTCGCTGGATGGCAGGCGCCTCGTCGGACCACGCCAGGCGGGCAGCCGCGCTACTCTGACCTGGCGATTGAGCTGGTTTTGAGCTTGCGGCTGGTGTTCCACCTTGCCCTGCGACAGGCCGAGGCATTCGCCTGCAGCGTGCTGCGCCTGCTCGGGCTGGAACTGGCCGTCCCCGATCATACGACGCTCTCGCGGCGAGGTCGCGGCTTCTCTGGTCGGCAGCCCCGGGCTGCCCGGCATGATCGTCCGATCCACCTCGTGCTCGACAGCACAGGTTTGGAGGTGTTCGGGCAAGGCGAGTGGAACGCGGAAAAGCACGGTCGTGCCCGCAGGCAGTGGCGCAAGCTGCACCTCGTCGCCGACGCGACCACGGGCGAGGTCACGGCCCACATGCTGACCGAGGGCCATGCCGATGATGCGGCGCAAGTGCCAGCCCTGCTCCGGCAAGTGGAGGGCGACGTTAAAACGGTGACTGCGGACGGTGCGTATGACAGTGAGCCGGTCTACCAGGCGGTGGCTGCCCGGCAACGTGACAGGCCACCGGATGTGATCATCCCGCCTCGGGCCTCGGCGGTGCTGAGCAACAGCGATGGATGGAAGCAAACCGCGCGTGACTGCCACACCCAGCTCATGGCCGGGCTGGGTCGCATTGGTTGGCAGGCCGCGACCGGGTATGGCAGGCGCAACCACGCAGAGACGGCCATGAGCCGGTACAAACACCTGATTGGCCCAAAGCTTCGGGCTCGCAGCCTACCGGGTCAGCAGGCCGAGGCGGCCATCGCCGTGGTGGTGCTCAACCGTATGATCCGCACAGCAAAACCCGTCACCATCCGCCGTTGACCCACCTCGACTGAGGAGAAACACCCTTGCTGGGCTCAGGTCCATGCAACAACGCCTATGCCATCCACACGGTGCTGACCGACAACGGCATGGCCTTCGCCGACCTACCAAAGAACCGAGGGCGATATCCGGCCGTGGAAGCTATGTTCGGCGGCCACATCTTCGACCGTGTCTGCAAACAGCATGGCATCCAGCACAAGCTAACCAAGCCATATCACCCATGGACCAACGGGCAGGCCGAGCGAATGAACCGGACCGTCAAAGACGCCACCATCAAAGCATTCCACTACCCAGACCTCGACAGCCTCAAGGCCCACGTCCTCGCTTTCGTGTCGGCCTACAACTTCGCCAAACACCTCAAAGCCATCCGGTGGAAGACACCCTTCGAAGCCGTCTCCCATGCCTGGACGGCAACACCAGACATCTTCCTCCACACGCTGAAAACCGAGCTGGTGCACCACCAAACCTACCGCACCCGCGACGAAGCCAAGCGCGACCTGTTCTCATACGTCGAGGGCTCCTACAACCGCCAGCGCCTGCATTCGGCCCTGGACCACCGCACGCCAGACCAGGCAGAGCAGCAAGCGAGCGTAACCCGTCCACGCAAACCGTGGAGGATCAGCCGTGGCAGCCTGATACAGGCAGCCCGCCCTACTCGGGCCTGCCCCGGCCGACGCTGATACACCACGCGTTGCGACAAGATCCACCGCAACCGTCATGTTCGCCCCGAGCATCATGCAGGCAGACCAAATCACAACCAAACGAGCCGCACCCACTCACGTTTGAGTCAGAGCAAAAGACGGTTGGTATTATAGCGGCAGCATGATTGTTCTCGGCCTCATCTCCGGCACCTCACTGGACGCCATTGATGTCGCCGCTGCCCACTTCGAGCGGCAAGGCGATATGCTCGTCATGCAGCCGCTGGGTGCAGCGGAGCTTCCTTGGCCCATAGCGACCCGGCAGCGTTTGCTGGCCGCACTGCCACCAGCGGCCACTAGCGTGGCGGAAATTTGCGCGCTTGATGTCCTGGTCGGCGAAGCTTTCGCCGTTGCTGCAGTGGCTGCCATCAAGGATTTCGCCGGTCACGCGACAGCCTTGGTGTGCAGCCATGGCCAGACCGTGTTCCATTGGGTGAAGGGCGGTCGCGCTCAGGGCACTCTGCAGCTCGGCCAACCCGCCTTGATCGCCGAGGCGACAGGCCTTCCCGTGATCTCGGACCTTCGCGCGAGGGACGTGGCAGCCGGTGGGCAAGGCGCGCCGCTGGCCAGCACCTTGGACGCCTTGTGGCTGGCTGGGGCCGGCGGGCCGCGCGCTGCGCTGAACCTTGGCGGCATCGCCAACATAACGGTCGTGGCCGGTGCTGGCGAACCTGTGCGCGCCTGGGACACCGGGCCGGCAAGCTGCTTGCTGGATGTCGCTGCCGGGCAGCTCGCCGGCCTGCCTTACGACCGGGACGGCGAGCTGGCGTCGGCAGGCACCGTGCGGGACGACCTGCTGGCCCGGCTGCTCGCCGAGCCGTATTACAGGCTGCCCGCGCCCAAGAGCACGGGGCGCGAACTGTTCCACACGGGCTATGCCGCTGCCCATTGCCAGGGCCTGCCGGCCCTCTCCGGCCCCGACCTGATGGCGACTTTGACGGAGTTGACGGCCCGTACTGTCGCACGTGCCTGCCATGGCGCCGGTGTGCGGGAGGTGGTGGCCTCTGGCGGCGGCGTCCGCAACCCGGCGCTGCTGGCAGCGCTGCGACGCGCCTTGGCGCCTGTGCCCTTGGTCACCAGCGCCGCACGGGGCCTGCCGCCAGAAGCGAAGGAGGCATATCTGTTCGCCCTGCTAGGGTGGCTGAGTTGGCATGGTCTGCCTGGGACGGTCCCAGGGGGCACAGGCGGCTTAGCAGGGCGGATTCTGGGCGTGGTCTCACCGGGCCTCGGGCCGCTGGTCATGCCAGCGCCTGGAAAACCGATCGGGCGGCTGGTCATCCAGGCATGCGCGCCGCCTGGATGAATGCCTCGATCAACGCCGGGTCCTTGATCCCAGGGGCCCGCTCCACGCCGGAGCTGACGTCCACGCCCGGCGCACCGGTCGCAGCGATCGCGGCTGCCAAGTTGCCCGGATGCAGACCGCCTGCGAGCAGCCAGAAGCCTGGGGCCTGCCACCCTTGCAGCATGGACCAATCGAAGGCCACGGCATTGCCTCCAGGCCGGGACGCACCCGGCGGCGGCTTCGAGTCCAGCAGCAGAGCGTCTGCCCCGTCCATGCTGTTGGGCAAGTCCATGGGGATTACGATGCCGACTGCGCGCCATACCGGCAAACCAAACTTGGCCTTCAAGGCAGCAGAGCGTGAGGCAGGCGCCACGACCTGCAGGATGTCCAGAGTGACGACGGCCAGGACGTCGGCAACAAAGTCATCGGATGGGTCCACGAACAGGCCGACCTTGGCTGGCCCCGTTGCTGCCGTCAGCGCAGCGGCCTGCTCGGCCGTGACATGGCGGGGCGAGGGTGGGAAGAAAACAAAGCCGACGTAATCCGCGCCAAGTGCCGCCTCGTAGGCCTCTGATGACCGGATGCCGCAAATCTTGACGGCGACGCCCAATCAGCCGTCGATCGTGCGGACGGACGTGCCTGGAACCAAGGCGGGACGTGGGCGCAGCATTTCCACCTCGCGTTCCAGAGCCTGCACCCGGCTCTCCGCCCGCCGCGCCCGGCGTCGCTGTGCAAGCGAGCCGATTCCTACCACGAGCGCTCCCAGCACGAAGAACACTGCGCCGGCGCCCAAGACTGCAAGTGACAGTGGGGCTGCCAGGGCAAGGTCGGTGGGCCACAACCCAAGCTGCACGGTGCCGCGGTTGGAGAGCGCGAAGACGACGAGCAGCAGCAGAAAGGGTGCCGCGAAGATCAGACCCAGCATGTCAGGCCACCACGCGCTCGCGCACGCCGCGTGCGGGCTTGCCACCGCGGTTCACCCGGTCCCGCAGCTCCTTGCCGGCCTTGAAGAACGGCACGACCTTTTCGTCCACTGGCACGGCCTCTCCGGTCCGGGGATTGCGGCCGGTCCTCGCGTCGCGCTTCTTGACAGTGAACGCGCCGAACCCGCGCAACTCCACCCGTTCGCCACGGGCCAAGGCGCCGGTGATCTCGTCGAAGATGGTGCCGACGATGATTTCCACGTCCCGCCCCAGCAGATGCGGGTTGGCCGCCGCCAAGTCCGCGATCAACTCCGATTTTGTCATGCCGCATCCTGTCTCTTGGCGGCGGACGCTGCCAGACCGGGAAAGGGGCGTCAACGACGAGCCCGCAACGCCAACGCGCTTGCAGTGCAGGGACGGCGCGTGCTGTTTGGCTGCATGCCGCCGCTCACCGCCCGGGCACGGCTGGCCGGGGTGATCGGCTGGCCGGTGTCGCACTCGCGCTCTCCCCTGCTGCACAATCATTGGCTGGCCCGCTACGGCATCGATGGCGCCTACGTGCCGCTGCCGGTGCCGCCGGAGAAGCTGGCTGCGGCTGTGGCTGGGCTGGCGGCCGCTGGCTTCCGCGGCGTCAACGTGACCGTGCCGCACAAGGTGGCGGTCGCCGCGCTGTGTGACGAGTTGCGCCCGGCTGCCCAGGCCGCCGGGGCCGTCAACACCCTGGTCTTCGAGGGTGGCCGCACCGTAGGCGACAATACGGACGGCGCTGGTTTTCTGGCTAACTTGCGAGAGCACGGCGTGGAACCTGCTCCCGCGCTGCTGCTGGGCGCCGGCGGCGCTGCCCGGGCCATTGCCGCAGCCTTGCTGGCGGAGGGCGTGCCGGTCACGGTTGCCAACCGCAGTCCCGGCCGCACGGCAGCCCTGGCGGCGGCGCTGCCAGGGCTGGCGACAGCCGGGTGGCAGGCCCGGCATGACCTGAGCAGCTACAGCTTGCTGGTCAACGCCACGAGCCTGGGGATGCAGGGCCAGCCGCCGTTGGACCTGGATCTCTCCAGCGCACCCGCCGGGCTGACGGTGTGCGACATCGTTTACGCCCCCCTGCAAACGCCCTTGCTGACCGCAGCCCGGGGGCATCGGCTGACGGCCATAGGCGGCCTCGGGATGCTGCTGCACCAGGCGGTGCCGGGCTTCGCAGCCTGGTTCGGGATCACGCCGGCGGTGGACCCGGCGTTGCACGAGCTGGTCGCCGGATCGCTGTGAGGGTCATCGGGCTGACCGGCGGCATCGGGATGGGCAAGTCCACTGCGGCGGCAGCGTTCCGCCGCGCCCGCATCCCGGTGTTCGATGCCGACGCCGCCGTGCACCGCCTGCAAGCGCCCGGCGGCGCGGCGCTGCCTGCCATCGCCGCGGCATTCCCCGGCACGGTTAGTGGCGATACCCTGGACCGGACGCGGCTGCGCGAGGCCGTGCTCGGGAACGAAGCGGCCATCCGTCGCCTGGAGACGATCCTGCACCCTCGCGTGCGGGTCATGGAGCGTGCTTTCCTGGCCCGTGCCCGCCGTGCCGGCGCTTGTGCCGCAGTGCTGGATATCCCGTTGCTGCTGGAGACAGGCGGGCAGGGACGCGTCGACACGGTGGTGGTGGTTTCCGCGCCTCGCGCCGTGCAGGTCACCCGGGTGCGCCGCCGGGGCATGACGGATGCTCAAATCGCCAGTATCGTCTCGCGCCAGATGCCAGACTCGCAAAAACGCCGCCACGCCGACCTGATCGTCCGCACCGGCTTGTCCCGTCACGCGGCCTTGCGCCCGCTGCGCCGCCTTATCAGGTCATTGAGGCCATGAGCCGCTCCATCCTGTTTGACACCGAGACCACCGGCTTGGACCCCCTGACCGGGGACCGCGTGATCGAATTCGCGGCCCTCGAGCTGGAGCGGGATTTGCCGACCGGCGCGGTGTTCCATCACCTGATCGACCCCGACCGGGACATCCACCCGGACGCCACCCGGGTGCACGGGCTGAGCCGGTCCGACCTGCAGGGCAAACCGCGTTTCGGCGAGATCGTGGACGATTTGCTGGCGTTCATCGGCGATGACCCGTTGATAGCGCACAACGCCACCTTCGATTTCAGCTTCCTCAACGCGGAGCTGGCCCGGCTCGGGCGGCCCTCGGTCAGCGGATCGCGCAAGATTGACACGCTGGAGATGGCCCGCAAGCGGTTTCCAGGCTTGCCGAACAGCTTGGACGCGCTGTGCCGCCGCTTCGGCATCGACCTGTCGGAGCGCACCAGCCACAACGCCCTGCTGGACTGCCGGTTGCTGGCGGAGGTCTACATCGAGCTGACCGGCGGCCGGCAGCGAGGCTTGTCGCTGGCTGCCGAGGGCAGCGCCACGATGCAAGCCATGGTGTATCAACCTGTCGGCACGCGCACGCCGCGCCTCATGGTTCCCAACGATGCCGAGCTTGCGGGCCATGCTGCCTTCGTGGCCCGCCTCAAGCAGCCTATTTGGGCAGCATGAAAACCTTTTTGGCTGGCGGAAAAGGCCGTGCCGCAGCTCAGACCGTGGCGGGTGCGGCGCCATTCTGCTTGCGGGCCTGATACAGCGCCACGAAGTCGATCGGCTGCAGCAGCACGGGCGGAAATCCGCCGTCCCTCGTCACGTCGGATAGGATGTTGCGGGCATAGGGAAACAGCAGCCGAGGGCACTCGATAAGCAGCACCGGCTCGACTGACTGGTCCGGGATGCCGTTAAGCGTGAACACCCCGGCGTAGGACAGCTCCGCGATGAACACGGCACGGCCTGCTTCGCTCGCAGGCTGGCCCACTTCGCGCGGCCCTTCCGTGGCTTCGGCTTTCACCACCAGCGTCACCTCGAAGATACTCTGGCCTTCCTGCAGGCGCCGGGCTTGCACATCGAGGTTGATCTGCACGTTGGGTTGGGAGCGCAGAGTCGAGAAGATCTCCGGGGCGCCTGGCACCTCGAACGATAAATCCTTCACGAACTGAATGTTGACGACTAGCGGCGGCGCAGCTTGGCTCCCGTTGGGGGGCTGGGCGTTCGCATCGCCTTGGGGGGCGGGAGTCGTTTCGGACATTCGCAAGTCTCCGTTGGCGGCGTTTCGGGGGCCTTAACTTTGAGGCCTTAGCTTTGGGGCCGTAGCTTCAGGGCCGGGTAGCATGAGCGGATCAGGGCCGCCAGACGATCTCCGCCGGGGCTGGTCCAGCCGGGTCGTACTCAGTCCACTGGCCGTTGGCGAGGCTGGTGCCGGTCAACGCCAGGATGAAGCCCCAATGGCTGACCACCAGCGTGTCCTGCTGGTCCGGTTCTGCCGCCATCGCCGCGCGGAAGCGGGCGGCACGGGAGATGACATGCGCTTCCGGCTCTGGCTCGGTCGGCCACCAGACTTCCTCCACGGCAGAGAAGTCGTGCCCGGGCCAGGCCTGCCGCAGATCGTCCACCGGGCTGCCGATGTCGCACTTGAAAGCGTAGCGTTCCCGCACCCCGACATCGATCAGCACGGCCAGCGCCAGCCGCCGGGCCAGCGGCTCGGCAGTTTGCAACGCCCGTGTGTAGGGCGAGACGACGATACGGCGCAGGCCTCGGGCAGCCAGCGCGTCCGCCGCCGCCTGCGCCTGCTCATGGCCCAGCTGGGTCAGCCGCGGATCCTCGATCCCTGGGTCTTGTCGGGTCGCGGTAAAATGCAGGTTGAATTCGCTCTGGCCATGGCGCAGCAGGATCATGCGGCTCCCTAGACCGCCCGGCCGACGCGGGCAATCGTTTCCCAGCCTGCCGCCGCCGGCATTTCCCGGCTTGCCGCCGCGGGCATTCGTTTCGCTGCCTGCCGCGTTGCTCCGGAGGCGCCGACTGCCTATCTCTGTTGCTTCAGGAGTGGTTGGACATGGGTGCAGGCGGCTTTCCGATCGATTTGGTGCTGCTCGGCATGATCGCTGCGTTCCTCGTGCTGCGGTTGCGGGGCATCCTAGGCCGGCGCGACGGGTTCGAGCCGAGCCAAGGTGCTGCCCGTCCGCCAGGCCGTGCTGCCGGCCCGATCATTGAGGGACGCGCTGAGCCTGCCAGCCCGCCAGGCTGGCCGGTGCCGGACGCAGGTTCCGTATTGGGGCAGACGCTGGCCCAAATGCGCCAGGTGGACAGCAACTTCGACGCGCAGCACTTCCTGGCTGGCGCAGAGGCCGCGTTCCGCATGATCGTGACCGAGTTCGCCGCCGGCAACCGTGAAGCGCTCCGCCCGTTGCTGTCAGACGAGACGTTCGCCACCTTTGAAAGCGCCATCGCCGCACGGGAAACGACTGGAGAAAAGCAAACCAGCGAGATACGCGATGTGCAGGACGCCACCATTGAGGAAGCGTCGCTGCAGGGAACCACCGCTGAAATATCCGTTCGGTTCGTGTCGGACCAGATTAGCCAGACGTTGGATCGGGACGGCCGTTATGTCTCCGGCGCAGATGCGGTGATGGAGCTACGTGACGTGTGGAGCTTCACCCGTGATCTCGCCCGCTCCGATCCAGCGTGGCGATTGGTTCACGCCCGGTCTGCGTGAAGACAGGCTGCTGCCGTGCTGCATCGTCCCACACCTAGTCACCCACGCGTCGCACTGTTCGTGACCTGCCTTGTTGACCTTCACCGGCCCAGCGTGGGGTTTGCGGCGATCCGGCTTTTGGAAGCCGCTGGATGCCTTGTGGAAGTCCCTCGCGCGCAGACTTGCTGCGGCCAGCCCGCCTACAACACGGGTGACCGTGCAACCGCCCGAGACCTGGCCACAGGCGTGATCGACGCCTTCAGCGGCTATGATTACGTGGTCGTGCCCTCCGGTTCCTGCGGCGGCATGATCGCGCACCATTTCCCGGGTTTGTTCGCCGACGACCCGAATCTTTTGGCCCGTGCGGAGGCGCTGGCTGGACGGACCCACGAACTGGTCTCCTTCCTGGTCGATGTCATGGGCATGGACCGGGTAAGCGCCCAGTTTGACGGGGTGGCGACCTACCATGATTCGTGCTCCGGCCTGCGCGAGATGGGCGTGAAGCAGCAGCCCCGCCAATTGCTCGGCAGCGTGCAAGGGCTGGCCTTGAAGGAGATGGCGGACCCGGAGGTATGCTGCGGCTTCGGCGGCACCTTCTGCGTCAAGTACCCGGACATCTCGACCCGTATGGTATCCGACAAGACGCGGGACGTGATGCAGACCGGTGCGGACCTGCTGCTGTCCGGTGACCTCGGCTGCCTGCTGAACATGGCCGGCCGCCTGTCCCGCGAGGGCAGCCCGGTGTCGGTGCGCCATGTGGCTGAAGTGTTGGCGGGCATGACGGACGAGGTGCCGCCGATCGGGATGCCGAAGCGGCGTTAGCGCTGTGCCAGCATCGCCACCGCGTCATAGGGCAGCGCGGCACACTCCCGCAGCCGCCAATACCATGCCCAGGCCGGCCGCGGCGGAGGCGGGCAGCCCGTTGCTCGCACTCCCGCCATGCGCAGCAGCATCAGGCACCGCGGCAGGTGATAGCCGCTGGTCGCCACCCGCACCGGCCCTGACCGGCCTGTCAGCAGAGATGCGCAGGCGAGGGCAGAGGACAGCGTGTCCGTCCCCGTCTCCTCCAGAGTGACTTGGTCCTGCGGCACGCCGAACCCGGCCAGCAATCCCGCCATCACCCACGCCTCTGACGGCCCATGCCGCCCTGCTGCGCCGGTCGGCAAGTAGTGCGCCGCCTTGCCGCCGCATTGGAAGGCCGCTTCGACTCGGGTCAGCAGCATCGGACTTGGCCGCCCACTCGGCAGCACAGCGCAGCCGAAGATCACCACAATCACCAAGCAGGGATCGTCAGGCTGGCGTGGTCAAGGCGGCGCCAGCAGGACGCGGTTGAGCGCGTTGAGCGTGCCGTACGTCTCTCGCCAGGCCCGGGCGAAAGTATCTTGCGGCACGGCCAACTCCGCACCGATGCCACTTACCGTTCGCCGGCCGTCGATCAGGCGCAGGATGGCGGCGGCCAGCGGCGGCAGCGCCACCGGCACCCGTAGCCCGTCGAACAGGAATGGAACTATCCCACTGGGCTGGATGTGCGAGGCCAGCTCCGCACCACCCATCTCCCGCATGACCGGCGTGGCATTCGGATCGGCGCCATCGGGCGGGGCAGGGGCGTCATCGGCGCGTAAGGCATAGACGACGTGCGTGCTCATGTTGCCGCACAACGCCTCGGCCAGCGCGGCGCGCCCGACCGGGTCCAGCGCCGCCGCCCGGGCGCGCAACCGGGAGTCCGGCAGGTAAATCGAAGGGTCGTAGCGCAGCGGCTCCATCCAGCACGTCGCCGACAGGCCGGCATCGGTCAGCAGCGCGTGCAGGGACGGCACGTTGAAGGCCCGGTCGCGCGGGTTGAGCAGCAAGTCGTAGAGCTCGGCATCCCGGCCGCCGAGGTGGTCCGCGAACAAGGTGTTGCGCCTGAGCCATGCCGACTCCGGCAGCGCCCGCATGACCCGGCGCGCTGCATCCAGCCGTGCGGCATGTGGCTCCGCCTCGGGCGCCAGCAGGCGCAGCGCATCCTGCAGCATATAGACCCCGGTACGCCCGTGCGGTGCATAGACCATCAATCCCAGGCCGCCCCCCGGCACCAGCACGGACAGCAGCGCGTGCAGCCCGGTCGCCGGGTCAGGCAGGTGGTGCAGCACGCCGCAGCAGTCGATGTAATCGAACGGCCCGAGCCCCGACCCGGGCAGGTCCAGCAGCGAGCCCAGTTGCCAGTCGATGTCCAGCCCGCGGACCTTCGCGCGCGCCTTCGCCACCCCGGCCGCGGTTGCCGAGCGGTCCAGGTACGTCACCCGGCCGGGCCGCCCCGACGCCGCCATCTGCTGCGCAAGCATGATGGCGCCATCCCCCGTGCCGCCGCCGGCCACCAGGGCGCGCAGCGGGCGGGTGCGTGGGCGGGAAGCGCCGAACACCCAGTGGTCGATCTCCCGCAGGTGGCTTGGGCTGCCGATCACTAGGCGATGCCGCTCCTCCGCTGGGTCCCGCGCCGGGTAGGGATAGGCCTCGTACTGCGCGGCGAGCCGCGCATCGGTTGCATCGGTCATCGGCTCGATCTACGGGGCGGTGCCTGCGCTGTTCAGCGGTCGAGCGACGTTCGGACGCTCTCGATCAGGCTCTGCATCTCCGTCAACGAGCCGCCGTCCAGGTCCGCCAGCGCCTTTGCCACCTTGGCCGCGAGTGCGCCGAGCGGCCCCCCGGCGTCCGCCTTCGCCGCTTCCTGCAACGCGGTCAGTGCGAGTTGCAGCCCGCGCCGCATCTCTCCGGCATCCATGGCCGCCGCTCCCCGGTGCGCCCGATCCAGCTCGAGCTGCGCCGTCTCGACCAGCGCGTCTTCGTGATGGCCCTCAGATGGCATGATGGTCTCCCCTGCCTCGATCCGTGATGGCGGATGTCATACCTGGAATGTCCTTGCACAGTCACGTTGGCCCACCGCTTGTTCCAGCACTGCCGCCGCCGTATCTGTGGCCCATGCGCCTCTTCCTGCTTTGCTTTGCTGCCATGACGCCAGCGTTGCCTGCCATGGCGCAGCCCCATCCGCCCCACGCAGCTTCAGCGCGGCCCGCCCATGCGACGCCGGTTGCGCCGCATGCCATCGGCAAGTTCGACGACTGGACTGCGGTGACCCACCAGGAGGCGGGGCAAACCGTATGTTATGCCTTCACCCGCGCTGCAACGTCCTCTCCCGCGCTGTCCGGCCGTGGCGACGTGGTGCTGACGGTCACGCAGCGGCCCGGCGGAATCCGCGATGCGGTGGCGATCAGCGCCGGGTTCGCTTACAGCCCCAACAGCGAGGTGCTGCTGCAGATCGATGCCACCACCCTGCCGTTCTACACCAGCCAGCGCTCCGCCTTCGCCAAGGACGGCCATGCCACGGTGAGCGCGTTCGAGCACGGCCGCCAGGCTGTCGCAAAATCTCCCAGCCCCCATGCCGGCAACGTGACGGACACGTTCAACCTGCGCGGCTTCTCGCCCGCCTATGCGGCGATCAACAAGGCCTGCTCGGTCAAGGGCTGATGTCCGCCACTCTCACGGACGCTGAGCGGGACCGCATCCTCGCCAAGTCGGCGCTGTTCTCGCCGCCCCCGGTGGCGTTGCCGGATGGCCGGCGCGAGTTGGTCGGCCTATCCCGGCCGGAACTGGTGGAGGAACTGGCCGCGATCGGCGAGCAGCCATTCCGCGCCAAGCAGCTCTGGCACTGGATCTATCATCAGGGCGCGACGGACTTCGCCGCGATGTCCTCCGTCGCCAAGCCGCTTCAGGCAAAGCTGGCCGAGCGGTTCGTCATCGGCAGGCCCGGCGTCGCCACGGAGCAGACCAGCACGGACGGCACCCGCAAGTGGCTGTTCCGCTTCCGCGACGGGCAGGAGGCGGAGACGGTGTACATCCCGGACCGACAGGAGGACCGCGGCACCGTCTGCCTGTCCTCCCAGGTCGGCTGCACCCTCTCCTGCCGCTTCTGCCACACCGGCACACAGCAGTTGGTGCGCAACCTGGGCACGGCGGAGATCGTGGGCCAATTCATGGCTGCCCGGGACGCCTATGGCGAATGGCCGTCACCGCGGGGAGAGACGCCGCGGCTGCTGTCCACGATCGTGCTGATGGGCATGGGCGAGCCGCTCTATAACTATGAGAACGTGGCCCGCGCGATGCGGATCGTGATGGACGGCGAGGGCATCGGCCTGTCTCGCCGCCGCATCACGCTGTCCACTTCCGGCGTGGCGCCGATGATGGACCGCTGCGGCGAGGAGCTAGGCGTGAACCTGGCCGTCTCGCTGCATGCGGTGCGGGACGAGCTGCGTGACGAGATCGTGCCGCTGAACCGCAAGTACCCGATCGCCGAGTTGCTGGCAGCGTGCCGCCGCTACCCGGGCGCGTCCAACTCCCGGCGGATCACGTTCGAATACGTGATGCTGCGCGGCGTGAACGACAGCGAGGCGGACGCCCGCGAACTGGTGCGGCTGATTGCGGGCATCCCGGCCAAGGTGAACCTCATCCCGTTCAATCCCTGGCCCGGCAGCGCCTACCTGCCCAGCACGCGGAAGCGGCTGGACGCGTTCGCAGCGGTGATGATGGACGCCGGGTTCAGCAGCCCGGTGCGGACCCCGCGGGGACGGGACATCCTGGCGGCCTGCGGCCAGCTGCGGACGGACAGCGTGCGGACGAGGATGGGGTGAGCCTCGGCGCAGGTGGCTTCGACACGTTCAGCCACGCGCGATAACCAGCCACTTGCCTTGCCGCCTTGCCGCTTCAGGACTATCGCGGTCGCTTGCTGCACGGAGACACCAATGCCCCGCCGCGATGTGAAGAAGGTCGTGCTGGCTTACTCGGGCGGGCTGGACACCAGCGTCATCCTGCGCTGGTTGCAGGCGGAATATCGCTGCGAGGTGGTCACCTTCACCGCCGATCTCGGCCAGGGGGAGGAGCTGGAACCGGCCCGGCAGAAGGCCGAGCTGATGGGCGTCAAGCAGATTTTCGTGGACGACCTGCGCGAGGAGTTCGTACGGGACTTCGTGTTTCCGATGTTCCGCGCCAACGCCGTCTATGAGGGTCAATACCTGCTCGGCACCTCCATCGCGCGTCCGCTGATCGCCCAGCGGCAAATCCAGATCGCCGAGGAGGTGGGCGCGGACGCGGTGGCCCACGGCGCCACCGGCAAGGGCAACGACCAGGTGCGGTTCGAGGTCGCCTATTACGCGCTCAAGCCCGACATCACGGTCATTGCTCCGTGGCGCGAATGGGACCTGACCAGCCGGACCAGGCTGCTGGAGTTCGCCGAGCAGAACCAGATTCCTGTCACGCGCGACAAGCGGGGCGAAGCGCCGTTCAGCGTGGACGCCAACCTCCTGCACAGCAGCAGCGAAGGCAAAATCCTGGAGGACCCGGCGGACGAAGCCCCCGAGTTCGTCTATCAACGCACCATCCGTCCCGAGGACGCGCCAGACCGGGCAAGCATCATCACCGTCGAGTTCGAACGCGGCGACCCGGTGGCGGTCGATGGCGTGCGCCTGTCCCCCGCCGCGCTGCTCGCCCGGCTGAACGAGTCAGGCCACGCCAACGGCATTGGCCGCCTCGACCTGGTGGAGAACCGCTTCGTCGGCATGAAATCCCGCGGCGTGTATGAGACGCCGGGTGGCGCTATCCTTCTGCAGGCGCACCGCGGCATCGAAAGCATCACGCTCGACCGTGAGGCGGCGCACCTGAAGGACGAGCTGATGCCGCGCTACGCCACACTGATCTACAATGGCTTCTGGTTCAGCCCGGAGCGCCGGATGCTGCAAGCCGCCATCGACGAGAGCCAACGCAGCGTGTCCGGAACCGTGCGGCTGAAGCTGTACAAGGGCAACGTGATGGTGGTCGGCCGTGAGAGCCGCAACAGCTTGTATTCCGCCCGCGTGGTGACGTTCGAGGACGACCAGGGCGCTTACGACCAGCAGGACGCGCAGGGCTTCATCAAGCTGCAAGCGCTGCGTTTGCGGCTGGGCGCGGCAATGGGACGCAAAGGCGGGGCGCTGTGACGCCGAACCCGAGTTGCCGAGTGGCGTTGCATGCGTAACAACAGGAGGACGGCGCCATGAGCTTGTTCGGTTCGATCATGTCCAAGATCTTCGACCATCCGGCGGCGGCGCCAGCGGTGGCTGACGCGACGACAGTCCCGCCTTCCGTGCCGACCGACACCACCGTGCAGCAGCCTATCTCCACCTCGCCTGCCGCTGCTCCAGTGGACGTGGGCGCCGTGCTGGCCCAGATGGCGAGCGGGAACGGCCAGCCGCTCAACTACAAGACCTCGATCGTGGACCTGCTGAAGCTGCTCGGCCTGGACAGCAGCATGGACGCCCGCAAGACGCTGGCTGGCGAGCTGCACTACACTGGAAGCACGGACGACTCCGCCGCCATGAACGTGTGGCTGCATAAGGAAGTCATGACCAAGCTTGAACAGAATGGCGGCATGGTTCCCGCAGACCTGAAAGGCGGCTGATGCGAGCCCTCTCAAGACGCGCCACTCTGGCTGGCCTGGCGCTGACCCCATCCTTGGCCATGGCGGGGGAGGCGTTGGCGTGGGATTTCAGCTTTCCATCGCTGGATGGCGGCACGCTTGATCTCGGGATCTATCGCGGCCGCGTGCTGCTGGTCACCAACACAGCCTCGTTCTGCGGCTATGCCGGCCAGTTCCGCACGCTGGAGGCGCTGAATCGCGGACGGGCAGCTGATGGCCTGACCGTGATCGGAATGCCAAGCAACGACTTCGAGCAAGAGGCGGACAGCAACGCCAAGGTCAAGCAATTATGCGAGCTGACCTACGGAGTCGATTTCCCCATGGCCGGCCTGACGCACGTCATCGGACAGCAGGCCAACCCGTTCTATGCCTGGGTCCGCCAAGCCCGTGCCGGGTGGCAGCCCAATTGGAACTTCAACAAGGTCCTGATCGGCCGTGATGGGCGTATCCGCGAGGTGTTCCGCGCGCCTCAGGAGCCAGATGGGCATGTCATCCAGGCCGCGCTGAGCGAGGCGCTCTCCGTTGCTGCTTGAGTGAAGGCAAGAGCAATTCGGACGACCCATGATGTGCCGTTGGGCTCAAACGCCACCCCATCCTAGTGGAGCAGTAAAGGGTTCCAGATCGCCATTGGAACAGTAGTCGCTGCGGCCAGACCCAAACGCTGGCTGACCAGGCTCAACGTCGCGCCGATCGCCCGGTCGTAGAAGCTGCCAAGCTTCAAGTCCGCGATCGGCAAATCGGCTTTCACGTTTTTTTCTTTCTCAAGCCACGCCCGAGCTTCTGTCTCGCCGCCGATCTCGTCGATTAGGCCCAGGCCTAGTGCCTGTTGCCCGCTGTAAGCCCGGCCATCAGCCAGCTGCCGTACTTTACCCTCATCCAGGTGACGTGCCTGGGCCACCATCGCAACGAACTGGCCGAACAGGTCATTGACCAAACCTTGCAGGTAATCCCGCCCAGCCGGCGACAGCCCATGGGTGAACGATGGTTGGTCTTTGAGCGGCCCGGAGATGATCGCCTCGGCAGACAAGCCCAACTTATCCAACAGCCCGCCCGCGCTGCCCGTCTCCAGGATCACGCCGATCGACCCAGTGAGCGTCGCGTTGCTGGCGAAGATGCGCGCGGCCGGCAGGCTGATCATGTAGCCAGCCGATGCCGCCGTGCCCTCCATCACCGCGACCACCGGCTTGGCGGCCGCCACCAGCGCCAGAGCGTCGTGCAAGCCTTCACCGCCTGCGACGCTGCCGCCGGGGCTGTCCACCGTCAGCACGACCGCGGCCACGCTGCTATCCTTGGCCAGCGCACGCACCGCCTCGATCAACCGCCGTTCCGACCCGATGATGCCGCTGACATTGACCCGGGCGAGATGATGAGTACCCGGAAGCCCGCCCAGCGTGGCCCGGCCTGCCGAATAGGCCAGCACGCCTATCACCGCCAACACCGCAGCCACCCGCCAAAAGACAAGGCGACGTTTAAGGCGCCGCCTGTCCAGAAGAAGGTCCGCTTCCAGCCCGGTCTCCCGCGAGCCGGACACCGGCTATTCGGCGCTCTGCTGATTGCGGCGACGGATCGCCGCTCCCAGGATATCGCCCAGCGAGGCGCCGCTGTCCGAAGTGCCGAACTCGGCTACCGCCTGCTTGTCTTCCTCGATCTCGCGCCCCTTGATGGTGAGCGATAACTTGCGGGCGGCGCGGTCGATCGCCGTGATCTTGGCATCCACCTTCTCGCCGACGGCGAAGCGGTCCGGCCGTTGGTCACCCTTGTCGCGGGCCAGCTCGGCGCGTCGGATGAACCCGGTAAGCACCTCGTCCACCTTCACCTCGATGCCGTTTGCCTGGATCGCCGTCACGATGCAGGTGACGACCTCGCCCTTGTGGACGCGGCTGAGCGTGTCGGCCGCCGGGTCTGCCTCGAGCTGCTTGATGCCGAGGGAGATGCGCTCCTTCTCCACATCGACGTCCAGCACCTTGGCTTTGAGCACTGCGCCCTTCTCATACTTGGCCATCGCCAACTCGCCGGGCTCGTCCCACGAGATATCGGACATGTGCACCATGCCGTCCACCTCGGCGGAGATGCCGATGAACAGGCCGAACTCGGTGATGTTGCGCAACTCGCCTTCGACCACGGAGCCGACCGGATGGAGGTCCAGGAACTCCTCCCACGGGTTGCGCTGCACCTGCTTGATGCCGAGCGAGATGCGGCGCTTGGAGCTGTCCACATCCAGCACAATGACTTCGACCTCTTGCGAGGTGGAGACGATCTTGCCCGGGTGGACGTTCTTTTTGGTCCAGCTCATCTCGGACACATGGACCAGGCCTTCGACGCCGGGCTCCAGTTCCACGAACGCGCCGTAGTCGGTGATGTTGGTGACGCGGCCGCTATACTTGGCGCCCGGTGGATACTTGGCGGCGACGCCCTCCCACGGATCGGCCTCTAGCTGCTTCATGCCGAGCGAGATTCGTTGTGTCTCCGCGTTGAAGCGGATCACCTGCACGCGGACGGCCTGGCCGATCTGCAAAGCCTCGGACGGATGGTTGATGCGGCGCCAGGCCACGTCCGTCACGTGCAGCAAACCGTCGACGCCGCCGAGGTCCACGAATGCGCCGTAATCGGTGATGTTCTTGACCACTCCGTCCAGGATCATGCCTTCCTTGAGGCCTTGGATCAGCTCGGAGCGCTGCTCGGCCCGGGTCTCCTCCAACACGGCGCGGCGGCTGACCACGATATTGCCGCGCGCACGGTCCATCTTGAGGATCTGGAACGGCTGCGGCATGCCCATCAAGGGCGTCACGTCCCGCACCGGCCGGATATCGACTTGGCTGCCCGGCAGGAAGGCGACGGCTCCGCCCAGATCAACGGTGAAGCCACCCTTGACCCGGCCGTAGATGGTGCCGTTGACGCGCAATTGCGCCTCGAACGCCTTTTCCAGGTTGGTCCAGGCTTCCTCGCGGCGGGCCTTCTCGCGCGACAGCACAATCGCGCCATCCCGGTCCTCGTAGCGCTCGACGAACAGTTCGATCAAGTCGCCGGGCTTGACCTCTGGGGCCGTGCCAGGCGGGCCGAATTCCTTGAGGGCAACGCGGCCTTCGCTCTTGAGTCCCACATCGACAATGGCGAACTCGTCGGTCAGGCGGAGCACCCGGCCGGTGACGACGGACCCGTCGAAGCTGGTATCCCGGCCAAGGGTCTCGTCGAGCAGGGAGGCGAAATCCTCTCCGCCAGGGTTGTGCGATTGGGAGTAGTCATAGGCGACGGCGCTGGATGCCATAAGAATAGATTGTTCCTGTAGGGTGCTCCCAAGGTTCGCCCTTGGAGAGCTCTTGCGATGTGCGCGTCCGGCGAGGATACGACTTGCCCAATGAAAAAGGGCCGGGTTTCCGGGGTCGTGTCCGCAGAGACACCATACAAGGGGCAGGAGTCAAGGAAAACCGGCGTTTTGGGCGTTTGTCGAGATGAAAAGCTAAGTTCTCTTGCGGACGCCGATCGTCGCCATGGCGGCCGTGAACGCGGCATCCGGATCGAGACGGCTTGTGTCCAGCAGCACCGCATCCGCTGCCGGGCGCAGCGGCGCAGCCGCGCGGACCTCGTCCAACCCGTCGCGTGCTTGCATCTCTTCAGTCACCGTCTCCAACGTCACTGCCGATCCACGTGCCTGCAACTCGCGCCACCGCCGCTCGGCGCGCACCTCCAGGCTCGCCGTCACGAACAGCTTCACCTCGGCGTCCGGAAAGATCACGGTGCCGATGTCCCGCCCGTCCAGCACCGCGCCGCCCTGGTCCGCAAAACCCCGCTGGAACGCCAGCAGCACCGACCGCACGCCGGGGATAGACGCGACTTGGCTGGAAGCTGCGTCCGCCGCCGGGCCGCGCAGGTCGGGCCGCGCCAGGTCAGCCGCCTGAAGCAAGCAGGCCTGCGCTTCTGCGATCACGGAATTCGCCGGGTCGCCGCCGGCGTCCAGCACGCGGCGGCCAACGGCGCGGTAGAGCAGGCCGGTGTCGAGATAGGGCAGGCCTAGCGCCTCGGCCAAGCGCCGGGCCAGCGTGCCCTTGCCGGCGGCGGCCGGACCGTCAATGGCGACGATCATAGGATGTCTGCGCCGAGCCCGCGCATCAGGGTGGCGAAGCCGGGGAAGCTGGTCTCGATGAAGGATGCATCGTCTACCGCGACCGGAGCGTCCGCCGCCTGGCCCAGCACCAGGGCGCTCATCGCCAGCCGGTGGTCCATGTGGGTCGCCACCGTGCAGCCGCCGGGCACCCGGCCAGTCCCGTGAACCAGTAGGTCGTCCCCCTCCACCGTCACTGACGCGCCAGCCGCCTGCAACATGGCAGCCGTCGCTTGCAGCCTGTCGCTTTCCTTGACCCGCAGCTCGGCCAACCCCCTCATGCGGGTCGTCCCGCGGGCGAACGCGGCCGCCACGGCCAACACCGGATACTCGTCGATCATGGCAGGCGCCCGCCCTGGCGGCACATCGACCGCGACCAGGCCGCCATATCGCACCGCTAGGTCGCCAACCGGCTCGCCGCCCTCCATCCGCTCCGCGGTCGTCGTGATATCGGCGCCCATCTCACGCAGAGTGGCCAGCAATCCGGTGCGCAGCGGGTTCAGCCCGATCCCTGCCAGCGTGATGGCCGAACCAGACACCAGCAACGCCGCGACCAGCGGAAAAGCGGCAGAGGACGGGTCGCCTGGCACGAACACGTCCCGTGCCCGCAATTCCGGCTGGCCGGCGAGCGTGACGATCCGGCCGGCCCCGTCCACCTCGACCGAGACGGCGGTGCCGAAGTGGCGGAGCATGTTCTCGCTGTGGTCGCGCGTGGCTACCGGCTCTTCCACCACGGTCTGGCCCCGCGCGTTCAGCCCAGCCAGCAGGATGGCGGACTTCACCTGTGCGGACGCCACCGGCACCCGGTAGCGGATCGGCATCGCGTCCGCCGTGCCCTGTATGGACAGCGGCAACCGCCCGCCCTCACGGCCAGAAAACCGCGCGCCGCACAAGGCCAGCGGCACCGTGACCCGGCGCATCGGCCGGCCACGCAGGCTGGCATCCCCTGTCATGACGGCGTGGAGCCCGTGGCTGGCCAGCATTCCTGCCAGCAGTCGTGCCGCAGTCCCGGAGTTGCCCATGTCCAGCACGTCGTCCGGCTCGGCCAGGCCGCCTACGCCGCGGCCCGAAACCCTCCAGCCTTGGCTGTCCCGCTCCACGGTGGCGCCGAGCGCCCGCATGGCCGCCGCGGTGCGCAGCACGTCCTCGCCTTCCAGCAATCCGGCGATCCGCGTCAACCCGACGGCCAAGGCGCCGAACATCAAGGCCCGGTGGCTGATCGACTTGTCGCCGGGCACCGTGGCCTGCCCTGCGAGCGGGCCGGCCGCGCGACGGGCGGTGAGCGGGTAGGAAGCTGCCATAATGTAAGGCGGTTACCAGGGGCAGGGTGCTTTGAACAGCCGAAGGCGCCGTCCAAAGGTTTGACACCGCAACCAGGCAATGGCATGGGGCGCGCCCGTCGGTGGCTCGCGCCGGCCACAGGGGAGCGCGTTCGGCTATGGTGAAGCCAGAGTTAGGCACCAAGCGGGTTTGCGTCTCGTGCAGCGCCAGATTCTACGACTTGCAGAAAGCTCCGGCTGTCTGCCCGAAATGCGGCACCGAGCAACCGGCCGACCAGCCCCGCGCTCGCCGTGCCAGTGGCAACGTGGTCGAGGACAAACGTCCCAAGAAGCCGCCGGTAGCCGACGATACAGACGTCGAGGTCGAGCCCGCGGAGGAAGAGGCCGAGGAGGACGTGCTCGAAGACGCCTCGGAACTGGAAGACGACGCCGACGCGATCCCGGAGGAGATCGAGGTGGAGCCGGAGGCAGACGAAACCGAGCGGTAGCAGGATGCGGCAAAACCTTGCAAAGAGCAGATGGAGACCCTGCCCTGAACCCCGCCAGAGCACGGCCGTTCTCTGGGTGCCTATAGCCAAAACTGTGAAGGGGACGACTATCCCCTCCCGGGTGCGGGGTTAGAACCCCACAGGGCTGACGGGCAAAGTGCTGGCTGCTGGCTGCCGGCTGTTCTGCCACCGCGCTCGACAGATGTTCTGCGAGACTGAGCTTCCAGCCATGCTGGAGGCCGGCGCCCAGCCAATTTCGACGCTCATGGGCAGTGGGGCCGCGCCAGACCCAACGAAGGCTGCCTGCTGAATCAGCTGCTTGGACCGCTTATACCGGTGAGCGGATTTTTTGATTTGCGATGTTGGCTAGGGATTCCGGTTT
>CAXTPP010000046.1:0-26016 GCA_964246185.1 uncultured Acetobacteraceae bacterium
GACCTGCCGCCCACGGAAGCGCTGTTCGACGCGATCAACCGCGGCGATATCGTGACGGCGCGGGACGCGATCTCCCGCGGGGCGGACTTGGACGGCACCAATCTGCTCGGGCTGACGCCGCTGGAGCTGTCGGTCGATCTAGGCCGCAACGACCTCTCCTTCCTGCTGCTGTCCCTGCGCGGCACTGGCGGCGGGCTGCGCGGACCAGCCCCAGCACCGAGTCCAGCCACCCAGGCCAGCAATGCGCCGCGCTCCCCGGCCGAGCGGCGGCGGGCAGCGGCCGAGGCGGCGGCAGCGTCCCGGCAGGCCCGTGCGCAGGCCACGCTGGAGGCCCGGCAGGTCGCTGCGGCCCCCCGGGGGCAAGCGCCCGCCCTGTTCGCCGGCGATGGCGGGGCAGCCGTGCCATCGGCCGGGTTCCTTGGCTTCGACCCAAAGCATTGAGGCTCTGTCCGGCAGGCTGTCGCACCGGCCCATGATCAGTGCGCCTCCGCACACTCCATTGACAACCGCTCGGTCTGGGCCGCCATGACGTCCCATGTGGCGATCCTATCTCATCCTATGGCTGATACTGGCCTGGCCCAGCTTGGCTTGCGCGGCCGACCGGTTCTTCGCCACCAGCGATGGGGTGCGGCTGCATTACATCGAGACCGGGCCGAGCCTCGCGCCCACCCTCGTCTTCGTCCCCGGCTGGACCATGCCGGCCTGGATTTTCCAGGGCCAGATCGACTTCTTCTCCCACGACTACCATGTGGTCGCCCTGGACCCGCGGGGCCAGGGCGAGAGCGAGGTCCCGCTGTCCGGCTACGAACCCTATCGCCGGGGAGCGGACATCAACGACCTGGTCCGCTCATTGGGCGGACGGCGCGTGGTGCTGGTGGGCTGGTCGCTCGGCGTGCTGGACAGCTTGGCCTACGTCCACCAGTTCGGCGACGGCCAGCTTCTCGGCATGGTGCTGATCGACAACTCGGTCGGCGAGGACCCGGCGCCCGTGGCCTCCCGCGCGCCTCGCCTTCCCGCGCCGCACGTCCCGCGGGAGGTTGCAATGGCCCGTTTCGTCCGCGGCATGTTCCACCGCCCGCCGGGCGAGGCCTATCTCGACCAGCTGGCCGAGACCGCGTTGCGGACCCCGCCCGACGCGGCGGCCGCGCTGCTGTCCTATCCGGTGCCGCGCAGCTTCTGGCGGGATGCGATCTATAGCGTGCGCAAGCCGATCCTCTACATCGTGACGCCCCGCCTGGCCGGCCAGGCGGGGAACCTGCAGGCCCGCCACCCCGGCGTGCAGAGCGACATCTACCGGGACGCCGGGCATGCCTTGTTCGTGGACGACGGCAGCCGGTTCAACGCCGAGATGCTCGGTTTCCTGCGGGACCAGGTGGCCCGCCAGTGAGCCGATCAAGGCTGCTGCCGCTGTTCCTGGTGTCTGGCGCGGCGGTCGGGCTGGAGACGGCGCTCACGCGTTACTTCGCCGTCGCGAAATGGTCGGAATACGGCTACTGGGTCATCTCGATCGTCATGGTCGGCTTCGCGTTCAGCGGCGTCACGGTGGCGCTGGCCCGCGGCACGGTGCTGCGCCATGCCGGGTGGCTGCTGTCCTGGCTGCCGGTGCTGCTGGTGGCGTCCGCGGCCGGCGGCTACTGGGCGGTGACGGCCAACCCGTTCAACCCGTTGCAACTGCAGAACGCCGCGACCTACGCGCCGCAGCTGGGCAACATCGCGCTGTACTACGCCGCCCTGCTGCCGTTCTTCTATCTGACCGGCCTGTACGTCAGCTTATCCTTCGTGCTGAACGCGGGCCGGGTGGCGCGGGTGTACGCGGCGGACCTGCTGGGCGCCGGCGCCGGGTCGGCGCTGGTGCTGGCGCTGATGTTTGCCGTCCACCCGTTCATGCTGGCGCCGGCGCTGCTGCTGCCGCTCGCCGCGGCCTGCTGGTTCGGCCCGCCTCGCTCGGCCCGCGCCGCCGGGTTCGCCGGCTTGGCGGTGCTGGCCGTGTGCGAGGCGGGGTTGCTGACGAGTGGGCGGGCTGCCTACAACGATTTCAAGGCGATCTACGCCCCGCTGCACGTCCCGGACAGCCGGGTCGTGTCGGAGATGCGCTCTCCCCGCGGGCTTTACGCGGTGCTGGACGACTTCACCGAGCGGGTGGACACCGACTTGTCCAACAACCTCGACCTGCTGAACCTGCCCGGCCCGCCGCCGGCGCTCGGCCTCTACCGCGACGGCAACCGCATCGCCGCGCTGCCTAAGACGGGACGATTGGACGTGCGCTACGCCCCTGCCACCCTGGCCGCGCTGCCATATGCTTTGCGCCCGGGCGCGCAGGTGCTGCTGGCCGGCTCGTCCGGCGGGTTCCGCGTGGCGGAGGCGCTGGCGCTCGGCGCGCGGCAGGTCGAGGCGCTGGAGCCGGACCCGGTGGTGCTCGGCGCGTTGCGGGACCAGCCGGCCGACCCGCGGGTGCACCTTTCCGCGGCCAGCCCGCTCGCCGCCGCTCGCGCCGGGTCCGGTTACGGCCTGATCGACCTGTCTGGCGACTTCCTGGACGCGGCCGAGGCCAACAGCACCGCCTTCACCGCCGAGGCGCTCGCCGCGGACCTGGCGGCGCTCGGCCCGGACGGCATCCTGTCCGTCCCGGTGTCCATCCGGGAGTTCCCCGTCTATGCCCTGCGCGTGCTGGCGACGGCGCGGCAGGCGCTGCTTGCATCCGGCGCTGGCGACCCGACGCGGCACGCCGTGGTCTACCGCTCGGCCTGGAACGTCCGCATCCTGCTCTCGCCGCAGCCCTGGTCCGCCGCCGACGTCGCAGCCGTCCGCCGCTGGTGCGACGAGCGGTCGTTCGACGTGTCCTACTACCCCGGCATGGACGTGGCCGCCGCCCGCGCCGGCTTGTACAACGACCTGCCCGCCGTCAACTTCGACGATGGCGACGTGACCTCCGGCGGCCCGGCGGACGCCATCGCGGACGAGGCCGCCGCGGTGCTCGCGGGCGAGCCCACCCCGTCCGAGGGCGCGTTCTCGCTGGTGCCGGCCATGCTGGACCGCCCGGCTTATTACGACGTGCTGCGGCTGGACCACCTCGGCACCGTGCTGCGCCGGCTGGAAGTGCTGCCGCAGGCCGAGATCGGCCAGCTGGTAAACCTTGCGGTGCTGGCGCAGGCGGGGGTGATCGCGCTCGGCGTGCTGCTGGTGCCGGTGCTGGCGTGCCGGCGGCTGCGCGCGGCGGGTGGCGCCATCCTGCGCCCGGTGGTGTATTTCGCCGCCCTCGGCCTCGGCTTCCTGTTCATCGAGATCGCGATGATCGAGCGGGCCAGCCTGTTCCTGAACGACCGCACCGCCGCCTTCGCCCTGGTGCTGACAGCCATGCTGGTGTTCTCCGGCCTGGGCAGCCTGCTGGCGGAGCGGGCAGGGCGCGGCGGCATCGCGCTGTCAGCCGCCATCATCGCAGTCTGGTGCGTCGCGGCCTACGCCGGGGTGCTGCCAGCCATGCTGGCGACCCTGGGCTGGCCCTGGCTGCTGCGGGCGGCGCTGGTGGTGGCGGTCGTGGCGCCGGTGTCGGTGGCGCTCGGCATGCCGTTCCCGCTCGGGCTGCAACGGGTGGGCGCGGGCGCCATGCTGCCGTTCGCCTGGGCGGTGAACGGGGCGTTCAGTGTGGTCGCCACGCCACTGGCCAACCTGATCGCAACACAGCTCGGGCTGCATTGGTTGTTTCTGGGGGCGGCGTTGCTCTATGGGGTGTGCTTCGCCGCCTATCCTTCCTTCCGAAAGACCGTGCAGTGGCAGCCATCCCCCACCTGACGCGCGCCCAGCTGACGCGCCGTGGCCTGCTCGCCGCCGCCGGCAGCGCCGCCGTCGTGCCGCAAGCGTTCGCCGCCGGCACGCCGGGTTGGACGCACGAGGCGTTCGAGGAAGCGATGCGCCGCTCAGGCCGCCCGGTTGACCTGACGCAGGCGCAGTTCGACGCCATCCAGGCCCGCAAGCCTGCCGCCATCGCCCGTATCCAGTCATACCTGAAGGACCGCCTCGGCGGCGCTGACCCGGCGGTGCTCGCCGCCTTCCAGGCCGTGCCGCGCGAATACTACCATTACAACTACGCCGACCGCCGCGCCCTGCCCGGCGAAGCCTACGAGGACGACCCGAAGCCTTGGGCGCTCGGCTACGGCTCCGCGCTGTCCGACTACCTCGGCCAGGCCTACATGACCCAGGTGTGCAAGCCGCAGCCCGGCGACGTGACGCTGGAGATCGGCACCGGCAGCGGCTTCCAGTCCTCCCTGCTGTCCCGCATCGTCAAGCAGTCGCATTCGATCGAGATCATCGAGCCGCTGGGCCACGCGGTGGCGAAGTTGTGGGCGCCGTTAGGCTACGGCAACATCGAGAGCCGGGTCGGCGACGGGTATTTCGGCTGGCCCGAGGTGCATGGCGGGTTCGACATCATCATCGTCACCTGCGCCGCGCAGTATGCCCCGCCGGACCTGTTCAAGCAGCTGAAGCCCGGCGGCCGGATGATCATCCCGATCGGCCAGCCGTTCAAGCGCGGCCAGGTGCTATACATCTACACCAAGGACGAGGACGGCAAGGTCCACTCCAAGCGCGACGTGGGCGTGTTCTTCATCCCGATGACCGGGGCGATGATGAACCGGCCGCATCCTACGCCCGAACCGGCTGCGCCTGTGGCGACGCCTGCCGCTACCAGCAGCGCCGAGCCGTCGCCGTAGGCATCGGACCAAACTCGTCAGGGCACCCTGTTGTACGAGGTAGTCAGTTCGGCACGCCTGTTGGGCAAGGTTGCACACCTGGTCGGACCATAGCGTGCCGGGAACGCAACGGCTGCGCAGAAAATGCCACCGCACCTGAACTAACCGTTGTAACTCCCTCTATCGACGCGGTAAGTGGCATTTTCGTGTGGAGACAGCCGCCATGACTCGTTCCGGCCTCGCCATGGCCTTCGCCGCGGCCATCACAGCCGCGCCATTCGCTGCCCACGCCCAGGCGGAGCAGCAGGCGCTGGTGGACCGTGCCACCCTGGCCGCGCAGGACATGCTGAACGACCATGACGGCACCGACGCGCAGGGCGTGCTGCGCAAGGCGCGGGCGACCATGATCTGCCCGCAGGTGCTGCGCGCCGGGTTCCTGTTCGGCGGGCAGGGCGGCAATTGCGTGCTGGTGGCGCGGGACGGCGCCGGGTCGTGGTCGTCGCCGGCGTTCTACACGCTCGGTTCCGGCTCGTTCGGCTTCCAGGCCGGGCTGGAGGACAGCGAGATCATGCTGATGATCCTCACCGAGAAGGGCCTGCGCGCCGTGATGGACGACCAGTTCAAGCTCGGCGGCGACGCGGGCGCGGTGTTCATCCAGTGGGGCGGCGGCATCGAGGGGGACACCACGGCGGCGGTCGGCGCGGACATCGTGGGCTTCACCCGGTCGCGCGGGCTGTTCGCCGGCATCTCGCTGTCCGGCAGCGTCATGGCGAGCAAGAGCCTGTGGAACCGCGCCTATTACGGGCGGGAGGAGGCGGCGCAGCAGATCGTGCTGTCCATGGACGCGAACAACCCGGGTGCCGCGCCGCTGCGCGAGGTGCTGGGCAGGTTCGGCGCCAGCGTGACCGCATCCGCGCCGCGCGGGGCGTTCCCGGTGGCCAACGCCACGCCCGCGCAGCCGATCGCGTCCGCGCCGCTGGCGGCCCCGGGCTATCCTCCGATCCGCCAGCAGAAGCTGCCGCCGCACTATTGAGGCGAGGCTGGGCTCAGCCCCCGGGCTTCGGCTCCTCAAACGGTTCGTGGGCCAGCCCAGGTTCTGCGGCAGTTGGGCCAGTCCCGGTTTGGGCGGCGAGCTGCCGGCGCAGGCTTTCGATCTCGCTCTGCAAGGCCGTCACGGCCTCTGGCGGCGAACCGGCATCCGGCTCCGCTGGCCTTTCAGCGCCGCTCCCAGCGCCGCCGGGGCGGTAGAACGCGGAGAACAGGCTCATGGCTTGTTCCATCATGGCCATGTTCTGCCGCCCGATGTCTTGCATGCCTGGAAACAGGTTGCCCATGCTCTGCTGCACCGCCGTGCGGACCTGCTCCTGCTGGGTGGCGAAGGACGACATCGCCTGCTCCAGGTAGGGCGGCACCAGCTGCTGTAGGTTGCCGCCGTAGAAGCCGATGATCTGGCGCAGGAACGCGGTCGGCAGCATGGCCTGGCCCTTGCTTTCCTCCTCAACGATAATCTGGGTAAGCACGCCGCGGGTGATGTCCTCTCCGCTCTTAGCGTCGTACACGACGAAGTCGCGGCCCTTGCGCACCAGGACGGCAAGGTCGTCGAGTGTGATATAGCTGGAGCTTTCGGTATTATAGAGGCGGCGGTTGGCATACTTCTTCACCACGACCGGCGGCTGTTCGGCCTTCGCTTCTGTCGTCGGGGTATTTTCGGTCATTGACATGAGGCCCTCCCTGCGGGGCAGCGTAGTGGCTCCCGCTGCTTTGGAAAGGAGCTTGGATGCAACCCGGCCCGCCTGTCGATGCCGCATCGGAGGCGGATTGGCTCACGATTTGGCAAAGCGAGCTGGCGGCGCTCGCCGTGGACCGCGAGGCGCACGAGCAGCTGGCCGTCGCCCTGCGCGCCATGGCCGCCCCGCGTGACGGGAACGCTTCAAGGAATGCCCGTGGGGATGCCCGAGGGAATGACCCACCGGCCGGATGCCCCGGCGCCGATGCGGCGGCGCGGCCCGCGGCCCCTGGCGCTGCACCTGAGCCTCTCGGCCAAGAGCTCGACCGCCTCCGCCGGCGCATCTCCGAACTTGAGCGCGGCCCCGTTCCACCTGCCTGATCCTGCCCTGGTCCGCGGCATCGCCGCCTACCGCCGCCATCCCTACCAACGCGCCCTGCCCGACCCCCCTGTGCTGTGGGCGGAAGGCGGCAGCCGCCTGCTCGATTACAGCGTTCCTGGGGGAGGCGCTGGCCCGACCGTGCTGGTGGCGCCAAGCTTGGTCAACCGCGCCTACGTGCTGGACCTGGCGCCCGAGCGGTCCATGCTGCGCCACTGGGCGGCGGGCGGGGTGCGCCCCGTGCTGCTGGACTGGGGCTGGCCCGGCGAGGCGGAGCGGCGCTTCAGCCTCACCGACTACTGCACTGGCCGGCTGGAACGCGCCATGGCCGTCCTCCCCAGCCCCCTGGTGCTGGCAGGCTACTGCATGGGCGGCCTGCTGGCCCTGGCCGCCGCGCTGCGCCGGCCGGAGCAGGTGAGCGGGCTGCTGCTGCTGGCGACCCCCTGGGACTTCCACGCGGCCGACCCCGGCGTGGGCCGGCTTGCCATGGCCGCACTCGCCCAGGCCATGCCGGCGCTGTCCGCGGGCACGCTGCCGGTGGACGCCCTGCAGGCCATGTTCGCCCTGCAGGACCCGGACGGCATTGCGGCCAAGTACCGCGGCTTCGCTGCCCTGGACCCGGCGGGCGAGCGGGCGCGCATGTTCGTCGCCATCGAGGACTGGCTGGCCGACGGCATCCCGCTGGCCGCCCCCGTCGCCGTCGAGTGCCTGGGCGGCTGGTACGGCGAAAACACGCCGGGCTCCGGGCGGTGGCAAATCGCCGGGCAGGCAGTGGACCCGGCCGCGCTGCGTTGCCCGGCCCTGGTGGCGCTGCCGGCGCAGGACCGCATCGTGCCGCCGGAGAGCGCGGCCGCGCTGGCCCGCCTCATCCCGGGGGCCGCCGTGCTGCGCCCGGCCGCCGGCCATGTCGGCATGGTGGTGGGCGCGCACGCGCAAACGCAGCTCTGGGACCCGGCGCTGGACTGGTTGCGCGGCCGTTGATTGCCTATGTTGGGCGAAAACACGGGAGAACCATCAATCATGTCCGCCACACGTAACGACGACATCGTCATCGTGGCCGCCGCCCGCACCCCGGTCGGCTCCTTCAGCGGCGTGTTCGGCAGCGTTCCGGCCCATGTGCTCGGCACTGCCGCGCTGCAGGCCGCCATGCAGCGCGCCGGGCTGGAGCCGGGCGAGGTGGACGAGGTGATCCTCGGCCAGATCTTGACGGCGGGCGCGGGCCAGAACCCGGCGCGCCAGGCCGCCATCGCCGCCGGCATCCCGGACAGCAAGACCGCGTTCGGCATCAACCAAGTGTGCGGCTCCGGCCTGCGCGCCGTGGCGCTGGCGGCGCAGCAGGTCCGCACCGGCGAGAGCGCCGTGGTGGTGGCCGGCGGGCAGGAGAGCATGAGCCTCGCGCCGCACGCGGCCTACCTGCGCGCCGGGCAGAAGATGGGCGACCTGCCGATGGTGGACACCATGATGAAGGACGGGTTGATCGACGCTTTCCAGGGCTATGCCATGGGCGTCACGGCGGAGAACGTGGCCAAGCACTACCAGATCACCCGCGAGCAGCAGGACATCTTCGCCGACCAGTCGCAGAAGAAGGCTTCCGCAGCGCAGAAGGCCGGGCGGTTCAAGGACGAGATCGTCCCCGTGACGGTGAAGGGCCGCAAGGCCGATACGGTGGTGAGCGAGGACGAGTATATCCGCCACGATTCCAGCCCGGAGATGATGGCCAAGCTGCGCCCCGCCTTCGCCAAGGACGGCACCGTGACCGCCGGCAACGCCAGCGGCATCAACGACGGCGCGGCGGCCCTGGTGGTGATGAGCGCGTCCGAGGCCGCCCGCCGCGGCCTCACCCCGCTGGCCCGCATCGCGAGCTTCGCCACCGCCGGGGTGGACCCGGCGGTGATGGGCACCGGGCCGATCCCGTCCAGCCGCAAGGCGCTGGAACGGGCCGGGTGGAAGCCGGATCAGCTGGACCTGGTGGAGGCCAACGAGGCGTTCGCCGCCCAGGCCTGCGCGGTGAACAAGGACCTCGGCTGGGACACCGAGAAGGTCAACGTGAACGGCGGCGCGATCGCCATCGGCCACCCGATCGGCGCGTCCGGAGCGCGCGTGCTGGTGACGCTGCTGCACGAGATGGGCCGGCGGGACGCGCGCAAGGGCCTGGCCACGCTGTGCATCGGCGGCGGCATGGGTGTCGCGATGTGCCTGGAACGCTGACCGGCCCCACGCTGGAAACCGCCCGGCTGCTGCTGCGTCCGCCAATCGAGGCGGACCTGGACGGCTGGGCCGAACTGACGGCCGATTCGGAGGTCATGCGCTTCATCGGCGCCCCCGGCCCACGGTTGGTCGCGTGGCGGTCAATGGCGGCGCATGCAGGGATGTGGGCGCTGCGCGGCTACGGCAATTTCTCCGTCATCGAGCGGAGCACCGGGCGTTGGCTTGGCCGTGTCGGCCCGTACTATCCGGAAGGCTGGCCCGCCGCCGAGGTCGGATGGTCCCTGCTGCGGGATGCCTGGGGCCGCGGCTACGCGACCGAGGCGGCCAGGGCGTCGATCGATTGGGTCTTCGACGCGCTGGGATGGACCGAGGTGGCGCACGTCATCGCCCCGGACAACATCGCCTCGGCCGCGGTCGCTGCCCGGCTCGGGTCGGTGAACCGCGGCCCGACCCAGTTGCCACCCCCTCATGAGGCCAACCGGGTCGATCTATGGGGCCAGGGCGCGGCGGAGTGGCGAGGCAGGAACGTCCCAGCTACAGAGGCGCTTCCCGCGCGCCGGGATGCTGCCCCGCCCGCTGCGGCAGGATGATGATGCAGGCCAGGATGATGGCTGCGAGCACGGCTGACGCCTCGAAACGGCCCAGGGCCAGGCCGCCCTGGGCCGTCGGCTTGTCCAGCAGGTCGCCTACCGTGGCGCCGAGCGGCCGGGTGAGGATGAACGCGGCCCAGAACAGCGCGGTGCGCGACAGGCTGGTGTAGAAATACAGCCCTGCCACTATGGCCAGCGCTGACCCGAACACCAGCGCGCCGCCCTCGTAGCCAAGGCCGCCCGTGTCGGCCAGGAAGTCGCCGAGGGCGGTGCCCAGCGTCTGGGAGAACATGATGGTGGCCCAGTAGAACGCCTCCGCCTTGCGCGAGACGACCGTATCGACGGACACGGAGCCGAGCGACCAGTGCCACAGGCCGAGCGTCGCCATGAGCAGCACGAACAGGATGGACGAGCCGCCGACGTAGCCGATGCCGAGCGAGCGGTCGCAGAAATCCGCCAGCGTCGTGCCCGCCGTCGTGGTGGCGACGATCACGGCCCAGTACAGGAATGGGTGGAACCGCCGCGTCGCGATCTGCGCCGTGACGGCGGCGACGAGGACCGTGGCGAAGATCGCGGTGCCGATCAGGTAGCCGAGGCCGAGCGTCATCGTCACCGCGTCGCCGCCGGTCTCGCCCAGCGTCGTCGCGAACACCTTGATGACCCAGAAGCCGAGCGTGACGGCTGGGACCTTGCTTGCCGCGCCCTCGATGATCCTTGCCAATGCGGCCCCTCCCTGCGGCATAGCCTTGCCGACGCCTTTGATTGTACGCCGCCGCCTGTTAAGGAATCCATGCCGCACGCCCGTGGTCGCGCAGAAGCGTTCGCTCTGGCGCTGGAACAGGGAAACATGCCGTGATCGACCGTGCTGCCAACCGCCTGTGCGGCGCTGCCCTGTTTCTTGCCGTAGCGCTTCCGGCGGCCCGGGCCGAGCCGGCCTATGAACTCACCGCCAGCGTCCCGCTCGGCGCACCCGACCGCTGGGACTACGTGGTGTTCGACCCGGCGATGCAGCGCCTCTACGTCGCGCACGGCAACGCCGTCACCGTGGTGGATGCCGCCACCCTCGCCATCGCCGGCCAGTTGGGCGGCCTGGACGGCGCGCACGGCGCAGCGCCGGTCCCCGCGCTGGGCAAGGTGTTCGCGGACAGCGGCAAGGATGGCACGGTGATCGACTTCGACGCCAAGAGCTTCGCCCCCCTCGCCACCATCAAGGTCGTCGGCGACGCGGACGGGATGATCTACGACGCCGCCAGCGATCAGGTCGTGGTCCTGGGCGGCGACTCCGGCGCGGCCGGGTTCATCGACCCCCGCACCGACCAGCTCACCGCCACCCTCCCGCTCGGCGGCTCGCCCGAGGGCGTGGCGGTGGACGGCGGCGGCAAGATGTTCGTGGCCCTGGCGGACCGCGACCAGGTGGCTGTCGTGGACACGCGGGCGCGCCGCGTCCTGGCGCGCTGGGACTTGCCTGGCTGCCGCGACCCGCACGGCCTCGCGATGGACTCGGCCTCGGCCCGCCTGTTCGTCTCGTGCCCTGCCGGGCAGATGGCAGTGATCGACGCCGGCAACGGAAGCGAGACCGCTCTGCTGCCCATCGGCAAGGGCACCGATTCGGCCACGTTCGACCCGTCGCACCACCTCGCCCTGAGCGGCGACGGCGACGGCACGCTCGGGATAGTGGCGGAAACCACGGACGGCGTGCGGTCGCTCGGCACGGCCCCCACCATGCCGGGCGCGCGGACGATTGCGGTCGATCCCAGGACCGGCCGCGTCTTCACGGTGACGGCGACGGTGGCCGGCACGGAACCCGCGAAGACTCCTGGCGGCAGGCCTCGCTCGACTTTCGTGCCTGGAACCCTGCGCCTGCTGGTCTACACGCCGAAAAGCCCGCCCCTGTAGCCGCCGCGACCCGGAACCGTGGCGCAGGCCCACGGGCTCCCGGGTGTTGCGCAGGTGTTCCATTGCGCTCCGCTGCATGCCATTCGATGATGCGCCTGGCGCCGTGCGGGCTGAACCGCGCGGCCAGCCAAATCTTTGCGGAGGGGACAGCATGGCACGGGTAGCGCTGGTCACAGGTGGGACGCGCGGCATCGGCGAGGCGATCAGCACGGCGCTGCAGGCCGCGGGCCGCACTGTCGTCGCGAGCTACGTCGGCAACGATCGAGCCGCCAAGAGCTTCAGCGAGGCGACTGGCATCGCCGTCGTCAAGTTCGACGCGGGCGATTTTGCGTCCTGCGAGACGGCGTTGGGACAGGTCGCCGAGCAGCACGGGCCGGTGGAAATCCTGGTCAACAACGCCGGCATCACGCGGGATGGCACGATGGCCCGCATGTCCCGGGACATGTGGGATGCGGTGATGGACACCAATCTCGGCTCCTGCTTCAACCTATGCAAGCTGACGTTCGACGGGATGCGGCAAGCCAAGTTCGGCCGCGTGGTGAACATCGGCTCGATCAACGGGCAGGCCGGGCAGTATGGCCAGGTCAACTACGCAGCGGCGAAGTCCGGCATTCACGGCTTCACCAAGGCCCTGGCGCAGGAGGGCGCGCGGTTCGGCATCACGGTCAACGCCATCGCGCCGGGCTACGTGGACACCGAGATGGTCCGCGCCGTGCCGCCGGACGTGCTGGGCAAGATCGTGGCGCGCATCCCGATGGGCAGGCTGGGCCATGCCAGCGACATCGCCCGCGGCGTGGTGTTCCTGACCAGCGACGACGGCGATTTCATCACCGGGTCCACGCTGTCGATCAATGGCGGGCAGCACATGTACTGACATCGCCAGCCGTTCAGCCGCGGTTAAGCGTGTTCGCATACCCTGCCGGGGATGCAGACACTCCTAGCCCGGCGGCGCACGCTGGTCCTGTCGGCCGATCCTTGGCTCTGGGGCGGCTTCGCGTGCGTGTGGGCCGTGTCCACGCTGTGGTGCCGCGCCGAGCAGATCAGCATCAGCTGCTCCGGCGTGATGCTTGGGCTGGCCGCTATGTTCATGGCCGCGGCCTGCTCGGTCCGTGCGCTGTTTCCAGGCGCTGCCAGCGTCAGCGTGCTTTGCGAAGGGATCGCCGCATACGGGATGTTCCCGGTCGCGTTCGCGCCACTGTCCTACGCCGTGGTCCGGTCGCCCTTTCCAGCCATCGACCCGGCGTTGCGCGCCGCCGACATGCTGCTGGGCTTCGATAGCGCGCAGTGGCGGGGCGTCGTGCTGGCGTCCCCCGTTCTATGTTGGTTGCAGGGCATCGCCTACGCCAGCTACCTGCCCCAGTGCTTCCTGGCCTTGTTCGTGCTGCCGCAGGTGGGCGCCGGGCGGCGCGGGTTCATGCTCCTGCGGGCGGCTGGCTTGTCGTTGGCTGCCATCTGCGCGCTCTGCTTCTTCTTTCCGGCCGTCGGCACCACCCCTTCCGCCGAGTCCTGGCTCGCCGATTGGCAGACCCTCCACGATACGGCAGCCCCGCTCAGCGCCAGCCAGGTCGATGGAATCATCACGTTCCCGTCCTTCCACGCCTGCTTGGCAGTGCTCCTGACCCGTGCCATGCGGGGCCTTGGCCCACTGTCCTGGGGCGTTGCCATGCTCAATGCGGCGATGCTGTTCGCAACCCCCGCGATCGGATGCCACTACCTCGTCGATGTTGTGGCCGGCATGGGGGTTGGCGGCTTGGCGGTCCTTGCCGTTCAGGCGCTCGACCGGCAGGACTGGCCTTTACAAACCGCCTAAGCCTAGCAACCAGCCTTGCCACCCTGGCGTTCCAGCTTGTCCACGACCCCGGGACGACGCCGCATGGCACGCAAGCCGACGATCAAGCCATACACCGGCCCTTCCGGCGGTTGGGGATCCATCCGCTCCCTGGGCAACATCCTGGCCCGCGAAGGCATCCCGCTCAGCGGCGCGCTCGCCTTCACGCGGCAGAACAAGCCCGGCGGCTTCGATTGCGTCAGCTGCGCCTGGCCCAAGCCGGCCGATCCGCACCCGTTCGAGTTCTGCGAGAATGGCGCCAAGGCGACCGCGTGGGAGATCACCACCAAGCGCGTCGGCGTGGACTTCTTCGCCGAGCACACCGTGGCCGAGCTGCGGGAATGGCGCGACCACGACCTGGAGAAGATTGGCCGCCTCACCCACCCGATGCGCTACGACGAAGCCAGCGACAAATACGTGCCTGTCACCTGGCAGGACGCGTTCGATGCGATCGGGGCGGAGTTGAAGGCGCTCGATCCGAAGCGGGTCATCTTCTATACCTCCGGCCGGTCGTCGCTGGAAACGTCCTACCTGTGGCAGCTGTACGGGCGGCTGTACGGCACCAGCAACTTCCCCGACTGCTCCAACATGTGCCACGAGACCACGTCCGTCGCGATGCCCAAGAGCATCGGCGTGCCGAAGGGCACGGTGACGCTGGACGACATGGCGCTGGCCGACTGCATCATGATCTGGGGCCAGAACCCCGGCGCCAACAGCCCGCGCGCGTTGAACGACTACCAGGCGGCGCACCGGCGCGGCGTGCCGATCCTCACTTTCAACCCGCTGCGGGAGCGCTCGCTGGAGCGGTTCGCCTCGCCGCAGCACCCGACCGAGCTGCTGCCGGGCCAAAGCACGCCGATCTCCTCGCAGTACAACCAGCTGAAGGCGGGCGGCGACCTCGCGGCGATGACCGGCATCTGCAAGGCGGTGCTGGCGCTCGATGACGAGGCGGTGGCGCATGGCAAAGGCCGCGTCCTGGATACGGCGTTCATCGAGGAGCACACGCATGGGTTCGAGGCGTTCGCCGATTTCCTGCGCGGGCGCGGGTGGCCGGCGCTGGAGCTGCACTCCGGGCTGACCCGCAACGCCATGGAGGCCACCGCAATCATCTATTCGCGGGCGCGGCACGTGGTGGCGATGTGGGGCATGGGGCTGACGCAGCACGTGAACGGCGTCGAGAACGTGCAGATGCTGCTCAACTTGCTGCTGATGCGCGGCAACATGGGCAAGCCCGGCGCTGGCGCCAGCCCGGTGCGCGGGCACTCCAACGTGCAGGGCCAGCGCACGGTGGGGATCACGGAAAAGCCGGAGCTGGCCTCGCTGGACCAGCAGGCCAAGCAGTTCGGCTTCGAGCCGTGCCGCGAGAAGGGGCTGGACACGGTCGAGACCTGCGAGGCGATGCTGCGCGACGACGTCGATGCTTTCCTCAGCCTGGGCGGCAACTTCGTGCGCGCGGTGCCGGACACGGACGACATGGAGCCGGCCATGAGCCGCATCGGGCTCACGGTGATGATCTCCACCAAGCTCAACCGCAACCACCTGGTGCATGGCAAGCGCGCATACATCCTGCCGCCGATCGGCCGTATTGAGATCGACAGGCAGGCGACCGGGCCGCAGGCGGTGAGCATGGAGGACAGCACCTCCTGCGTCACCGGGTCCCGCGGGTTGCGCACGCCGGCGAGCAAGACGCTGATCTCGGAGCCGGCGATCGTGGCGGGGATGGCCAAGGCGACGGTGGCGGCCAACCCGAACGTGCCGTGGGACCGGTGGGTGGCCAACTACGACCTGATCCGGGACTCGATCGAGGAAACCTTCCCGGAGAAGTTCAAGAATCTGAACGAGGCGATGTGGGAACCCGGCGGCTACCACATCCCGTCCAAGGCGCGGCAGCGGGTCTGGGACACTGAGAACGGCAAGGCCAACTTCATCGTGCCCAAGAGCCTGCCGGACCATGCGAGCGAGCCGGATGACGAGCGGGACGTGCTGACGCTGATGACGCTGCGCAGCAACGACCAGTTCAACACGACGATCTACGGCTATCATGACCGGTTCCGCGGCGTGAAAGGCACGCGCATGGTGCTGTTCATCCACCGCAACGACATGGCACGGCTGCAACTGAGCGAAGGCGACATCGTGGCGCTGCACACGGTGGCCGAGGACAAGAAGCGTATTGTCGAGGGTTTCCGCGTGACGCCGTATAACGTGCCGGAGGGCTGCGCCGGCGCCTATTACCCGGAGTGCAACCCACTGTTGCCGATCTGGCACAAGGCAGTCGGCAGCAACACGCCGGCAGCCAAGTCGATTCCGGTTCGCATCACGTTGCTGGTGGCCTCGGACAGGACGAACATGATGGTGGCGGCGGAGTAGCGTTCCGGACGCAAGCCGCTCGATCAATCCGGATCGACGGCCACGATGCGGTAGAGCATGGCATTGCCGTCCAGCTTGGCAACGGAGACGACCTCTCCCGGACGCACCACGTTTGCAGCCAGGCGATAGAGCGGCTCGTCCTCGCTGTCGAGTTCGCGCAACGCCCAGCCATCGTCGATCTTCACCAGTTCGCCGGATCGGACTGGCTGGCCTGAACGCTCACGCCGGGTCCGCCACGGCTGGTTGCCGGCGCTCCACTCGGCGGCGTCCAGGTGCGCACCCGTCGTCAGGACGACATGCAAAGTCATCCGGTCATCCAGGTCGCCCTGTGCCCGGCCAGGCCCTCGAGCCAAGACCATCGTGACCCTCACTGCACTCATGGCACCGTCCCAACCAGCCTACCGTAGAACGTTATGCCTGGAATAGGCTAACGAGCCTATCGCAAGGGTTCTGCAGGGCTGGCGGCGTTCGGCTGGCCAAGGCAGTCCCGGCTTTGCTCAGATCGCCACCCGCACGCCCAATTCCACGACACGGTCGCTCGGGATGCGGAAGAAGACGGTGGCGGGCACGGCGTTGCGCACCATCATCAGGAACAGCCACAACCGCCAGATCGGCAATTTCGGCACCAGCGCCCGCACCAGGACCTCACGCCCCAGGAAGTAGCTGACCTGCATCGGGTCATAGTCCACACCACTGCCGCGTAGGTCTTCGAGGGCACGGGGGATGTTGGGGCTTTCCATGAAGCCATAGCGCAGCAGCACGCGATGGATGCCCGGCGCCAGTTCCGTCACCTCGGTGCGGCGCTCAGGCCCTATCTCGGGCTCGTCCAGGTTGACGACGGTGACGAAGAGGATCTTCTCGTGCAGCACCTTGTTGTGCTTGAGGTTATGCAGCAGCGCGGCGGGCACGTACTCCGGGGTGCCGGTGAGGAACACCGCCATGCCGGGCACGCGCAGGGTGCGGGATTGCGGCAAGCGCTTGAGGAAGGACGCCAGCGGCAGGCTGTCCTGTTTCCAGCGGGCCAGCACTAGCTCGCGGCCACGCTTCCAGGACGTCATCAGCGCCATCAGGCCCACGCCCAGCAGCAGCGGCACCCAGCCGCCATCCGGCACCTTCAGCAGGTTGGAGGCGAAGAACACGCTGTCGATGAGGAAGAAGCAGCCGAACACCCCGGCGGCGAGCGGGCGGGACCACCCGAACTGGCGATGGAATGCGTAGGCGGCCAGCACGCAGGTGCAGATGAACGTGCCGGTCACGGCGATGCCGTAGGCGGAGGTCAGCGCGTCGCTGCTGCGGAACGCCAGCACCAGCAGCAGCACGCCGATGAACAGCGCGGAGTTGATCTGGGGGACGTAGATTTGCCCTTCTTCGGTCTCGCTGGTGTGGGTCACGGTCATGCGGGGCAGGAAGTTCATCTGCATGCACTGGCGCGCGATGGAATACGCGCCGGAGATCAGCGCCTGGCTGGCGATCACGGTGGCAGCGGTGGCCAGCACCACAAGGGGCAGCCGCAGGCCAGCCGGCGCCATCAGGAAGAACGGGTTGGCGATGGCTGCCGGGTCGGCAAGGATCAAGGCGCCTTGGCCGAAGTAGTTGAGCACCAGGCAGGGCAGCACGAAGCCCATCCAGGCCCAGCGGATGGGTTGGGCGCCGAAATGCCCCATGTCGGCATACAGCGCCTCCGCCCCTGTCACGGCCAGCACGACCGAACCGAGGGAGATGAAGGCCAGCCAGCCGTGCCGGATGCAGAACATGACCAGGTAGTGCGGCGACAGGGCCATGAGCACGTGCGGCTGGGCCGCGATCTGCTGCGCGCCGAGGATGCCGATGACGGCGAACCAGACCGCCATCACCGGGCCGAAGATGCGGCCGACGCGGCCGGTGCCGCGGTATTGCACGGCGAACAAGCCGACGATGACCCCGCAGGCCAACGGCACGACGTATGGCTGCAAATCCGGCGCCGAAACCTCCAGGCCCTCGATGGCCGACAGCACGGACACGGCAGGGGTGATGATGCCGTCGCCGAAGAACAGGCATGCGCCGACGATGCCGACCATGCTGAGCACGGCCTTGCCGCGGCCGTCCTTCGCAGCCCGCTGCGCCAGCGCCATCAGGGCCAGGATGCCGCCTTCGCCCTTGTTGTCGGCGCTCATCACCAGCAGGACGTACTTGATCGTCACGATGACGATCAGCGACCAGAAGATCATGGACAGGATGCCGAGAATCTCGAAACTCGCCACGCCCCGGCTGGTGAAGTGGTCCAGGCTGGATTTGAACGCGTAGAGCGGGCTGGTGCCGATGTCGCCGTAGACGATGCCGAGCACGGCCAGCAACGAGGTGGCCCGCACGGGGGCTCGGACGGTCCTGGGGGCAATCGCAGCCATGCTCATGCATCGTCTCCAACTGGCAGAGCAAGCGGGTGATGGTCACCCCGTCCTGGGCGGACGTGCCGGCACGGCGCTGCGAACTTCGACCTTCAAGGCCTGAGATAAGCTTGGCCACGGCTGATGTTCAAGGCGGCGGCCGGACGCCGAAGATGGCGCTCCCAACGCGGACCTGGGTGGCGCCATGGCGGATGGCCGCCTCGTAGTCCCCCGACATACCCATCGAGACGACGGGCAAACCATGCCGGGCGGCCCGTTCGGCCAGCCAGGCGAAGTGACGGTCCGGCGCTTCGCCCACGGGAGGGATGCACATCAGGCCGGTCAACCGGCGTCCGAACCGGGCCTGGCAGTCCTGGATGAAGCCATCGGCGTCTACCGGGGCGATGCCGGCCTTCTGCGCCTCCTCGCCCACGTTCACCTGGACCAGCAGCTCGGGCAGCGCGTCGCCCTTCGCCTGGGCGGCGGCAAGCGCATCGGCGAGCCGGGGACGGTCCAGCGTCTCGATCATGTCGGCTACCGCGACAGCCTCGCGCACCTTGTTGGTCTGCAACGGGCCGATCAGGTGCAGGCGCAGACCCGGCGCGCTCTGCCGCAAGGCGGGGAACTTGCCGGCTGCCTCCTGCACCCTGTTCTCACCGAACACGAGCTGGCCAGCGCCGAGGGCCTGTGCCACGGCATCGGCATCATGGGTCTTCGACACGGCCACCAGCGTCACGTCCTCGGCCCGGCGCCCCGCTGCGGCGGCAGCCGCCGCGATGCGGCCGCGGACTGCCGCAAGCCGGCCGGCGACGCATTCGAGGTTTGCCATGGCCACCATGCTCCCGTGCCGGGCTGCGGTGGTCAAGCGGGCTTGCGAAATGCCCCGTTTGCGAAGCGCCCCGCTTGCGAAACGCTTGGCGGGGGGTGCGGCACCTTGTAGAGAGATACGCCGCGCCGTGCGGCATGAACTTGTGCAGGCCAGTCATGGTGTCCCGTCGTCGCGCCCGATCTCTCGCGTTGCTCAGCCTCGTCACCCTGGCTGCTTGCGGCGGCGCTGACCCCAGCGTTCGCCCTGTCGCCGACAATGAATACAACGACTACCGCGCCCAGGGCGGGCAGCGCGGCAAGCTGGGCGGCAACCAGGGGCTGGTGCTCGGCGTCGGCAAGGGTTCGAGCAGCAGCCGCGACCAGGCGAGCGCCTCGCTAGGGGTGAACGCCTATTTGTGGCGGGGCGCCCTGGACACCCTGGCGTTCATGCCGCTCGCCTCAGCCGATCCCTTTGGCGGCGTGATCATCACTGACTGGTACCAGCCGCCATCGGCCGCGGGGGAACGGTTCAAGGCAACCGCCTATATCCTCGGCCGGCAGCTGCGTGCCGACGGGGTGCGGGTGTCGATCTTTCGCCAAGTCCAGCAGGGCGGCCAATGGGTCGATGCGGCGGTCAGCCAGACAACGACAGGCGAGATCGAGAACAAGGTGCTGGCGCGGGCGCGCGAGCTGAGGGCGCAGACCGCCAGCCAATGACGCGCCTCGCCATGCCCGGATGGGTGTGAGTTTAGAATGCAAGAGCAACTGCAGCCTGCTGCCGCGGACCGTGCGCAGGGCTACAACTTCACCGCCGTAGAGCAACATTGGCAACAGGCCTGGGACGCTGCCGGCGCGTTCCGCGTCGAGGACGTTCCAACCGGCGACAAGCCCAAATACTATGTTCTTGAAATGTTTCCGTATCCCAGCGGGAACATCCATATGGGCCACGTCCGCAATTACGCGCTCGGCGATGTCGTTGCACGGTACAAGCGGGCCTGTGGCTATGATGTGCTGCACCCGATGGGATGGGACGCCTTCGGCCTGCCGGCGGAGAACGCGGCGCGCGAACGCGGCGTGCATCCGGCAGAGTGGACTTGGCGCAACATTGCCGCCATGCGGACCGAGTTGCAGCGCATGGGCCTGTCAATCGACTGGTCGCGTGAGTTTGCCACCTGCGATCCAGCCTATTACGGCCAGCAGCAGAAGCTGTTCCTGGCGTTCATGCGTGAAGGCCTGGTCGATCGGCGGCTGAGCTGGGTCAACTGGGACCCGGTGGACGCGACCGTGCTGGCCAACGAGCAAGTGGTAGACGGGCGTGGCTGGCGGTCAGGCGCGCCGGTCGAGAAGCGGCAGTTGGCCCAGTGGTTCTTCCGCATCACCGATTTCGCGCCGAGCTTGCTGGACGCTTTGAAGCAGCTCGACCGCTGGCCGGAGCGGGTGCGCGCGATGCAATCCCGATGGATCGGCCGTAGCGAGGGCGCGCGGGTGCAGTTCGCACTGTCCCAGCCGGCCGCTGGCCTGGCCGAGATCGAGGTTTACACCACCCGCCCGGACACGCTGTTCGGAATGTCCTTCCTGGCCGTGGCGCCCGAGCACCCAATCGCTACGGCCATGGCCGCTTCTGACCCGGCGGCGGCGGCATTCGTGGCGGAGTGCCGGGCACTGGGGACCAGCGAGGCAGCGATCGAGAGCGCGGAGAAGCGCGGGTTCGACACCGGGCTGATGGTCCGGCACCCGTTCGACGGCCGGCTGGTCCCGGTCTGGGTCGCCAACTTCGTGCTGATGGAATACGGCACGGGGGCGATCTTCGGCTGCCCCTGCGGAGACCAGCGCGACCTGGACTTCGCACGCAAATACGGCCTTCCGGTGCTGCCCGTGGTGCTGCCGCCCGGGGAGGACATGGCCTCGTTCGCGACCGGCGCGAAGGCCTATGATGGCCCGGGCACGATCATCAACTCCGGTTTCCTGGATGGGATGAGCACGCAAGCGGCAGGCACTGAGATCATTCGCCGCTTGCAGGAAGCGGCCCAGGGCGAGGGCGTGGTGAACTGGCGCTTGCGCGACTGGGGAGTCAGCCGGCAGCGCTACTGGGGTTGCCCTATCCCGGTGGTGCATTGCCCGGCGTGCGGCATCGTGCCGGTGCCTGACGCGCAGCTGCCGGTCGTGCTGCCGGAAGACGTGGATTTCAGCCGCCCGGGCAACCCGTTGGACCACCACGACAGCTGGCGCATCGTGACTTGCCCCACGTGCGGCGGACGGGCCGAGCGTGAGACCGACACCTTGGACACGTTCGTGGACAGCTCCTGGTACTTCGCCCGGTTCTGCAGCCCAGGCGCCACCGACCCGGTGAATGCGGCGGCAGCGCGGCACTGGCTGCCCGTGGACCAATATGTCGGAGGCATCGACCACGCGATCTTGCACCTGCTGTATTCCCGCTTCGTCACCCGTGCCATGCGGGGTGCAGGTCTGGTAGCGGTGGAGGAACCGTTCGCCGGCTTGTTCACCCAGGGCATGGTGACGCATGAGAGCTACCGCGCCGCCGATGGCCGCTGGCTGTACCCGGCCGAGATCATCCGGCAGGCTGATGGGGCGCTGGAAGCAGCGACCGGGCTAGCCGTCACGGTTGGTCCGAACGACAAGATGTCCAAGTCGAAGCGCAACACGGTCAATCCACAGGAGATCATCGCCCGCTATGGCGCGGACACCGCCCGGTGGTTCGTGCTGTCGGACAATCCACCGGAACGGGACATGGAGTGGACGGAAACCGGCATCGCGGGCGCTCACCGGTTCAGCCAGAGGGTGGCGCGCTTCGCTGCCGCCATCCCTGGACTGCCTGCCGTGTCTTCGCCGCAGCTTGACGCCTCGAACGCCCTGTTGCAGGTGGCCCACCGCACGATCGCAAGCGTCACGTCGGCTTTGGACCAATTTGCCTTCAATGTGGCCGTGGCGCGCCTGCATGAACTGGCCAACGCTATCTTCGATGCGCAACGAACATTTGACGCCGCCGATAGGCAGGGGAGTGCCGCACTCCGCTCAAGCCTTGACATCTTCGCCCGCCTGATATCGCCCATGATGCCACATCTCGCCTGCGAGCTGATGGCTCAGTTGCACCCGGAGCTGGGTGGCTTGCCGGAACTGGACTGGCCGGTTGCTGACCCGGCCATGCTGACCGTGACGACAGTGACTGTGGCGGTCCAAGTCAGCGGCAAGTTGCGCGCCACGGTCGAAGTCGCCGCGGGAGCCTCGGAGGCGGACGTTTTGATGGCAGTCGAAACCAATCAGAACGTCATGCGGGCGCTGGCAGGGCGGCGGATCGTGAAGCGGATTTATGTGCCGGGCCGGATCGTCAACTTCGTCGTGGGCGGGCCGGCTTGAGCCGCCGTGCCACGCTGGGCCGGCGCGGCATGGCGATGGCTGTGCTGGCAGTGGCCGGGTGCGGCTTTCGGCCGCTTTACAGTTCACGGGGCAGCTTGAACACGCCCGCACAGCATGAATTGGGTGCAGTCGACGTCGGCCTTATTCCGGAGCGGACCGGCCAGCTGTTGCGGCAAGCTTTGCAGCAACGGATGAATCGCAGTGACGATGGGACAGCCAAGCGCTACGAGCTGAGCGTCAGCCTGGGGATTGGCGGCGATGCGATTGGCGTCCAGCAGGACACCACGGTCACCCGTCTCCGCCAGACGGCGACGGCGACGTGGTCGCTGAAGATGCTGGATGCGCCTCGCACCTTGGTCGCAAACGGCACGGCGCGGGCCCTGGATGGCGTCAACATCATCGATCAGCAGTATTTCGCGGCCGACTTGGAGGGAGAGGCATCGCAGCGCCGCATCACCGACACGGTTGCGGACGAGATCACGTTGCAAGTTGCGGCCTACTTCGAGCGGCACGCATCTGCTACATAAGCTATGAAGATTGCAGCGCAGCATGTCGCCAGCGTGCTGCGCGACCCCGCCCGGTATTTTGCCATCTTGTTCCATGGCGATGAGGGAGGGCTTATGCGGGACCGCGGGGCCACTGTCATCCGCGCCGTCATCGGCACTGTTGCCGACCCTTTCCGGTCCAGTGTCCTGACTAGGGAAGAACATGGCAGGCTTCGTGGCGAAGTGACGACCCGCACCCTTGGCGGCGGCCGTCGCGTGATCCGCGTGCAGGACGCGACTGACAACCTGGCCGTCCTGCTGGAGCCGCTAGCCAAGCACCGGGCTGACACGCTCGTGCTTTTGGAGGGTGGCAGCCTTACGCCACGATCAAAGCTTCGAGCATTGGGAGAGAGGCATCCTGACTGGGCCGTTATCGGCTGCTATCCCGAAAGCAGCAACGCTGTCGCCGCTGAAATCGCGCGCACGCTGGCAGCCGATCAGCTTACCGCAAGTCCAGATGCCCTGGCGTTCCTCGCCCAGGAGCTTATGGGCGACTCGGTCCGGCGACGTTCGGAGCTTGAGAAGCTGGCGCTCTATGCCGGTGGCCAGCCGGTCGAGCTGGAGGACGCGCGGGCATGCTGCACCACGAGCCTGGACGCGTCTTTGGGAATGGCGGTCTCTGCTGCGCTTGCCGGGCGCGCCGTGCTGTTTGATGCGTTGTTCGACGAGTTGGTTCGGGAAGGCGCCACCGGGCCGGGACTGCTCGCTGTTTTGTCGGGCCAAGTCCTGCGGCTGCTCAAAACGCGGCTGGCGATGCGGGAGGGGCGAAGTGCTGAGGAAGCGTGCCGCAGCTTGCAGCCTCCCATATTCCCGCGGCAGTTGCCGGATTTCCTACGGGAGGTCGAGCGCTGGTCGATTCCGGCGCTGGAGGCGCTTGGAAAAACTGTCCGATCTGCTGATATCGCATGCAAGCGAGCGGGATCTGCCGACATGGTGATTGCCGGCGAATTGCTTTCATCCATGGCGACCCGGCGAGAACGTTAGGCCGGGTTGTTCAAGGCCGGCCCAATTTGGCGATCACGTAATCCAGTTGGTCAAGGTTTTGATACCGAAGGTTTATGCTGCCGCTACGCCCGTTGAAGCTGATCGAGACCTGGAGGCCTAGTTGGCTGGAGAGGTCAGCCTCGATGGCGCGAATGTCGATGTCGCCCGTCACGGCAGGCTGCCGCTCCGGCTTTGACGGATGTTCCCCGCCGTTGTTGGCTGCAAAAGCCTCCGCCTGCCGGACACTCATGGCGTTTGCCAGGATTTGCTCAGCGGCCTGCAACGGATTAGCGCAGGCGAGCGCCGCGCGGGCATGTCCAGCCGACAGGCTTCCATCGCGGACATAACCGATCACGCGGTCAGGCAAGTTGAGCAAACGCAGACTATTCGCGACGTGGCTGCGGGATTTGCCGATCGACTTGCCAAGCTCTTCCTGGGTGAGCCCAAAATCATCGAGCAGGCGCTTGAAGCCTTGCGCCTCCTCGATCGGATTGAGGTCCTGCCGTTGCAGGTTCTCCACCAGCGCGGCGGCACTGGCGTCGGCATCCGGCATCGAACGAACGAAACACGGCAGTTCAGTCAACCCTGCCAGCTTACACGCTCGCCAGCGGCGCTCGCCAGCGATGATCTGATAATGGCCGTGCTGATGAGGGTGCGGGCGGACCAGGATAGGCTGGAGCAGGCCTTGCGCTCGGATTGACGCGGCTAGCTCGGCCAAGTCGTCATCCGTCATGGGACTGCGCGGCTGGAACGGGCTTGGTTCGAGCAACTTGGCGTCCAATATACCGATAGCACCCCCCGGAGCCGGCGTGCGGCTCATGTCACCAAGCAGGGCGGCCAGGCCGCGGCCGAGGCGTGGGGCCTGCTCCTTCACGCTGGCACAACGGCCAGTTTAAAACGCTGGCTGAATTCCTGGGCAAGGCGAGCGTAGGCCACGGCGCCGGCGGAGCGTGCGTCGTATACCATCACGGGTTTGCCGTGGCTGGGCGCCTCTGACACACGGACGCTTCTCGGAATCATGGATTCGTAAACGCGGTCTCCGAAAAAGCTGCGCGCGTCTGCGGCAACCAGTTCGGAAAGGTTATTACGCCGGTCATGCATAGTTAGGACGATGCCGTCGATGGCCACATGCTGATTGAAAGCTGCACGGACCCGATCAACGGTTTGAGCGAGTTGGCTGAGACCTTCCAGCGCAAAGAACTCGCATTGCAGGGGCACCAGGATGGATGATGCTGCCACCAGTCCGTTCAGTGTCAACATGCCCAGGCTGGGAGGGCAGTCGATGAATACGACCGAGAAGCCAATAAGGCGTTTGAGGGTGTCCTGCAAGCGGTATTCCCGGTCGGATTGGGCAACCAACTCGATCTCAGCCCCAGCGAGGTCAGCCTCGGCGGGCAAAATAAAGAGGTTGTCGATCTGTGTCGGACGTATGCAGTCCATGATCGGAACACGGCCGGTAAGGCTGTTATAGCATCCGGGAAAGCGATCAGCCCGCGGCACATCCAACCCAGTCGAGGCGTTGCCTTGCGGGTCGAGATCAATCACCAGCACCCGGTGGCCATCCATGGCCAGTGCGGTCGCCAGATTGAGGGCTGTGGTCGTCTTGCCGACGCCGCCTTTCTGATTGGCAACCGCGATAATATGGGTGGAGACAGGCGTCACAATTTTAATGCTAGCGCAACTCAGTCAATTTGACGATGCATGAAGCGGCATCTGACGTTGAGAGAATTTCAGTCGTGAAGGGCAGATCAGCTTCTGCGATCTCCTGGGCCACGGTTGGCCCTTTTAGGAACAGGCAGCATCCTCCGTCAGCCGTAAAACGTCGTGCAAGCCCGGCCAAGCGGCTTATCGGGGCAAGCGCACGAGCTGTGACGCAAAGAGCAGGGGAGGGATTGGCGGTTTCGATGCGGGTTGGCCAGACTGCGCCGCTTAGCTGAAGGCTGGCCATGACCGTTGTCAGGAAAGCGGCTTTCCGCCGATCCGACTCAATCAGGTCAACCTCAACGCCTGTTTCGATGGCGAGTGGGATTGCAGGGAAACCCTGACCAGAACCAAGATCAATTAAACGAGGCAATTCACTGGGCAGATGCGGAAGCAGGAGCAAGCTATTCTTATAGTGATTGTCGAATTGTACCAACCGGCCATTGCGTCTTGAAGTAAGATTGAGCGTGGCGTTCCAGCGCTGGAGCAGCTGCACATACGCCAAGCGCTTAGAAGCTGTTATGGACCGGAGCCAAAGCAGCGGCACGGCGGAGCATCAGCA
>CAXTPP010000047.1:0-25767 GCA_964246185.1 uncultured Acetobacteraceae bacterium
CCCGGGCGGGAGGGCGGTGCAGGAACGGCAGCGGTTCAGCAGCGCCTGAACCGGCGCTGCGTGACGCTCAGAACCCCTGTTCGCGCGCCGCTGCCGCCAAGGTGGCCCGGCTGCCGTCGCGGTAGAGCATCGCCAGCCAGTGCCCGACCGGCCGGATCAGCCGCTCATCGGTTCCCGCCTCCCCGAACAGCTGCGCGATGCCGAGCAGCGGCCGCGGGTCCGGGCCGCCTTCCGTCGCCTTCTCCCGCAGCAGCGCCGCCAGCGGGTGGCGCACGTCGATCGGCTGGCCCTGCTCGTCCTCGCCGCGCACCCGGCGCAGCCATGCCGCCAGCGCGAGGCCCAGCAGCTCGACGCCCTTCCCCGCCGCCAGCCGGTCGCGGATCGGATCGACCAGCACGTTGAGCGGCGCGTCCGTGTTGACCCGCTCCACCGTGTCCTTGATGGCGGTGTTGCCGAACCGCTGCACCAGCGTCGCCTTATAGGCGGCCAGGTCGATGCCCGGCACCGGCAGCAGGGTCGGCCCGGTCTCGCGGTCCATCAGCGCCACCATGAACCGGGTGATCAGCGGGTCCGCCATCGCCTCGTCGATGGTCATGCAGCCCGCCAGCCGCCCCATGCCGGACACGGCCAGATGGCTGGCGTTGAGCAGGCGCAGCTTCATGAACTCGTATGGCGCCACGTCCGCCACGAACTGCGCGCCGACCAACTCGTAAGGCGGGCGTCCGGCGGGGAAGCGGTCCTCGATCACCCATTGCGTGAACGTCTCGGCGAACACCGGCCAGCGGTCCTCGATGCCGTAGTCCGCCGCCAGCTTCGCCGTGTCCGCGGCGGCGGTGACGGGGGTGATGCGGTCCACCATGGTGGAGGGGAAGCTGCCGTGCTCGGCGATCCAGGCGGCGAGCGCCGGGTCGCGCAGCTCGGCCAGCGCCAGCGCCGCGCCGCGCAGCACCGCGCCGTTGTGCTGGATGTTGTCGCAGCTCATGGCGGTGAACGGCGTCGCCCCGGCGTCGCGGCGTCGGCGGTAGGCCTCCACGATGATGCCGATGGCGCTCTTCGGCTGCTCCGGGTGCGCCAGGTCCGCCCGGATCAGCGCGTTCTCCGGGTCGAGCCGCTTGGTCGAGCGATTGAGGCAGTAGCCGTTCTCCGTCACCGTCAGGCTGACGATGCGGATGCCCGGCTGGTCGATCGCGTCCAGCAGCGCGGCGCTCGACTGGCCGGCGAACACCACCGCGGCCAGCGAACCGATCACGGTGATGGCTTGCGCGTTCAAGCCTTGGGCATCCGAACTGCGTTCCACGAGGGTGTAGAGGCAGTCCTGCGGCTGCAGGCTCTCGGCCATGCGCTGGTCGCCGGGCAGCAGCCCGGCGCCGACGATGCCCCACTGCAGCAGCGCCGGGTCGCAGTCCATCAGGTCGTGCGTGTAGCGGGCCATGTGCGCGCGGTGGAAGTTGCCGAGGCCGAGGTGGACGATGCCGGGCCTGACCTGCGCCGGGTCGAACCGCGGCCGGTTCACCGGCGGCTGCAGGCGGGCAAGGTTGGCGCGGTCGAGTTGGATGGCTGGCATGGTGGCTCCCCGGCTGGCGAGCGCATCCTTCGCCCAGTGCGCGCCCGGCGGCAACCGGTGACGCCCGGCAGCACTTGGGCTACCACGCCGCTCCCCAGCGCAGGCATTCCCGTGGCGACCATCCTCGGCGTCGATTTCGGCACCACCAACAGCGTCATCGCGGCGCTCGACACCGGCACGCGCCAGCTCCGCACGGTGCGCTTCACGGCGGGCGGCGGTGAGCCGGAGGTGTTCCGCTCCCTGCTGTGCTTCTGGCAGGACACGGCGGGCGGGCGGCTGCACTCGCGCCACGCCGCCGGCCCGGCGGCAATCGCGGCGTACCTGGAAGACCCGCTGGACAGCCGCCTGGTCATGTCGCTGAAAAGCTACCTGGCCAGCCGCAGCTTTACCGGCACCACCCTGTTGGGGCGGCCATGGACGCTACCGGCGCTGGTCGGCCTGTTCCTGCGCGCCTTGTTCACCGCGGCCGGGTTGGACCCGGCGGGAGCGCGCATCGTGGCCGGCCGCCCCGTCCGCTTCGCCGGCGACGGCGCGGACGACGCGTTCGGCGAGGCCCGGCTGCGCGCCGCCTTCGCCGAGGCCGGGCTGCCGGAGATCGACGTGGCGCTGGAACCGGAAGCCGCGGGCTACGGTTTCACCCGCGGGCTGGCCGCGCCCGCCACCGTGCTGGTGGGAGATTTCGGCGGCGGCACCAGCGATTTCTCCGTGCTGCGCTTCGACCCCGGCGGGATGCCGCGGGTGACGGCGCTGGGCCGCGCCGGCATCGGCATCGCCGGAGACGCGTTCGACGCCCGCATCATGGACCGCGTGGTCGCGCCGCGCTTGGGCAAAGGCTCGTCCTACGTGCCGTGGGGCGCCGCCCTGCCCGTGCCGGCCGAGTGGTACACCGCCTTCGCCCGCTGGCACCGCCTCTCGCTCATGCGCAGCCCGCGCACCCTGCGCGACATCGCCGAGGTCCGCCGCACCGCCGATGCGCCGGAGCGCCTGGACCATCTGCGCCAACTGATTGAGGACGAGCAGGGCTACGGGCTGTACCGCGCCGTGTCGGACGCGAAGGCCGCCCTGTCCACGGCGGACAGCACGGTGCTGTCGTTCCGCCACGCTGGGTTCGCGGTGGAGGAGACGGTGACCCGGCGTGAGTTCGAGGCCTGGATCGAGCCCGACCTGCGCCGGATGGAATCCGCGGTGGGCGAGGCGCTGGCGGCAGCGGGGGTGGCGACGGTTGACCGGGTGTTCCTGACGGGGGGCACGTCGTACGTGCCGGCGGTGCGGGCGCTGTTCGCGCGGCGGTTCGGGGCGGAGGCGGTGTCGGGCGGCGGCGAGTTCGTGTCGGTGGCGACGGGGCTGGCGCTGATCGGGGCGGACCGGACAGAGTAGCTGCACGTCTTGGGCATCAACTCGGTGGATGACCGGCTGCTGCCTCCTGCTAAAAGGTCGGCGTCTCCTCGAAACCCCTTGGTATCCTGAACAGCTTCGGCTTCAGTTTCCCATAGGTCACATGTGTCGCAGTGATATGAAGGTCGGTTCCGTCGAAGAAACGCAGCGGGACGCCATCATCCGTCACGCACAAGACAGACATTTTACCCTCGACCTCCCAGTGCCACTCCCTGCAAGCGTAGTTTGCGACCTGAACCTGCTGTCCTGGCTCCGCAGATGGGCCGATGCTGGGGAAGTACATCCCTTTTTCGGGAGCGTCGACCATCACGAACGTCTTGAGCGAGGGATTCAACACCTCCAATTGATTGCGAGCATGATCGATCAAGGTGATTGCCTGATCAGCCCCGTCTATCCGCTCCAGCTTCTCGTCAGACAGCCAGCGTACCCGAAACTTCTGCTTCCCGCGGTCGGGGCTTTCCAATTTGTATGAGATGTCAACGTCACGGGTCGGGATCAGATCTGGTACATCTGCTGCCGATGCAGCAAGGGCGGGCAGCAGCAAAGCCGCGACGACAAGCCTGGCGTTCATGGTGGATTTCCTCGATGGAGCAGGGCTAGGCGGGCAGTTTGGCGGCGCGGCGGCAGCCTGGGATCGTGGGTCCCACATCCGGGTATGACGTGCGGCGGAGGGTTTGGCCATGCTAAGGGGGCATGGCTGGGCGATTGGACAAATACCGGAACAGCGCTGGAAGCGGCTCTGCACCGCCTGACGCCGATCGTTGCTTCCGCATGGCTGCCCGGATCGCGGCCATTTCGAGGTGGTCGCCTTCGGCGTCTCGCCCGCCCTGGCGGAGCTTGTCGTCAGCGGGCAAGAACGCGGGGTGGCTGCGCCGCGCCTATGCAGCCGAACATCGCTTCGAGATGCACGACGGCAGCGATGTGGTGCTTCAACGGCTCCGGGTCGTCTGGCCATCATGCTTGGCGGACCGAGCGACCGAGGCTACGGCGTAATCACCGCCGCATCGCAGGCTTCCGGCAGTATGCTCTCGGCGCTCGCCTGGCCGTCGCCATACTGCCGCAGCGCCGTTTGCACCCGCTCATACTCCGGGCTGCTGCGTTGCGCGTGGCAGGTCCGCACCATGCCGTCGAGCTGCACTGGCAAGCCGCTGTGCTGATCAATCAGCTGCGCCAGCATCGTTTTCGACTTGCTCTGCTGCATCTGCAGCCGTTGCGCCAGCTGGGTGCGGGCCGCCGGGTCGAACGGGCAGCGGGCGAACTTCTCCCGCAGCGCCTGCCGAAACGCCTCGCCGCTCAGGCCGTCGCCGCAAGCGTCGAAATCGAAGAACGAAGCCGCGTCGGCCTGCTCGAAGGCGTGCGTATCGGTCAGCAATGCGTCCGCCCGCGAGGGGGTGACGGACAGGCACAGCGCGGCCGTGAACAGGGCGCCGGCACGAATCATGGCGCTGCTGGCGGCAGCGTGGCCAGGAAATGCGCCAAGGCGGTGATGTCCTCGTCGCTCAACCCGGAGGCGGCCTCCGTCATGGCGGCTACCCCGGTGCTGGGGCGCGCGCCGGAGCGGTAGTCGGCCAGGGCATGGGTCAGGTAGTCCTCCCGCTGGTTGGCGAGGCGCGCGGCCGCTTTCTTGCCGGTGTAGGCGTCGGTGTGGCAGGCGGCGCAGTTGTGCTGGCCCGCGAGGCCGGCGCCCGCCGCATGCAGCGGCACGTCCGCATCGGCCTCCACGGCGGGCGGCGGCGGCAGGGACGCGAAGTACGCGCCAAGGTTCCGCACGTCCTCGTCGCTAAGGCTCTGCGCCATCGGGGTCATGATCTCGTTGGCGCGGCGGCCGGTGCGGAAGAATATCAGCTGCCATTGCAGGAAGCTGTCCTGCTGCCCGGCGAGAGAGGGAATGCCTTCTGTTTCCGAGATGCCGTTCGCCCCGTGGCACGCCCCGCAAGCCTCGGCGGTCTGTTCCCCCGCCACCTTGTCGCCGACGGCGGCGAACGCCGGGGCAAGAGGTAGGACACAAGCCAGACAGAAGGTCGCCATCAGGCTCAATCGTCGCATAGGGCGGGCCTGAGAGGGTGGGCCGCCCGCGGGGAGGCGGGCGGCCCAACTTAGGCTTGATCGGCTTAAGGCGTTGCGTAGCTGATGCGGTAGATAGCGCCCGCCCAGTCGTCGGCCACGAGCAGGGAGCCATCCTTGGCTTGCAGGATGTCTGTCGGCCGGCCGCTGTAGTCCTGGGCGCCGGTGAGCCAGCCCTGCGCGAACACCTCCTGGTGCGCGTTCTTGCCGTCCGCGTCCACCACCACCCGGTCGATGCGCGCGCCCTGGTACTTGTGCCGGTTCCAGGAGCCGTGCTCAGCGATGAAGATGTTGTCCTTGTACTCCGCCGGGAACTGGCTGCCGGTGTAGAACTTCATGCCGAGCGGGGCGACGTGCGCGCCGAGCTTCACCACGGGCGGCGTGAACTCAGAGCAGGCATGGCCCATGGCGAACTTCGGGTCCGGGATGTCGCCCTGGTGGCAGTGCGGATAGCCGAAATCCTGGCCCATCCGGGTGATGTGGTTCAGCTTGTCGCTCGGGACGTCGTCGCTCATCCAATCGCGCGCGTTCTCGGTGAACCAGTAATCCCCCGAGCGAGGATCGATGTCGCCGCCGACGCTGTTGCGCACGCCGAGCGCCACGATCTCGGCCTGCCCGGTCTTGGGGTCCACGTGGCGGATCTGCGAGACGCTGGTGGGCGGGATGCCGATGTTGAACGGAGGGCCGAACGGGATGTACATGTCGCCATCCTTGTCGGTGACGAGGTACTTCCAGCCATGCGCCACGAACGAGGGCATGTCGTCATAGGCCACCACCGGCTTCGGCATGTTGTCGAGATTGGCCTCGGCGTTGTCGTAGCGCAGCAGCTGGTTGATCGCGACGACATAGAGCGAGCCGTCCCGGAACGCCACGCCGGTGGGCATGTTCAGGCCCTTGAGGATGGTCTTGACCGTCCGCTTGCCATCCTGGTCGGTCACGGCATAGACGTTGGTCGCCTGATAGGAGCCGACGAACAGGGTGCCGTTGGCGCCCCAGGCCATCTGCCGCGCCTCTGGTAGGCCGCTGGCGTAGACCTCGATCTTGAAGCCCGGCGGCAGCTTGACGTTCTTGAGATTGTCCTGCAGCTCGGCCAGTGGCGTCGGCGTGGCAGGGCCGACCGAGGGCGCCAATCCCTTTTGAGATTCCGTCTCGTCGCCAAGGAACCAGTCGGCTGGCGGGTGCGCCCAGAAGCTCGGCTTGGACGAGTCATAGCTTTTGAGGTCGGCGGCGCTGGCGCTCAACGCGCACGACGCCAACAGGGCGGCTGCGAAAGCTGACTTCCTCATTTGAATGTCCCTTCAACCGTGGGGCTTATGCTGCCCCGGTTATTGCCATTTAGGACAAACCGCGGTCATATTTGCAACCTCAAAAATCTGCTGTCGAAAATGCCGTCAGGTGATCGCCTTGGCCAGGAAACTCGTGTCGGTCGCCTTCTGGAACGCGTCCAGGCCAGGCGCACGCTTGATGCTGCCTTGCTGCACCAGCAAGTCCGCGGTCGATTTGAGCATCCGGGCGACCTTGCCCGGGTCCTGCACGCTGCCGCCCAGCCAATCCGGCGTTACCTGATCCGCCTGCGGCACGAAGCCGTACTCGTTCATGGCCGCGAGCGCCGCCGCCGGGCTCACCCCGGCCTGCTTGCCTACCAGGATAGCAGCCTGGCCCGGCTGCCCTCGGTACGTCGCCAATGCCCGCCCATAGGCCTTCAGGAAGCCCGCCACCGCATGCGGGTACGAAGTTGCGAAGCCGCTGCGCGCCACGATCAGGTCGGCGACCGCGTAGCCCGCCTGGTCCAAGGCTTCGTACGTCGGGTAAACCGTGCCGCCATCAGCCAGCAGCTGGCTCTTGAACGGCGGCCAGACGTAGGCTGCGTCGATGTCGCCTTTCGCCCACGCCGCCATGATGGCCGGCGGCCGGGCGTCGAGCAGCGTCACCTTCTCCCGCGTCAGCCCGTTCAGCCGCATGAAGCCGAGCAGGCGGAAATGGCTGGTGGAGCCGAACGGGGTGGCCACCACCTTCCCCACGAAGTCCGCCGGGGTCCGGATGTTGCTGGACGCGCGCACCGTCATCTCCTCCGCCGGCCCGATGCTGTCCACCATGCCGACCACCTGGAACGGCAGCTTCTGCGAGATGCCGGACGCGACCGCCGCCGAGCCGGTCGCCAGCCCGATGTCGCAGCCATCGGCGGTGATGGCCACGTTCATGTCCGCGCCGCTGCCCATTTCCATCCAGTTGATGCGGCTGCCCGTGCCCTTCTCGAACCAGCCCTGATACTTGGCGAGCATGGTGGGCGTGGTTTCGGTGAAGAAGCCGACGTTGGCCACCTCCAGCCCTGCCGCCCGCCCTGTTCTCGGCCGCCCCGACAAAGCCAGCCCGGCCGCCCCTGCCAGCGCGGTGCGCCGGGTGATCCTGATGTTCGGCACGCCACGCTCCTTGTCCGTCACTGCCCTGCACTCTAGTAGTGTCAACGCGCCAGCCATCGATTCCACTCAACCCGCGCCTTGCCCCATCAATAGCCGCGGGCGAGGTCGAACAGGTTGGGCAGCGGGCGGCCCGCCTCGTGTGCGGCCACGTTCCGCAAGAAGATGTCCAGGCTGCGCGCGTTGTAGGCAGCCCGGTCGTCGCTGGAGACGTGCGGCGTCATGACCAGGTTCGGCGTGGCCCACAGGCGGTGGCCCGGCGGCACCGGCTCCGGCACGAACACGTCCAGCACCGCGCCGGACAGCGCCCCCGCCTCCAGCGCGTCGCACAGCGCGTCCTGGTCCAGCAGCGCGCCACGGCCGATGTTGACCACGCCGGCGCCCGGCGGCAGCAGGCCGATGCGGCGGCGGTCGAGCAAGTTGCGCGTCGCCGCCGTGAGCGGGCAGGCCAGCACGAGGAACTCGGTTTCGGCCAGCGCCTCCTCCAGCATGGCGGCCGGCAGCACCTGCTCGCATGCCGGGTGCGGCGCAGGACGGGCGCGCACCCCGGTGACTTTCATGCCGAAGCGGGCGGCATGCTCCGCGATGGCGCCGCCCAGGCTGCCCAGGCCCACCACCGTCACCCGGCGGCCCGCCAGGAGCGTGCCGGGCGTCCGGTCCCACACGCCCGCGCGCTGCCGGGTCACGAAGGCGGGCACATGGTTGGCCAGCATGAGCAAGGCCATGATGCCGTACTCGCCCGCCTTCGGCCCGTGCACGCCGCGGTTGTTCAGCACGGCCACCCCGGGCGGCAGGCTGGCGAACGGCACCGAGTCCAGCCCGGCGGACGTGCAGAACAGCAGCTTCAAGGCTGGCGCGCTGGCGGGGAACAGGACCTTGGTGTCGTTGGTGGCCATGACGACCGCCTCCGCGTCAGCCATGGCGGCGGTGAACTGCTCTGCCGCGGCGCCGAACGTCACCCGGTGGCGGTCTGCCGGCAACCCGGCACGGACCAGCGCTTCGGCCCATGCTTCCGGAGTGATCGCGTCGGCCACGTGGATGCGCATCAGGCTCCCCTTCGCTCGGCATACAGGGCCAGCCGCCGGGCCGCCATGGGAGCGATCGGGCGGGCGGCGCCGGCCTCGAATGGCGGCAGCTGCTCGGCGTAGTGGCAGGCGGACAGGTGCGCCGGCGCGACCGCGCGCAACGGCGGCGGGTCGGTCCGGCAGCGGGCGGCGGCGAATGGGCAGCGCGTGTGGAAATGGCACCCGGCAGGCGGGTCGAGCGGGCTGGGCATGTCGCCGCCCGGCGCTTGACGGACCAGCTTCTGCGCCGGGTCAGGGCGGGGGATGGCGGCGAGCAACGCCCGCGTGTACGGGTGCAGCGGCCGGGCGAACAGGTCGTCCCGCGCCGCCACCTCCACGATGCGGCCGAGGTACATCACCGCGACGCGGGTGGCGACGTGCTTCACCACGGCCAGGTCATGGGCGATGAACAGGTAGGACAGAGCTAACCGCCGCTGCAGGTCGGCCAGCAGGTTCACCACCTGCGCCTGCACCGACACGTCCAGCGCCGAAACCGGCTCGTCGCACACCACCAGCGCCGGCTCCAGCGCCAACGCCCGGGCGATGCCGACGCGCTGGCGCTGGCCGCCGGAGAACTCGTGCGGGTAGCGCCGGGCGTGTTCCGGCGCCAGGCCCACCAGGTGCAGCAGCTCGGCCACCCGGACGCCGCGTTTCGCCGCGTCGCCGTAGCCGTGGATGGCGAGCGGCTCGTCCAGCGTGGCGCCCACGGTCATGCGCGGGTTGAGTGAGGCGAACGGGTCCTGGAACACGATCTGCATCCGGCGGCGCAGGCGGCGCAGCTCACCGCCCGGCAGCGCCGTGATGTCCTGGCCGTCGAACCGCACCGTGCCGGCGGTTGGCTCGATGAGGCGCAGGACGAGGCGGGCCGTGGTGGACTTGCCGCAGCCGCTCTCGCCCACCAGGGCCATGGTCTCGCCGCGGGCCAGCGAGAAGCTGACGCCGTCGACGGCGCGGACCAGGCCGGAACGGGTGCGGAAGTGCTTGGCGAGGCCGATGGTTTCCAGGATGGGGGTCATGGGCGCGGCTGCGCCTCACCCCGCCCCTCTCCCGCGGGGGGAGGGAGAAGGAAGTCCTCCACCGGCGCACGCAGGCATGCCGCCCGGTGCGCCGGTCCCAATGACCGCAGCAGCGGCGGCGCCGTCATGCAAGCCGGTGCGCCGAACACGCAGCGCGGGTGGAACCGGCAGCCCGGCGACTGCGACCCGGCGGATGGCACCGCGCCCTCGATCGCCAGCAGCCGGTCGCGCTTGTCTTCCAGCCGGGGCACGCTGCCCAGCAAGCCGAGCGTATAGGGGTGCTGCGGATCATCGAACAGCGCGGCAGCCGGGGCGCGCTCCACCACGCGGCCGGCGTACATCACCGCCACCTCGTCCGCCATCTCCGCCACCACGCCGAGGTCATGGGTGATGAGCACGATCGCCATGCCGGTCTGCGCCTGCAAATCCCGCAGCAAATCGAGGATCTGGGCCTGCACCGTCACGTCCAGCGCCGTGGTGGGCTCATCGGCGATCAGCAGGTCCGGCGCGCAGGACAGCGCCATCGCGATCATCACCCGCTGCCGCATCCCGCCGGACATCTGGTGCGGATACTCGTCCAGCCGCCGATCCGGGGCGGGAATGCGCACCCGCTCCAGCGCGGCAGCGGCCCGGGCGCGCAGGTTCCGCCGCCCGCCGCCATGCGCCCGCATCGCCTCCTCGATCTGGTCCCCCACGGTATAGGCGGGATGCAGGCTGGTCATCGGCTCCTGGAAGATCATGGCGATCCGGCGGCCGCGCAGCCCGCGCATGGCGGCGGCCGGCAAGCGCAGCACATCCTGCCCGTCGAACACCACACGCCCCGCCACCTGGCCCGGCGGCGGCACCAGCCGCATCACCGAGAGCGACAGCATGGACTTGCCGCACCCGCTCTCCCCCACGATGCCGAGGGTCCGCCCCCGGTCCACGGCCAGGTCAACGCCATCCACCGCGGCGAACGGCGCAGCCCGCCCGGGGAACTCGGTGCGCAGGCCCTCGATCCGCAGCAGCTCGGTCATGCCCGCAGACGATGCAACCCGCGTTCCACAAGCCGCTCGAGGCGGGGGCCGACGGCAAGCCCGAACGCCGCCGCATAGGCCGGCACCAGCAGCAGGCTGTAGCGCGGCGTGGCGACGGTGGTAGCCGCATGCAGCGCCAGCACGAACAGCGGCGGCAGCACGAAGGCGAGGCGCACACCGTCGCGTCGCCACACGGCATCAAACACCATGACGGCGAAGAACGGCACGGCGACGAGGCTGAAATACTTGCGCACCCACAGCGACTTCCACGCCATCACCAGCGTGACGGCCGCGAACCGCAGCGGGTGCGGCCAGACGTACTGGCGCAGAAGATAGCCCACCTGGTCCGCCGGGTCCGGCGCGTGGTCCGCCAGTTCCTGCACCATGGCGTTGTTGCCGACCATGTAGAACGTGTCCGGGCGCTCCTGCCCGCCGAGCCGCGCCACTGAGCCGGGCATCAGCCTGAAGGCCAGCGCCGGGCCGAAGCCGGGCAGCGCGTAGAGCCACTGCGCCGCCCACTCGCCCGGGGTCATCGCCTCGTAGGCCATGCGTTGCGCGAGGATGAACCCGGCGTATCCCACGGTCGGCGACGGCGTGCCGAACTCCACCTCGTTTCGAACCGACCAAGGGGTCACCGTCAGCCCGGCCACGACGCAGGAGGCGGCCATCAGCAGCCCCAGCCGGCGGCGGCGCAGCGCGATGGCGACGCCGGCAAGCCCGATCGCGCCGGCCAGGTAGAGATACTCCGGCCGGGCGAGGGTGAGCAGGCCGAGCGCCACGCCCAGCGCGACCGCGGTACGCCATCGCGGCACGCGCACCAGCAGCACCAGCAGCAGGCCGGACAAGGCGGCGAGCGGCAGGCTCAGAGCCTCGGTCATCGCGGTGCGGGCATAGACGGCGTATTGCGCGGTGCCCAGCCCTGCCGCCAGCAACGCGCACCAGGCAGCCCAGCGGCCGCCGCCGATTGCCAGGGTCGAGCGCCACACCAGCACCAGCGTGCCGGCCAGCAGAGCCGCCTGCACCGGCGCCAGCAAGCCGAGCGAACCCGGGCAGGCGGGGATGTCCGCCCAGGACGCCGACCGCACGCACGCCGCCGCGGTGGCCAGCCTGTCGTCCAGCGCCGCCACGGCCGCCACCAGCGCCGGATAGAGCGGGGCGGTATACGCGCCTGGCTGCCCTGCCGCGCCCCAGCGCCCGTTGGTGTACAGGCCGGTCTGCAACAGGTCGCTGGCGATGCCGAGATAGAGCGGCTGGTCATAGGATTGCAGCGTCTGCGGCCGCACGTTCGCCAGCCCGAACAGGATGCAGCCGAGCGAGACGGCCGCGGCCAGCACCCATTCCCACCTGGCAGCGGCGGGCCGCAGGGACACCCGGCCAGGCGCAGGCCCGGCCGGGGCGTAGCCGGATGTCAGCTGCGGTAGTCCGTCCTGCCGCCCTCGACCTGCCGCAGCGCCGACTCCCAGGCCCACTCGCAATGCTCCAGGATGCCGTCGCGGTTGAACTGCCCGGCCGTGTGCTCGCACACCTCGGGCGGCGGCAGCACCAGCTCGGCGTCGCCGACCGCGACCTGCGCCTGGCAGGCCCGCTCCAGGTAATAAAGATCGCTCCACGCCTCCGGGATGGTGCGCCCGCCGACCAGCAGGCCGTGGTTGCGTAGGATCATCGCCCGGTTCGCCCCGAGGTCGTGCACCAGCCGGTCCCGCTCGTCCAGGTCGAGCGCGATCCCCTCGTAGCCGTGGTAGGACATGCGGCCGTAGAACCGCAGGGCATGCTGGCTCATCGGCAGCAGCCCGCGCTTCTGGGCGGATACGGCGATGCCGGCCGCGGTGTGGGTGTGCACCACGCACACGATGTCCTCCCGCGCGATGTGGATGGCGGAGTGGATGCAGAACCCGGCGGCGTTCACCTTGCGCTCCGACATCCCGGCATGGTGCGCCTCGGCGATGATGTTGCCGTCCAGGTCGATCTTCACCAGGTCGGACGCGCGCATTTCGTCGAACAGCACGCCATACTGGTTGATCAGGAAATGGTGCTCCGGCCCGGGGATGCGGGCGGAGATGTGAGTATAGACCCAGTCCGTCATGCGGTGGTGCGCCACCAGCCGGTACAGCGCGGCCAGGTCGCAGCGGACCTGCCACTCGGTGTCGGACATGGCGCGGTTAGGTGACGTTTGGACGTTCATGAGCAACTCCTGTTGCGGGCAGGCGATGATCCGCTTAGGCAGCTGGGGCAGTCAAGGCTAGGGGTGGGTAGGGTCGGGCCGCAACTTCGTCGCCAACGGCAAACAAAGCGATCCCTAATGTTTCCCCGTCCAGTCTGCCGCACGTGACATAGGCGCTAGACCATGGGTGGGAGTTGCTGCACATGCTGGATAAATTCATGCTGTGCCTGATGACCTAAGCCTGGTGTAACTTGAGGCCTGAGAGCGGCAGCGGTCGACCAGAATCGCCGAGCGGAAGCAATTCGATATGGAACTCATCCGGATAGTGCCAGTCAGATTTCGGGGGAGGTGGGCCGGCTCGCCTGATTGCCAGAACCACCAGTGCTCCTGGGCCGAAATAGGCTCTGTCCGGCGAGTAAGTCGGGCTCCATTCCTGCATGGCCGTGATGTAGCCCGCCTTGCGGCAGGTCACGCGCACAGTCCCTTTCATCGCAGGTATCGTGAGAATGCCCGGCGTCGCTGCCACATCATCAATTTGGATGCCATCGCGCTCTGCGCTGCACGCAGCGCCGGATGGCGTTGACGTAACCTGGACTGGGAACGGCACCGGTGCCGTTTGGCAAGCAGTAAGCCCAATGAGCGGCAACAGCACTAGACGATACAGCATGCTAAGACCGGCCCGTGATCGGGTGGGTCGGTTCGCGGTAGGTGAAGCTGCCGTTCAACCCGGGATAGGCGGCCAAGGCCTCGCTTGCTGCCGTATCATCTCGGTTATAAAGCCTTGAGGCTGCCCTCGATCCTGTCCTGATCGAGGGCAAAGAGGAAGTCGCCAGCATAAACGATCTCGTCAGGTCCCATATGGATCTTGATGGCAGGCGGCAATTTGGCCCGGACAACGCCAATTCGCGCCGGAACGCCGTGCCGGTCGGTCTCAAACACACTATCAACCTGCCAATTACCTGGCGGAAGTTGGACAACATGTTCCGCGATGCGGCGGTCGCTGCTGCATGTTTGGCCAGAGAGGATTCCGCTGTATATTGCAGCCTTGTCGGACAACATGCACGACCTGCCCGTCGTCGCGCACGAGGTTCACACCAAACGATTGCGAAACGAAAAACCACTCGTTGCGTGCGTTCTCGTTGGCTGTCCCGATGATGAGAAACCCGTTGGAGTCGGGACCGGCGCCACGGACGCTCGCCTTGTCAGCATCCAATGTCGGAGAGCAGGCCTGATAGTATCAGGACAGCAGACGTCAGCATGGCGTGGCGAACAGCAGGCACCTCGATCTCCTCTTGCGCTTGAGGCACTTTATATCGGGTACAGCTAGCCCTGCTAACGCAAGAAAATGACTCTGACAACAAGGTTGGATGTCAGAGCAGAGCCTCACTGTTGGCGGCGAGAGCCGAAGCGGACGCTGGACGCGGTTCCCGGTGCAAATCGTTCGGCAGCGGGCTAAGCCTTTTTGCCCGTTTTGCGCCGAATGCTGAAATGCAAACCTAGGTACGCCCAATGCCGCTTGTCAGCTAATCGTGCTAGATCACGCCATACTGGTATGGAAGGCTGGGTGATGTCCGAAGCTCTCGTCTTAGACGACCCGCTCGTCACGATCACGGCGTTCGACGCTTTCCTTGAGGACCAAGTCGACAACTCGCTTTGGGAACTGGTCGCAGGCCGCATCGTCGCCATGACGAACCCGAGCCAGGCGCACGAGAAAATCGTCAGCAACATCGGCCGCCACCTGTTGCAAGCCGTCGATGCGAGACGCTGCCATGTCTTCTTCGGCGGCATGCGGGTGCAACGGTCGGAAAGCCAAGCAGGGTTCTATAAACCAAAACCCGATCTGCTGGTGCGTTGCGGCCCTTTGCAGGGTCAGAACTTCGTCGCTGATCCGCTGGTCATCGTCGAAATCCTATCCCCATCCACCATGGACAATGACCGAGGGGAGAAACTGCGCTTCTACAAAAGCCTGCCGACCCTGGCGCATCTAGTGCTGGCCTACCAGGACCAGATGCGTGCCGAGCACTACCGCCGCGAAGGAACCGGGTGGGTCATGGACAGCTTGACGCATCCCGGCGGAATGCTGGATTTCAACGCGCTCGCCTTCGCCATGCCTTTGGCGGAGGCTTACATCGGCGTGGAGTTCGGGGCGTAACCGCCCTCAGTGGATCTCGCCCGAGCGCAGCACCGCCGCGCGCAGCTTGGCCGGGGTGAAGCCCGGCGTGGTGCAGACGTCCAGGATCACCCGCTCCCGCCGGTTGCACAGGTCGATCGCGTCCGGCAGCCGCTTCACCACGTGCGCCGGGATCACCACTGCGCCGTGCGCGTCCGCGTGGACCACGTCGTCGTGCGCGCAGTTCATGCCGAACACGTTCACCGCGCGGCCGAACTCCACCATGTGCACATGGGCATGGCTCGGCCCCACCTTACCGCCGATGATCTGGAACCCGGCGGCCAGCATCGCCGTGTCGCGGAACGAGCCGTTGGTGACGCAGCCGAGCGCGCCCAGCGCCTGGTGCACCGTCGAATGCACCTCGCCCCACCACGCGCCGTAGCCCGGCCGGTCGTCCAGGTCCTGCAGCACGACGACGCTGGGCATCTCCGCCTCGGCCACGTAGTCGTACCAGTCCAGCCGGTCCGCCACCGGGGAGCGCGGCGCTTCCTTGGCACGGATGAAGCCGACCCGCGCCAGGCCTACGATTGGCTTGCCCTCCGGCACGGCGGCCACCATCGGCTCGGACGTGAAGCCGATCGCCCGGCGCTCCGGCACCAGCAGCTCCAGCCCGTTGCAGATGGTTGGCGTGTCCCACACGGCCAGCGCATCGAGGTCGTCGCGCGTGAACGGATATGGCATGGTATCCTCCATTGAGCCGGTTGCGCAGCATCGCGCCGGGTCAACCTGGGTGCAAGGCCGCCGCCGCTGGCCATGCTTTCAACATCAACGACAGGAGCCACCGCATGACCCATCCCGCCATCGCGCCCGGCCGCGCCGCCGTCGTCACCGGGGCCGCCAGCGGCATCGGCCTGGCGGCCGCGCAGAAGCTGGCGGCAGCCGGCATGGCGGTCTGCATGGCTGACATCGACGCGGCGGCGCTGGGGCGGGAGGCCGCGGCGCTGGCCGCCACGGGGGCGGACGTGCTGGCGGTGCCGACCGACGTGAGCGACGCGGCGGCGGTGGTGGCGCTGCGGAAGGAGGCGATGGCCCGCTGGGACTCGGTTGCGGTGCTGATGAACAACGCCGGGCGCGAGACCAAGGGCGCCATCGCGGACGGCCCGGCGGCGTGGCGCGCCATCCTGGAGGCCAACCTGTGGGGCGTCATCAACGGCGTGCAGGCCTTCATGCCGGCCATGCTGGCGGCGGGCCAGCCAGCGGCGATCATCAACACCGGGTCCAAGCAGGGGATCACCACGCCGCCCGGCAACACCGCCTACAACGTCAGCAAGGCCGGCATCAAGGTGCTCACCGAGGGGCTAGCGCATGACCTGCTGGGCACGCCGGTGAGCGCCCACCTGCTGATCCCGGGCTTCACGTTCACCGGGTTCACCCGCGTCCGCACCCCCACCAAGCCAGACGCCGCCTGGACGCCGGAGCAGGTGGTCGATTTCATGCTCGACGGGCTGGGCCGGGGCGATTTCTATCTCCTGTGCCCCGACAACGACACCACCCGGGCGCAGGACGAGAAGCGCATGCGCTGGGCGGCCGAGGACATCATAGAGAACCGCCCCGCCCTGTCCCGCTGGCATCCGGACTACGCCGCCGCCTTCAAATCCTACATGGAGGGCTGATGCGTCCTCGCCCATCCAAAACCGGCGCGCTGCGCCTGCTGGCGCCGTTCCTCGTGCGCTACCGCTGGCAGGCGGCGGGCGCCACGGCGGCGCTGCTCGCCTCCGCCGGGCTGGTGCTGGCGCTGGGCCAGGGCCTGCGCCACCTGATCGACGGCGGCTTCGCCAGCGGCAGCACGGCGCGGCTGAACGCCACCGCGCTGGGCATGGCGGGGGTCATCGCGCTGCTGGCCTTCGCCACCGCCGCCCGCTTCGCGCTGGTCACCTGGCTCGGCGAGCGCATCGGCGCCGACCTGCGCCGCAACGTGTTCAGCCAGGTGCTGACGCTCTCGCCCGCCTGGTTCGAGACGGCGCGGGTGGGCGACGTGCTCTCCCGCCTGCAGGCCGACACGGCGGTGCTGCAGGCGCTCGCCGGGTCCGCCCTGTCGCAGTGGCTGCGCTCCGCCCTGCTGCTGGTGGGCGCATTCGCCATGCTGGTGTTCACCGCGCCTCTGCTGTCCGGGCTGGTGGCGGCGGTGGTGCCGTTCGTGATCGTGCCGCTGGTGGTGTTCTCCCGCCGCGAGCGCGTGCTGTCCCGCGTGGCGCAGGAGCGCGTGGCCGACCTCGGCGCGCTGGCGGAGGAGACGCTGGGGGCGCTGCGCACGGTGCAGGCCTTCACGCAGGAGCCGTTCGCCCGCGAGCGCTTCGCCACCGCCACCGAGCTGTCGGTCGCTGCCGCTCGCGCCCGCATCGCGTCGCGCTCCGGGGTGATCCTGGTGGTGATCCTGCTCGGCTTCGGCGCGATCACCTTGGCGCTCTGGGTCGGCGGCAGGCAGGTGCTGGCGGGGCAGCTGAGCGGCGGCGCGCTGTCCGCCTTCGTGTTCTACGCCGTCATCGTCGCCACCTCCGGCGCGGGACTGAGCGAGCTGTGGGGCGAGCTGCAACGTGCCGCCGGGGCCGCCGACCGCATCGCCGAGCTATTGAATGAGCGTCCGCTGATCGCCGCCCCTGCCCGCCTCCGCGCGCTGCCCCTGCCGCCCCATGGCTTGGGATTGGGCCGCGTGTCGTTCAACCAGGTGGTGTTCCACTACCCCGCCCGGCCGGACCGCGCCTCGCTGGAGGGCTTCAGCCTAGACGTCGAACCCGGCGAGACGGTCGCGCTGGTCGGCCCGTCCGGCGCCGGCAAGACCACCGTGCTGCAACTGCTGCTGCGCTTCTACGACCCGCAATCCGGCGCAATCCGGCTGGACGGCGTGGACATCCGCCAGGCCGACCCGGCGGATGTGCGCGGCCGCCTCGGGCTGGTGCCGCAGGATTCGGTGATGTTCGGCGCCGACGCCTGGACCAACATCCGCTTCGGCCGCCCGGACGCCACCGACGCCGAAGTGCGCGCCGCCGCGCGCGCCGCCCATTGCGGATTTATCGAAGCGCTGCCGCAGGGCTGGGACACCTTCCTGGGCGAGAAGGGCGTGCGCCTGTCCGGCGGCCAGCGGCAGCGCATCGCCATCGCCCGCGCCGTGCTGCGCGACCCGGCGGTGCTGCTGCTGGACGAGGCGACCTCGGCGCTCGACGCGGAAAGCGAGCACGCCGTGCAGCGCGCCCTGGCCACGCTCTCGGAAGGCCGCACCACGCTGGTGATCGCCCACCGCCTGGCGACGGTGCGCCGGGCGGACCGGATCGTGGTGATGGAGGAAGGCCGCATCGTGGCCTCTGGCACGCACGACAGCCTGGTGCGCGGCGGCGGGCTGTATGCCCGCCTGGCGGCGCTGCAGTTCACCCATGCGGCTTAAGCGTGCTATGTTTGAGGCAGCCTCATGGAAGTGTCGCGCGTTATGTCCGACAATCTTGTGCTTGAACTGCTCCGGGCGATCCGTGCCGACATCGGACAGCTCTCGGCCGATCTGCGGGACGTGAAGCATCGCCTGACGCCACTGGAGCTGAGCGTGGCCGGCATGCGCCGTGACGTCGCCGGTCTTTATGAGCAGGGAGCCGGTTCCAGCCTACGAAGCGACACGCTGGAAGACCGCGTGCAAAGGATAGAGCGGCGGCTTGAGCTGATTCCGTAGGCTTCGTGCTGCGATCCGATGTCCAGGCCGCCTCCAGGCTGGACCGGTGCGACAGCCCGAAGTGCCGTCAGCTCCGCAGTTCCGTCGCGTAATATAGCAGCGCCACCACCGGCAGCGCCAGGCCTGCCCAGCACACCAGCGGCCAGCCGCCGTGCGCGAGCGCCCAGCCCCCGGCGGCGGACCCGAGCGCGCCGCCCATGAAGAAGGTCGCCATGAACAGGCCGTTCAGGCGAGCGCGGAACTCCGCGCCGAGGGCGTAGATCGCGCGCTGCCCCAGCACCAGGTTCGCCGTCACGCCGAAATCCAGCAGGATGGCCGCTGCCACCAGCACGGCCAGCGACGCCGCGGACCCGGCATGTCCAAGCCGCATCAGCACGAACGACGCTGCCACGAGGGCCATCGCCAGCCCGGTCGCCGGCCGGGTCCAGCCACGGTCCGCCACCCGGCCCGCGATCGGCGCCGACACCGCGCCGGCGACCCCGGCCAGCGCGAACCATGCGATGCCGGTTTGCGTCAGCTGGTACGACTGGGCCAGCAGCAGCGGCGCAGTGGTCCAGAACAGGCTGAAGGCGCCGAACAGGCAGGCCTGGTACAATGCCCGCCGCCGCAGCACCGGGGTGTGCCGCACCAGCCCGGCCATGGAGGCGAGCAGTGCCGCGTAGCCCAGCCCCGGCGCAGGCCGGCGCACCGGCAGCGCCGCCCGCAGCACGCCGGCCAGCGCCACCATCACCGCCGCAGAGAGGAAGAACACGGCATGCCAGGACAGCGCCGCCGTGACGAAGCTGGCGGCGGGCCGGGCCAGCATGATGCCCAGCATCAGCCCGCTCATGATGTTGCCGACCACGCGGCCGCGCATCGCCTCCGGCGCGAGGTGGGAGGCGTAGGGCACTAGGATCTGCACGGCCACCGAGCCCAGCCCGACCACCAGCGCCGCCGCCAGGAAAGGCGCGGCATGGCTGGACAGCGCCGCGGCGAGCAGGGCCGCGGCGCTCACCCCCACCATGGCCAGCACCAGCCGGCGGTTCTCGACCAGGTCCCCCAGCGGCACGATCAGCAGCAGCCCGGCGCCATAGCCGACCTGCGTCATCGTCACGACCAGCCCCGCCGCCTGGGCAGACATCCCCAGCGACGCGCTGATCGGCCCCGCCAGCGGCTGGGCGTAGTAGATGTTGGCCACGATCAGCCCGCACGCGGCGGCGAGCAGCAAGGTCAGCCAGGCCGGGATCGCAGCGGCGGCTTGGGTCGTGATCGGGGGCAGCGTGGCGCTCATTCGGGTCTCCATGCCGCACGGTAAGGGTGCGGCCGCCTTGCCGGTTGCTTCGGCCAACCGCATGTCAGCTGCAACGGAGGCCCTTATGCCCGCTTCGCCCTTCCTGTCCGGCAACTACGCGCCGATCGACGACGAATGCGCCGTGTGCGACCTGCCGGTGACGGGAGCGCTGCCCAGCCTGCACGGCACGCTGTTCCGCAACGGGCCGAACCCGCACCTTCCGCCGCTGGAGCCTTACCACTGGTTCACCGGGGACGGCATGGTCCACGCAATCACGATCGGCGACGGCCGGGCTAGCTACCGCAACCGCTGGGTCCGCACGCCGCGCTTCCTGGCCGAGGCGGCGGCAGGCGAGCCGCTGTTCGCCGGGTTCGGCCGTCCGGCGCCGCACACGCCGCCGGGCCTGGACACCGGCGTCGCCAACACGCACGTGCTGCCCCACGCGGGCCGGCTGCTGGCGCTGGAGGAAGCGCACCTGCCCACCCGGCTGGACCCGCACGACCTCTCGACCATCGGCATCGAGGATTTCGGCGGTGCGCTGTCCGGCCGCTTCACCGCGCACCCGAAGCGGGACCCGGCGACCGGCCAGCTGGTGTTCTTCAGCTACTCCGCCACCGGCCCGTTCAGCCCCGGCCTGTCCTGGGGCACGGTCGAGCCTGACGGCCGCGTGTCCGGCTTGGAGGTGTTCAGCGCGCCTTACAGCAGCATGGTGCACGATTTCGGGGTGACGGCGCAGCACGTGCTGTTCCCCGTGCTGCCGCTGACCGGCAGCATGGAGCGCGCCATGGCCGGGCAGCCGCCCTTCGCGTGGGAGCCGGGGCGCGGCGGCCACCTGGGCGTGCTGCGGCGAGATCAGGGCATCGCCAGCCTGGCCTGGTCGGAGATCGCGCAGTGCTACGCCTTCCACGTGATGAACGCCTTCGACGCGGACGGCCTCGTCATGATGGACGTGGTCGAGTACGATTCCGCCCCGCTGTTCCCCGTGGCCGACGGCAGCCCGCCCGCGCCGGTCACCGGCCGCCTGTGCCGCTGGCGGGTGGACCCGGCGGGCCGCGCACCCGTGCAGCGCGAGGTGCTGGACGACACGCCCGGCGAGTTCCCCCGTATCGACGAGCGCCGCGCCGGGCTGCCCTATCGCCACGGCTGGCGCATCAGCCAGGTGGACGAGGTCGATGCCGTGCTGCACCACGACCTCCACCAGCGTACCCGCACGGAGTTCCGCCTGCCGCCGGGCGAACGCGCGTCGGAGGCCGTTTTCGTGCCGCGCGCTGCCGATGCCGACGAGGGCGACGGCTGGCTGCTGCTGGTCGCGTGGCGTCCGGACCTGGGCGTCAGCGAGCTTTGGGTGCTGAACGCGCAAGCCGTCGCGGCAGGGCCGGTCGCCACCGTGCGCCTGCCGCGCCGGGTGCCGTTCGGCTTCCATGGCAGTTGGATGCCGGCTGGGGTAGCCTGACCCGGCGTGATGGAGGTTCGGCTATGGTGAAGCGGTTGGTTTGGCTCGTGCTCTGCATCGCGCCGTTGGGCGGATGCGGGCTGGTTGCGGCGCCGTGCCGGGTGGGCTCGGCCGCGCTCAAGATCGTGCCGATCGTGGGCCAGGTCGCAGCCGCCCCGACCGATGCGTGCGCCAACGTGATCGACCCGACGGTGACGCGAAGCTGATCAAGGCAGCTTTCTGGAGGATGCCGTTGCTCAGGCTGTCATTTGCTGAATTGTTACGCTGCCTACTGCAAAGCGTGCAGCTTTCCGTGGATCGTCAGCAATTCGGCACGGAAGTGTGGCTCATCCAATGCAAAATCATCGGTTAACTCGCCAGAAGCAAAATCGGGGCTGAAACATTCGGTCGAATCAAAAATCGCCGCCAAGAGTTTGCCAATGTCCCCGATCCACGGCTCACCCTTGTCGCGCATGTCCCGCCAAGTCGCTAAATAGGGCATTTGGAACGTCTCTGCGTCCAGGCGGCCTGCGGCGAAGTCACCCAAAAGTTGCGTTGCCTCCATCCATATTGAGCATTTTTAAGCTAATCAAGAACGAGCTTGCTCGGTGTCGTCAGCCAGCAGGATTAGGCCCAGGCTTTGCAACATCTGTGGAATTTCAGCGGCTCCACGCGAGGGTGCCCATACAACTTCCGTTCTTCCTCTGACGTCCCGGTAGCTGACTTGTGACCCTACCTGATCGTTCCGTATCGACGTAATTTTCAAGCTGAAAGCTGTGTGGTTAGGCATTCCGAGAAATATCCAATGAATGTAAGCCTTCAGCATGGCCTCCAGAGCTTTGTTGGCTGTGAGGGAGTAAATGAACTCACCTGCCCACACAGCTGCCGATGCGGTCTGGTCATCGACGATGCCGAATGCGTTTTCTCCCCGCATGATGTCAGGCAGGCTTTCTCCCAGAAAGACTCTGAAACCTGACTCGGTTCGTGCCAGGAATGCCCGGAAAGCCTCCCCAGCTTTCGAGTCGAACGGACCACGACTGCCAAGCCACAGCCGCATCTTTCCGATAATCGGCGCAGAGCCAAACCCTGCGTTTCCACTCTCCGACCCTAAGCGTTCATCCTCGTTCCCGCGTGCTTCGCCCACGAAAGGAACGAAGTTCCCAATGAAGCCTCGATCCGAGGACAAGCTTCCCTGGTCGTATGTGCAAACTGACACGTGACATCCAGAGCCATCGCGCATGACGAGAGGCACAAGCACCTTCGCACCCGTTTCCAGCCTATCAAGAACAGCTATCGGAAAATCGTAAACTCCTGCGGTGAAAATCACCTTATTGAACTTTCCACTTGACCACCCTGGCTTCGCGGCATCGCCAGAGCAGATCGTTACATTCTCAATCTGCATCTGCCCTAGGTATTGTTTACTCTTTTCGCCAAGGGATTCGATGATCTCGACGCCTGTCGCGTGACCCCGCCTGCCAACAAGCCTTCCAGCAATCGCCGTGAGCCAGCCCGATCCCGAGCCCACTTCGAGCAATTGGTCTCCTTCTTCGACGTCAAGCAGATGAAGAAGCCAAAGGACGTAGCTCGGCACGGAGTTAGTCGAGGCCAATTGGGCGCCGTGTTCATCAACGTGAAATACGGGCGCATCATTGTAAGCAATTTCCAGCGCCTCGGGCAGCAAGCCATCCATAGTCATGGATCGGTCATCGAACGTCTGAAACCGACTCATGAAGCAGTGCCGGGGAGTTTGCCGCAATGCATCCGCCAATCGTCGCGGCAAACCGCCGGCGACGCCGAACTTCCTGAACTCCCCATCTACTTGCTTGAGCAAACGTTCAACGTGGGTCTGGATCACGTCCTGTGACGCCTGCATAACTACTGCTCCGGTTCTCAGCGCCGCCCTGGCCAAACCCTCACCGCATCAGCATTGCCTTCAGCGCCATCGCCATCTTGCGCCCATACGGCGGCGCCAGGAACTCGAAGCCGCTGAACCGCCCGGCCTTGTATGTCCCCCGCGCGTGGGAAAACCGGCGGAAGCCGTCGCGGCCGTGATAGGCCCCCATGCCGGAAGGTCCCACGCCGCCGAACGGCAGATCGTCCTGGATGCAATGCATCAGCGCGCTGTTCACCGACACGCCGCCGGACACGGTGCGGCCCAGCACCGCGGCGAGCTGCGCCGGGTCCTTGGTGAAGGGATACAGCGCCAAGGGACGCGGCCGCTCGTTCACGAACCGGATCGCGTCCGCCAGGTCGTGGTAGCCGATCACCGGCAGGATGGGGCCGAAAATCTCCTCGCCCATCAGCGCGCCATCCAGTGGCGGGTCCAGCACGACGGTGGGAGCCATGCGCCGCTCGCCGTAGGCGTCGCCTAAGCGCAGCAGCCGCGCCCCGCCCGCTTCCGCGTCCCGCAGCAGGCCGTGCAGCCGCTCGTGGTGGCGGTCCGACACGATGCTGGTGTAGTCCGGGTTGCCAGCGACGGTGGGATACATCGCCCTTGCCGCAGCTATCACGGCGGCGGCGAAGCCGTCCACCTGCTCCTGCGGCACCAGCGCGTAGTCCGGCGCGATGCAGGTCTGCCCGGCGTTGAAGAACTTGCCCAGCGCCACCGTCCTCGCCGCCGCCTGCATGTCGTAGCCGCGGCACAGGATGGCCGGGGACTTGCCGCCAAGCTCCAGCGTCACCGGGGTCAGCATCTCGGCGGCGGCGCGGGCCACCAGGCGGCCCACGGCGGTGGAGCCGGTGAACAGCAGGTGGTCCAGCGCCAGGCCGCACACCGCCTGCGCCACCGCCGGGCCGCCGGTCACGACGCTGACGTGCGCCGGGTCGATCGCCTCGCCGACCAGGTGGGCGAACAGCGCGGAAAAGCGCGGCGCCAGCTCGGACGGCTTGACGATCACCCGGTTGCCCGCTGCCAGCGCGTCCACCAGCGGACTGACCGTCAGCAACAGGGGGTAGTTCCATGGCGACACGATGGCCACGCAGCCGAGCGGCACGTGGTCCACCCAGGCCTTGCCCGGCTGGAAGCTCAGATCGACCCGGCGCGGCTCCGGCCGCATCCAGCGGCGCAGGTTCCGCCGCGCATTGCGGATGGAAGCCAGCGCGGGCACCAGCTCCGCCACGATGGTCTCCGGCCGGGCGCGGTTGCCGAAATCGGCGGAGATGGCCTGCGCGATCTCCTCCCGATGGGCGCGCAGCAGCTTGTCCAGCTTGTCCAGCGCCGCCAGGCGCTGCTCCGCCGTGGGCGCGCCGTCCTGCGCCTCCGCTTGCCGCTGCATCTGCAGCAGCCGGGCGGGCGCTGCGGCGTCGCCGGCGTCGATGGCCGGCATGGCCGTGTCCATGGTGGCATCTCCCTGCTTCAGTTACCCTGTCCGGGGCGTCACCCCACCCTATACCTGCCCCAGCCAAGGATGCACGGCGATGATCGAGCTGCACACCTACGACACCCCGAACGGCCGCAAGGTGAGCGTGGCGCTCGAGGAGATGGGCCTGCCCTACAGCGTCCACGCGATCGACATCACCAAGGGCGAGCAGCACCAGCCGGCCTTCCTCGCCATCAGCCCGAACAACCGCATTCCCGCCATCATCGACCCGGACGGACCCGGCGGCGCGCCGATCAGCCTGTTCGAGAGCGGCGCCATCCTGCTCTACCTCGGCGAGAAGACTGGCCAGTTCCTGCCCACGGACTTGCGCGAGCGTATGCCGGTCGTGGAGTGGCTGATGTGGCAGATGGGCGGCTTCGGCCCGATGCTGGGCCAGGCGCACCATTTCCTCGGATTGAGCGACCCGGCGGACCAGCGCTACGGGCTGGAACGCTACCTGGGCGAGACCAGGCGGCTCTACGGCGTGCTGGACCGGCGGCTGGCGGAGGCGGAGTTCGTGGGTGGTGCGCTGTCCGTGGCGGACTTCGCCATCCTGGGCTGGGCCTGGCGGCACGAGCGGCACCGGATAGACCTGGCCGGGTTCGCGCACGTGCGGCGCTGGTACGAGGCGCTGATGGCGCGGCCAGGCGTGCAGCGCGGCTTCACGGTCGCCCTTTCCTAGCACGGCCTGGGCATCGCCTGGCTTGGCGGGTGGCGTCATGCTAACGCCACCGCCGATGGGCGGGCGACACCGGTGTTGAAGAAGCTGCTGCGAAGCGCCGCCGTACAGTCGGTGACCGCCCAGATCGTCGGCCGATACCTCGACATCGCGTTGCGGACCACGCGCTGGCGGCTGGTCGGCGGAGACCATGTGCTGGACCAGATCGCCGGACGCCCGGCGATCGCGGCGTTCTGGCACGAGCGGCTGCCGCTGATCCCCGCCCTCTGGTTCGCCATGCAGCGCCAGGGCGCCCAGGGCACGCCACGGGTGCTGGTCAGCAAGCACCGGGACGGCCGGTTCATCGGCATCGTCGTGCAGCGGTTCGGGGTGAAGGTGGTGCACGGGTCGTCCTCCAAGAACGGCTCGGCGCGAGACGTCTCGGAGAAAGGCGGGGTGGCCAGCATCCGGGTGCTGCTGGCGCAGCTGGAGGCCGGCGAGCACGTGCTGATCACCCCCGATGGCC
>CAXTPP010000048.1:0-25182 GCA_964246185.1 uncultured Acetobacteraceae bacterium
CGGCCTGGTCTCGCTGTTCGACTTCATCGAGCTGCTGCGCCGCTCCGCCACCAAGCCGGACGCGACGTTCAGCCTGGTGCTGGAGATCGCGGCCCTGCGGCTGCCCTACATCGCCATGGAAATCCTGCCGTTCGCAGTGCTGCTGGGCGGCATCGTCGCGTTCTGGCGGCTGACCCGGTCTTCCGAGCTGGTGGTGGCCCGCGCTGCCGGCATCTCTGCCTGGCAGTTCCTGGCCGCCCCGGTCGCGTGCGCGCTGCTGCTGGGCGCCATCGGCACCGGCATCGTCAGCCCGCTCTCCTCCGTGATGCTGGCGCGGGCCGAGACGCTGGACAACACCTACCTGCGGACGACCGGCGGCCCCCTGGCGCTGGCAGGCGGCCAGTTGTGGCTGCGCCAGGCCGACCACGAGCTTGGCCCGGCGGGCGTCGCCTTCCTGCACGCCGACTCCGTCTCCCTGCACGATGACCTGCTGACGGCTGAGAACGTCAGCATCTTCCGCCTGGGCGCCGACGACCGGCTGCTGCTGCGGGTTGAGGCGGTGAGCGCGGAACTGACGCCGGGTTCGTGGCTGCTGCAGGGCGCGCGCACCATCGTGCCGGACCATTTGCCGCAGCCGGTGGGCGTCATGCGGGTCCCGACGGACCTCACGGTCAGTCGCGTCCAGGAAAGCTTCGCCTCGCCGGACACGCTCTCCGTCTGGGCGCTGCCGGACTTCATCGCGTTGCTGGAGCGCTCCGGATTCTCGGCCATCCGCCACCGGCTGCACTTTCAGGCGCTGCTGGCGCTGCCGTTGCTGGCGGGCACCATGGCGCTGGTGTCGGCCGGGTTCTCGATGCGGCCGAGCCGGCGCGGCGGGGTGGCGCAGATGATCGGCAGCGGCGTGGCGGCCGGGTTCATGCTGTTCGTGGTGTCCAAGGTGGCGGAGGAGTTCGGGCAGTCCGGCGCATTGCCGGCGGTGCTGGCCGCTTGGGCGCCGGCGCTGGCCGGACTGATGCTGGCAGTGTCGCTGCTGCTGCACCTTGAGGACGGCTGATGATCCGCCGCTGGCTCGTGCTGGCCGCTGCCGGCCTGGCGATCGCGGCGCCTTACCCGGCCGCTGCCCAGCTCGCAGGGGTGCTGGGCAGCAAGGACGTGACGCCGGTGGACCGCAACCAGCCGGTCGCGTTCACCGCCGACAGCTTCGAGTACGATCGCAACGCCGGCATCGTCACCGCGTCGGGCCATGTCGAGGCATGGCAGAACGACCATGTGCTGCGCGCCGACAAGGTCACGTTCGACCGCAACACAAACGTGGCGGCGGCCAGCGGCAACGTCGTGCTGGTGGAGCCGGACGGCCAGGTGCTGTTCGCCGACTATGCCGAGCTGACCCAAGGGCTGCGGGAGGGCGTGCTGAAAGGCATGCGCGCCCTGCTGGCGGACAACGGCAAGCTGGCGGCCAACGGCGCGCGGCGGATAGACGGCCAGGTCAACGAGCTGACCCATGCCGTCTACACCACCTGCAACCTGTGCAAGACGGACCCGAGCAAGCCGCCGCTCTGGCAACTCCGCGCCGTGACTGCGACGCAAGACCTGCAAAACCAACGCATTGAGTATCACGACGCGACGCTCGACTTCCTTGGCGTCCCGATCGGCTACCTGCCGTACTTCTCGCATCCAGACCCGTCCGTGCCGCGCGCCAGCGGCTGGCTGGTGCCGGGCATCGGCAACACCAGCCACGTAGGCACCTTCTTCGCGGCGCCGTACTACGTGGCGATCGACCCGAACCAGGACGTGACCATCACGCCAAAGCTCACCACCGGGTCCGGCGCGGAACTGACGGCCGACTACCGGCGCAGGTTCAACAACGGGATATTGGATTTCTACACCGGCGGCGCCATCGACCGGGGCCAGCCGCAGGTCTTCGTCTTCTCGCAGGGCAATTTCAGCTACGACGACACCTGGCGCTACGGCTTCAACCTCAACTACGCCAGCTCCGCCACCTACCTGACCGACTTCGAGGTGCCGAACTTCAACACTGTGATGACGAGCAACGCCTTCATCGAGGGCTTCGGCGTCGGCTCCTACACCAAGCTGGACGCGATCGGGTACGAGGGCCTGGCGACCTCGATCATACAGAGCAAGGTCCCGTACGTGCTGCCGCGCTACGAGTACAGCTTCTTTGGCGAGCCGGATGCCCTGGGCGGACGGCTTCGCTTCGACACGACCAATTTCGACGTGCTGCGCTCGCAGGGCACGAACACGCAGCGGGCCGGGGCCAGCCTGGACTGGCAGCGCCCCTTCGTCGGCGGCTATGGCGAGCAATACAAGGTCACGCTCCACGCGGACATGGCAGCCTACCAAGCAAGCGGGGTGAACCAGCAGCCAACCTACGGGTCGCCCTCCGGCGTCACCACCGCCCATGCCCAACCGACGCTTGCCGCAGAGGTGCGTTGGCCGTTCATCCGCGACGGCGGCGCGCTCGGCAGCCAGATCATCGAGCCGATCGCACAGCTGATCGCGGCGCCCAACGCCTCGTCGTTCCTGGGCGGCAAGATTCCGAACGAGGATAGCCTGGATTTCGAGTTCACCGACGCCAACCTGTTCGCCATCAACCGCTTTCCAGGCATCGACCGGTTCGAAGGCGGCCTGCGGGCCAATGTTGGGCTCCACGCCAACTGGCTTGTTGGCGGCACCAATATCGACGGCCTGATCGGGCAATCCTACAAGGAGCACCTGGACAACAGCCTGCCATTGCTGTCCGGCCTCAACCACCGGGTCTCGGACGTGGTGGCGCGGACCACCATCACGCCGGCGGCTTGGTTCGACCTTACGGCACGCACCCGGGTGGACCCGCGCAACTCCGATATCCGCTTCGTGGACGCTGTGGGGTCGGCAGGCGCGCCTCTGCTCCGCGGTTCGATCGGATACCTGTACTCGGCAACCAACCCATACTTCCTCTACGACCAGTCACCCAAGACGGTCTTGCCGACCGGCTACCCATCCAGCTATCTGAGCCCTCGGAACGAGGCGACCGTAGGGTTCACCAGCCAATACGGCAGCTACAAGGTCAACGGCTTTGCTCAACGCGACCTTCATTTGTCCAAAATGGACTCTGTCGGCGGACACGTCATCTACGAGAACGAGTGCTTCATCTTAGACACAAATTTTTATAAGCGTTACACCTCGATCAACAACGACAACGGCGCCACGACAGTCCTATTTACCGTCACCCTCAAAACGGTGGGACAGTTCGGGTTCCACGGCTGAACAGGAGGATCGCCATGCGCCGCCTCACCCTCATCACCTTGGTCTCCGCCCAGCGCCTGGCCGTGAGCGGCCTAGCCATGGGCTGCCTTGCCGCTGCCGGGCCTGCCCCGTCCGTCCAACCGAGTGTGAGCCAGGCGCAAACGGTAAGCACCGGCGAACCGGCAGCCCCCAGCGAACACATCGTCGCCGTCGTGAACGGGGACGTCATCAGCCAGGGCGACATCGGTGCGCGGGGACGGCTGTTCGCGCTGTCCACCGGGCTGCCCGTCACGCCCGAGGTGCTGGCCCGGCTGCGTCCGCAGGTCACTCAGCAGCTGATCGACGAACGGGTGCGCCTGCAGGAGGAGCAGCATCGCAAGGTCGTCGTGACGGACAAGGAGATCGCCGAAGCGATCAACACCATCGAGCAACGCAACGGCATGGCGCCGGGCACCCTGCGCGCCAAGCTGGGAGCGGAGGGGGTCGCGCTTCGCACCCTGTACGACCAGACCCGGGTGCAGATCGGCTGGACCCAGGTGCTGCGCTCGGAGCTTGGGCCGCGCGCCGAAATCAGCGATGCCGACGTCGCAGCCGAGCAGGCGGCGCTGAAGGCGCAGGCCGGGCAAACGGAATACCGCATCGGCGAGATATTCCTGCCGATCGACGACCCGGCAAAGTCCGCCGACGCGCAGCGCTTTGCAGACACGGTGATCGCCCGCCTGCGGGCCGGCGCCCCGTTCTCCGTGGTGGCGGCGCAGTTCAGCCAGAGCCAGACCGCGCTGCAAGGCGGCGACCGCGACTGGCTGGCATCGGGTTCGCTGGATGCGCCCGTCGCGGCCGTGCTGAAGGACATGCCGGAGGGCGCCATCAGCAACCCGATCCCGGTGCCCGGCGGCATCATGATCGTGACGTTGCGCGGCAAGCGCGAGGTCGGGCGCGACATGGCAACCATCGTCTCCTTGCGCCAGGTGTTCCTGCCGTTCAGCACGCCGCTGGACCCGAGCAACCCGACAGACCAGCAGCGGAAGCAGCTCATCGCCGCCCAGGGCGTGATGAAATCGGTGCACGACTGCCCTGGCATGGAAGCAGTGTCCAAAGCCGTGGCCAGTCCGCGCCCGACCAACCCGGGCGACGTGCGGGTGGAAAGCCTGTCCGGGCCGATGCGCGCTTTGCTGACTGGGTTGTCGCCGGGCCAGGTCAGCAAGCCGCTGGTTTCTGCCGAGGGCATCGGGCTGGTGGTGATCTGCGCCCGCGACCAGAAAAATCTGGCGGAAGGCAACAAGGATGAGATCAGCACCCGCTTGTTGAACGAGCGGGTGGAGCTGGTGTCCCGCCAGTTGGTGCGCGACCTGCGGCGCCGGGCCACCATCGACATGCGCGGGGGGTGAACCAGCCGCCGCTGGGCCCGTTGCGGGAGGTCATCGCCCGCCACGGGCTTGATGCGCGACGGTCGCTGGGACAACACTTCCTGCTCGACCTACACCTGACTGCCCGCATCGCCACGCTGGCCGGAGAACTGCGTGGCCGGCACGTCGTGGAAATCGGGCCGGGTCCCGGTGGATTGACCCGGGCATTACTGGACAGCACCGCCGCTTCCGTCACCGCCGTGGAGGTCGATCCGCGCGCGGTGGCCGCCGTGCAGGAACTGGCTGCGCACCAGCCGCGGCTGCGCGTGGTGCCGGGCGATGCGCTGGCGATGGACCTGGCCGGACTGGCGCCAGCGCCGCGCGTGGTGGTGGCCAACCTACCCTACAACGTGGCCACTCCGCTGCTGGTCGGCTGGCTGCGGCAGGCTGCGTCGTGGGAACGGCTGACGCTCATGTTCCAGCTGGAGGTGGCCGAACGCATCTGCGCCCCGCCCGACAGCCCCGCCTACGGCCGCCTGGCGGTGCTGGCGCAGTGGACGGGCACTGCTGCCGTGTTGACGCGCATCCCTGCAGCGGCGTTCTGGCCGCCGCCGAAGGTCGTCTCCGCCGTCATCGGTTTTCGGCCGCACTTGGAACAGCCCTCACCGGCGTTGTTCGCCACCATGGAGCGGCTGACGGCGGCAGCGTTCGGGCAGCGCCGCAAGATGCTGCGCGGCTCCCTACGCGCGCTCGGCGGGGAGGCGTTGCTGGCGCAAGCGGGCATTGCGCCCGAGCGGCGAGCGGAAACGCTCAATGTGGCGGAGTTCGACCGGCTGGCGCGGCTGCTGCAGGCCGGAGAGTCCGAAACGACGTTTGATTGAGCATGGCTGCACCGGCCTGGTTTCCGGAGTTACGCAGGAACGCCGATACGCCATCTGGATGCCGATTTCCAAATATCAGGAGTGTCGCCATCCGACGCCGTCAACGGCGAGGCAGGTTTCGCGCGATGTAGGGCGGCAACGCAAAAGCCGCGGCGTGCATCTCCGGCGACCAGTATTCTGTCTGCCCCGACAGGCCTGCCCGGTCTGCCCGTCCCACTAGATCGGCCAAGTCCAACCGCGCTATCGCTCGGTCGCTCGCCAGCCCGAGCGCCATGAACCCGCCGACATAGGTCGGCACCGCCGCCACGTAAGCCGTGACGTGCGGGAACACCCGCGCCCGCAAGGCGCTGGTCTCCCGCAGCTCATCCGGCTGCATGAAAGGCACGCCGGATTGGTTCACCAGCAGCCCGCCTGGGGCAAGCACGCGGGCGCAGTCGCGGTAAAACCCCTCACTGAACAAGGCCTCGCCCGGACCAGCGGGGTCCGTGCTGTCCACCAGGATCACCTCAGCCGAGTGCGGCGCAGCTTCTGCCATGTATGCAATGCCGTCGCCAACGATCACCTCGGCCCTTGGGTCGTCCCACGCATCGCCGCCGATCGCTGGCAGGTGCTCGCGGGACAGACGGATCACGGCCTCGTCGATCTCCACCATGGCGGCATGGCGCACTCCACGGTGTTGCAGCACGCGCCGCAGCACGCCGCCATCCCCAGCGCCGATGATGACCACCCGGTCCGCGGACCCGTGCTGGATCAGCGGAACATGGGCGATCATCTCCTGGTAGGCGAACTCGTCCGCTTCCGTGATCTGCACCGCGCCGTCGAGCAGCAGGACGCGGCCATGCCGTTCGGTCTGCGCGATGACGATCTCCTGGAAAGGAGACTGCTCGCGCACCAGCTCACATGTGACAAGAAAGTTTTGCGACCAGCCGGGATAAAGCGTCTCCGCCAGCCAGGTCATGGCAGGGCGGCGCTGCTAGAACTGGCCCCGCCGTTGCTCGTCCAGCACCACTCGACCCGGCGTGAAAGCATCCTGCAACACTGGGATCGCGTCATGCGGGTTGCAATCGCCGCACATGAAGATGTCGATCGCAGCAAAGTGGCGTTCCGGCCAGGTATGAATCGAAATATGGCTCTCCGCCAGCACGACCACGCCGGACACGCCGCCATTGGGCGAGAAGTGGTGGAAATGACTGTGCAGGATCGTAGCGCCAGCGCGGACGGCAGCAGCCCTCAGCGCAATGTCGATATGCACCGGGTCGGACAGGTTGTCAGCGTCCCACAGGTCGGCCAGCAGGTGGATGCCGGCAAACCTCATCCCGTCCTTTTCGACGAAATAATCCTTCCGATCCTCTTCCTGGAAAACAGGAAGAGTAGCGATAGTCATCTGGTTCTCGCTCGGAAGCTCCGAGACCATCCCCAGTTGAGCAAGTGCGTTCATCACGTACCCCCAAACCAGCAGATAGCCTGTTGGACGAAAGCCGTCCCCTTGGGCCAAGGCGGCGATAGATAGTCTTTGCGGAGCTTCGGCGCAAGTTACATACTGCTTATAAGACAGGCCTTGACGATTAAATCCTAACGGGACGTGAGAGCCGCAAGGCTTGCAGGCATGGCGCGGGCAAGCGCTATCTCCCCCGCTGCCCGCCGCAAGTCTCCGATGCCGTTCACCGGCGCTGCCGTCAGCAGGCGGAACATGTCGCCGCGCGGCCCAACCATGCGCTGCGCCTCACGCAGGCCTAAATCATGCAGCGCGGCATCGTTCCCTGCCCGGGCCTGGGCAGAAGCCAAGCGCAACAGGAGGTCTTGCTGCGCCGCGTCCAGCACGCCTTCAGCCGGCACGGACCTGCTTGCCATCGAGGCAAGGGCCGCCGCGGCGCCGGGCCAGTCGCCGGCATTGCCCAGGATCGTCGCCCGCAGCTCGTCCGCCGCAGGGGTTCCAAGCGACGCCAGGATGGCGGCAGCGCCGCCGGTGTCGTGGAGAGCCGCGTGAGCCCGGGCGTCCAGCAAGCCGCGCTCTTCGACCAACGCCGCCGGCAGGCCGGGCGAATCCGTGCTGGCCAGTGCCGCGGTGGTCCCAGCGCCATCGCCCTCGGCGAGCCGCAACGCTGCCAGTCGTGCACCCAGCGCGGCTTGCCCTGCACCGGGCGGCGCCGCCTTGACCATGCGCTCGATGACCGGTCCGGCTTGCTCAGGCAAATCCAGCGCAAGCAGCTTGTCGGCCAGCAACTCCCCCATCGCTTGGGCGTCCGATTGGCCCACCACCTCGGCGTTCTCCCCGGCCAGCGCCACCAGGTCGAGCGGCGACAGGCTCACGGCAGCCGGCTGATGCAGCAACTGCCCGACCATCGCCACCATCCGGGCGCGGATGGCAGCGGCGTCATCGGGGTAGAGCACGACCGTCTCACGCAGCAGCTCCAGGACTATGCGCCACTGTCCAGCCTGCGCGCGTAAATCCGCTGCACGCAGGCGCAGGTCACGCTCCCGCCCGTCGCCGCGCCAATCAAGGAAGCCGTGCTCGAGACGGTTGGCCGCCTCGGCGGGGTCGATCGCGCCCATTGCCAGACGCAGCAGCGTCGCCGCCGTCGCAGCCCGGGCGCTGACCAGCCGGTCGCGGCCGGCAGCGAGCGTGTCATACATCGTCAAAGCCGCCGGCTGCTCACCTTTGGCGACCAACCGCATGGCGCGCGCGAGGGACAGCAGGGGTTCGTTCGGCAGCTTGGCGAGCAGCGCATCCGCCCCTTCCGGAGCGCCGCCCGCTGCCATCGTCTCGGCCACCAGCGGCAGCAGCCGGTCGCGCAAAGCCGCCGGGTATGACAGCACAAGCCCGGCCGTGCTGGCGAACATGGCCGCGGCCTCCGGCGATCCTTCCTGCAAGCTGGCAATGCGTGCTGCGCGCCACAGGGCCATTTCGTCGGTCCGCGGCAAGCCAGGGTCAAGCAGGCCATCCGACTCCGCCGGACGGCCGCTCAGCAGCGCTGCGATCCCCAGCAAGCCGGACAGTTCCGGATGGGAGGCAGCGCGCGGCTCCTCGCTGAGCGCCAGTTGCAGCAAGGACTGCGCCTCCGGGCCAAGCCCAAGCGCGATCATGGTTTGCGCCGCAGCCTCGCGGGGGGCCAGCCTGGCCTGGGGCGCAGCCGTTCCTTCTGCCTGCACCTGCAACTGCAGGCGATGGAGCAAGCTGGGCGCAGGCTCCGGCGGGAAGTCGAAGTTGCGGGTCAGCACGGCAGAAGCTTCCAGCGCCCGCAAATTGTCTGACGCCGGCGAGAGGGCGCTTCCGGTTTCGATGGCGAATCCTTCCGGAATGTAGCGCAACGCCACTTGGTCCGACATCGGCTCGACCACGACGCCCTGCCAACTCGGCAAGAGAGTGAATTCCGGAACACGCAATGGGACGGGAATCCCCGGGCCAGCGCCTTTCAAGGGGCCGATCAGCAGGTTCTGCCCCGTCTGCGCATCCGTCACCACGACAACTTGGCCGGGAGCCGTCACCGGCAGCTGCAGCCGCGACGGCTGGGACACGGGCGCCAGCGGCTCGCGCACCGGCAGCACTGCAGCGACGGTCAGGGACCAGCCCTCGGCACGGCGCGCCATGGCGACCCCCATGCTGCCTGTCAGCGGCAACCGCAACAGCGTCGCCGTGGGGAGCAGCTGCACGGTGGCGCCGGCGAACGCCGGGTCGTCGGCAAGCGGGGCCAGGTCCAACGGCCTGCGCTCATCGAACACAACCCAAGCCTCCGTCCCCCGGCGGAATGCAGCGGCGGCCGCGGCAGGTCCGAACGGCAGCAGGGCCGCGCTGTTGCCCTCGACGGACGCTGGCAGCAGCACGGCCGCCAGGGCCAGCTGCTGTGCCGGCGGAGGCAGGGCCGGTGTCGGCACTGGACGCGGAAGGAGCGCCGGAGGCGTTTCGGCGGCAGGCGCGTCCGCCACGCTGAGGGGCAGGGTCGCCGGTGCTGCCGGCGCCTGGGTCGGCTCGCTTGCCGCAGTCACAGCCGCTGCGACCGGTATGCACGAGGCTGACTGACGCCGCTCGGCGGGGGACAATCGGACGACATCCAGAGTCACGCTGCTGCCAAGCCGGAGCGTCCGCAGGCGTGTGCCCGGCGCGGTAGTCACCGTGACGAAATCCTTGCCGATGGACACGCCTTTGACGTTGCGCGGCGTACCAATGGCTGGTTTGGCGGTCTCCGTGCCGGGAAAGCGCAGCCTTGTCGCATGCTTGGCGCACTCGACCGCGTAGGCAGGCTCCCCGGTGAAGTCGAGCACCACCTGGTCGTGCCCCTTGTGCATGGCAAACCGCACCTGCACCGGCTCCGCGGCCAAAGCCGAACCGGTTGCGAGAGCCAGCGCGATCGGCAGCATCCGTCTCACGGCAAGCTTCGGCAGCATCCGCCTCACAACAAGCTGCCGATCAGGTCGTCCACCGCAGCCTGGCCCATCGCCGTGCGCGGGTGCTGCGGGCCGTTAAGAAGTGCCGGCGGGATGGGTCGCCCGATGGCCTGCCCCAGGGTGCTGCCCATGATGCGCAGGATTTCCCCCGACTTCGCCTCGATCGCCTGCAGCACCTCGGTCACCCTGGCCACGTGCTGCCCGGTCATGTCCTGGAACGAACATGCCTCATAGATGCGGGCTGTCGCTGCGCTCACATCCGGGCGGGACCGCATGTCGGCAGCGGCACGGTCCAGCTTCTCGCATTGGTCCAGGATGGCGTCGGTCGCCCTTGCCGTGCGGGACACGATGGCATCCAGCTGATCGGTGGCCGCTGGCACGTGAAGCTTGATAATGTCTTGCACCTCCATCTGCTCCATCGCGCGCAACGCTGCCGCGATGCAGCCGGACAGCGCTCGCATCTCCTGCTTCCAAGCCTCGCCACCGCCGTCAGCGGCAGAGCCGGACGCCGCCTTCTCGCAGCGGTCACGAACGTCCAGCAGGCGCTGGGTCAACCCGGGCGCGTCAGGCATGCGACAGGACCTTCTCGATCTTGGATTGCAAGGTCTCCGCGTTGAACGGCTTGACGATGTAGTTGCTGACCCCCGCCTGCTTGGCCGCGATGACGTTCTCCGTCTTGCTTTCAGCCGTGATCATGATGAACGGCGTCGCGCGCAGCCGCATGTCGGCCCGCACCGCTTGCAACAGCTGCAGCCCGGTCATCGGCGCCATGTTCCAATCGCTGATGATCAAGCCGAAGCTGCCCTTGCGCAGCTTGTCGAGCGCGGCTGCGCCATCGCTGGCTTCGTCCACATTGTGGAAGTCGATCTGCCTGAGCAGGCCGCGGACGATGCGGAGCATGGTCTTGTAGTCGTCCACGATGAGCACGCCAGCCGAAGTATCCAACATCAAGGTAATCCTTAGTGCTCAGCCTGCGTCCGGACGCTCCGGCACCGCGACGGCTTGGGTGCGCTTGGCAGCGAGCTTGGTGGTGACCAGCCTGGCCCGGTCAGGCTGCATCATGCCAAGGATGGCGGCGGTCTTGGCCTCCTTCATCCGATCCACCACGGGCAGCAGCACAGCCAGGTCCATGTCGTTGAAGATGGTTGCCGCGTCGCGCGGCTTCATAGTCTCATAGACCTTGACCAGACCCGCCCAGTTCGCCTCGTCGTGGCTGAGCCGTTCATGGTCAAGCTCCTCCAGCCGGGCCTGCAGCGACGAAAGCTGGGCCACGCGGGCGTCCAAGCGCTGCTCGGCCGCCGCGAGCACGTCTCCCCGTTGGGTCAGGGTTTGCTCGCGCGCATCGAGCTCCTTGCGCCGTGCCCGCAGCTCCTGCAGCAGCTGGCGCTCAGCTTCACTGACCGCGGGCGTCGATGGCGCGCTTGGCTCGGCGGCCGGGGTTGCAGCCACAGGAGCCGGTGAAGGAGCAGTCCCGGCTGGAGCAGCAAGGCCGGGATTGCGCGCAGGCGCTGCGGCAGCCGGCGCGGAGACTGCAACCGGCGGGGTCGCCGCCTGCGCCGCCGCGACTGGCATGAACGACAGCGCCAACCCGAGGGTTTTGGTGGCGAGCAACGCCGTGCCGACGGCGATGGTCGCCGGCAACAGCCGCGGACGCCTGAAGCGGATCACCGCGTCACCCGCAGGGCGCGAAGCAGGTCCCGCTCCGCCTGGCTGCGCATGCGTGCGCCGGCGCCGTCGGGGATGGCCGGCTCTGGCGCAGCATACCGCTGGGCTGGCGCATCCGGCGTGCGGTTGGCGCGAACCTGGCCGTCCAGGCGGTCGGCCAGCCGTTCGCCGCGCTCGGTCAAGGCCATCAGGTCGTCCTTGAGGTTCGCTGCGGCCTCGATCTGCCGTGCGATGTGGCGGCCAGCGCCTTCGGCTGCGCCACGCAGCCGCTCGACGCCGTTCTCCGCCTGGCGCGTGCTGTCGTTGAAGCCCTGCAGCAGCCCTTCCAGCTCCGCCCGGTCCCTGCGCACCACGCCCAGCGCCCGTTCCAGCCGCAAGGCGTGAAACAAGGTGACGCCCAGCAACCCGATCAAAGCCACTTCCAGCAGCAGCTGCCATCCACCCATGTTCCAGCCTCTCCGTCTCAGCCCACGCGCGGGAGTTGCGCAACTTCGCGGTCGATCCGCACGGCCACCTGGTCCTTCCGGCGGCCGACCCGGCCCTCGAACAGCGTCACGCTGCCGCACCGGAGCTGAACCGAACTGCCAGGGCCGGCGCCGAGCAGGATCTGGCTGCCTGGCTTCAAGGCCAGCACGTCCGCCAAGCTCATGACCTGCTCGTCGAGCACGACCTCCAGGTCAACGTCCGTGGCCCATAGCTCCTCCGCCAGGTGGGTCTCCCAGATGCTGTCGCGGCCGAACTTCTCGCCCATGAACTGCTGCAGCAGCAGCTCGCGCACCGGCTCCAGCGTGGCGTAGGGCAACAGCAGCTCCATGCGGCCGCCGCGGTCCTCCATGTCCACCTGCAGCCGCGCCAGCACCGCTGCGTTGGACAGCCGGCTGATGGTGGCGAACCGCGGGTTGACCTCCAGCCGCTCGAACTTGAACGTGACGGGGCAGAGCGGGTCGAAGCTGGCGGACAGGTCCAGCAGCACCAGCTGGATCAGCCGCTCGACCAGGGTGCGCTCGATGGTGGTGTAGGGCCGGCCTTCGATGCGCATGGCGGCCGTGCCGCGACGCCCGCCGAGCAACACGTCCACGACAGAGTAGATCATCGCGGAGTCGACGATCAGGAGGCCGTAGTTGTCCCACTCCTCCGCCTTGAACACGGCCAGCATGGCTGGCAGCGGGATGGAGTTCAGGTAGTCGCCGAACCGCAGCGAGAGGATCGTCTCGATCGAGACCTCGACGTTGTCGGACGTGAAGTTGCGCAGGCTGGTCGACATGATCCGCACGAGGCGGTCGAACACGATCTCCAGCATCGGCAGCCGTTCGTAGGAGACGAGTCCCGAGGAGATGATGCGGTGCATCCCCGAACGGCTGTCCTCCGCCGCCGGGCCGTCATCAACATTGAGCAAGCTGTCGATCTCGGCCTGGTTCAGCACGCGTTCGGGAGGTGCGCTCGCCTTGTCCCCTTCGGCGCTGCGGGCGGCCTCGCTCATTGGACCAGCAATTCGCTGAACAGAACGTCCACCACCTGCGCCGGCGCCGAAACCAGGTTGGCCCGCGACAGCAACTCCTCCCGCAGCCGGTAAGTGCCGGACGAACTGCGCAGCTCCTCCGGCCGCATCTCTCTCAGGTAGGTTTGGAACAAGTCCACCACCCGGGGCTCGTTGGCCGCGAACGCGGCCTGGTCCTCTGCCTTGCCCAGCTGCAGCCGCGCCTTCAGCTTCACGTAGGACGGGCGATGGCCGGGTGCGTTCAGGTTCGCGATCATCTCGGGCAGCTCCACGAAAACGGGCGCCCCACGCAGCGCTTCCACCTGGCCCGCAGCCGGCTTATGCCTCATGCCCAGCATTCCCGGCAGGATGCCGGTGAACCACAGCCCAGCGCCCCCCGCCAACAGCAGCACGGGCACGGCGATCAAAAGCAGCTTCTTCTTGCCGCCTTTCTTGCCAGCGTCCTTCGCAGGCGCATCACCTACTGCTGCCACTGCCGCCGCCATGCCAGCCCCCTTCTTGTCCAGGCCTACTGTGGCGCGGGAAGGTTAACCAGGTCGCAAGGACGCCGAACGCCTGCCCGGCCAGCCTGACCCGGCAGGATTTGCCGGCATTGACCGGCTTGACCCGGGGAATGCTCGCATCGACAGGCGATCTGAATTGGCACGCGCTTTGCGCACGGTGCTGGCGGAAACTTCGCCGGACTTACCATGCAGAACGCCACCACCGTCGCTCTCTCCCGGCTCGTTGCGCAGCAACGCGCCATGGACGTGACCGCCACCAACCTGGCGAACCTCAACACGCCCGGCTTCAAGACCGGCCGCCTGCTGTTCGCCGACTGGCTGCAAACCCAGACCGGCGTTGACCCGGTGAGGGGCGACCGGGTGGTCAGCTACACGCAGGACCGCTCCACCTACCGCGAACCGACGGAAGGCACGCTGTCCCACACCGCCAACCCGCTCGACGTCGCCATCACCGGCGCCGGGTTCTTCACGGTGCAGACGAAGGCCGGCCCTATGCTGACCCGCGCCGGGCGGTTCGCGCTGCAGGCGAACGGCACGGTGTCGGACGATGACGGGAACGCGCTGCTGGATACGGTTGGCCAGCCTCTCCGCGTCGCTGCGGCGGATACGCAGCTGCGCGTGGCGGGCGACGGCACGCTGTTCAGCGAGAACGGCCAACTGGGCAAGATCGGCATCGTGACGCCGGCCGACCCGAACAAGATGCAGGCGCAGGGCGACCATCTGCTCACCACCAGCAGCCCCACCGCGCCGGTTGTGCGGCCCAAGCTGGTCGGCGGCGCCTTGGAGGACAGCAACGTCCAGCCGGTCGCCGAGACGACGCGCATGATGAACCAGCTCAGGGAGTTCCAATTCGTGACCCAGTTCGTCGAGGCCGAGTCGCAGCGCGAGCAGGGCGCCATCGACAAGCTCACGCAACGTTAAAATCAAGGAACCGCCAACATGCGATCGCTCGACATCGCCAGCACCGGGATGCAGGCGCAGCAGACCAACGTGGACGTCATTTCCAACAACCTGGCCAACATGACCACCACCGGGTTCAAGCGCCGCCGGGCCGAGTTCCAGGACCTGATCTACCAGAACATGCAGCGGGTCGGCTCCAACACCTCGGACAGCGGCACGGTGACGCCGGCCGGCGTGCAGGTGGGCCTCGGCGTGCGAACCGCCGCGATCTACCGCATCAACGAACAGGGCACGCTGCAGCAGACCTCCAACAGCCTGGACCTCGCCATCCAGGGCGCCGGCTATTTCCCGGTCACGCTGCCCTCCGGGGACATCGCGTACACGCGGGACGGCACGTTCGGCCTCTCGCCGGACGGCACCATCGTCACCGCGGCGGGATACCCGGTTTCGGGCGGGATCGTGATCCCCACCAACGCCACCGCCGTCACCATCAGCCCGGCCGGGTCGGTGCAAGTGAGCCAGGCTGGGCAGCCTGTGCCGACGATCGTGGGCCAGCTGCAGCTCGCGGTGTTCCCCAACGAGGGCGGGCTGGACGCGCAGGGCGACAACCTGTTCCTGCAAAGCGCCGCCAGCGGCCCTCCGGTCGTTGGGACGCCGAACCTGCCCGGGTTCGGCAGCGTGCTGCAGGGCTTCGTGGAAGGATCGAACGTCAACGTGGTGACGGAAATCTCCAGCCTGATCACCGCCCAGCGCGCCTACGAGATGAACAGCAAGGTGCTGACCACCTCGGACCAGATGCTCTCCACCCTGACAAACCTGCGGTGAACGCCATGCGGACCATTCCTGCGGCGCTGGCGTTGCTCTGCCTGGCCACGCTGCCATGCCTTTCGGCGACGCTGCGCGGCGACACGGCGCTGTCCCGCCCGGCCGTTTGGCTGTCGGACCTGTTCGAGGGCGTGGAGAACGACCGCGCCATCGGGCCAGGACCCGCGCCAGGCGGCCGCATCGTGGTGGAGGCGGCGCAGCTGGCCGCCATCGCGCGCCAGTTCGGCGTGGACTGGCGATCCTCTAGCACTGCCGACCGGATCGCGCTGGAATGGCCCGGCCATGCTTTCCCGCGTGAGGAGGCGCTGGCCGCGCTGCGCACCGCGCTGGCCGTGGCGGGCGTGTCCGCAGAAGCCGACGTGGACGTGCCCGGCTTCAGCACGCCGAACGTTCCAGCGGACGTGCCAGCCCGGGCGGAGGTGGGGCAGCTGGATTATGACGGCCTCAGCGGCCGCTTCACCGCCATGCTGTCCGTGACGGCCGCCGGCATGGCCCCGGCGCACACGCGCCTGTCCGGCCGGGTGACCGAGATGGTCACGCTGCCCGTCGCCGCCCACCGCATGATGCCCGGCGACGTGATCGGCCCTGGCGACATCCAGATGGCCCGGCTGCGCTCCGGCATCGTGCGGGGCGAAGTGGCGCAGGTGGGCGCGCAGGCGGTCGGCATGGCGATGCGCCATCCGGTGGGCGCCGGCGCGCCGCTGCTGCTGGCCGATCTCAGCCGGCCCATGGCGGTGCGCAAAGGGGAGAGCGTGCAGATGCTGCTCGACGGCAACGGCATTTCGGTGAGCGCGCAGGGTGTTGCGATGGACGCCGGGTCCGTCGGCGAGCGGGTGCGGGTGCTGAATGCGGCGTCCCGCGCCATCGTGGATGGCGAGGTGATGGGCAACGGCCAGGTCCGGGTGAGCGGCACGGCGCCGGTGCTGCTGCCCCCGGGTGCCAGCCTTCCCGTGCGGGTGGCCGCGCGATGACGAGACACGCGCATGGTCGCGCGATGACAAGCCGCACAGGTGGCCGTGCGATGACAAGCCGCACGGGTGGCCGTGCGATAAGGACTGCCCTATGGCTCGGCACGGCGCTGGCGCTGTCCGGATGCGGCGCGCTGTCCCGCCTGTCCGAAGTGGGGAAGCCGCCGGCGCTGTCGCCCAGCAGCGACCCGACGAGGGACCCGCGCTGGCGTCCGGTTTCCATGCCGATGCCGCGGCCGGAGCTGGCCCCGATGCAGGTGAACAGCCTGTGGCGTTCCGGCAGCCGCGCCTTCTTCAAGGACCAGCGGGCAGCCCAGGTAGGGGATATCCTGACCGTGCTGGTCAACATCGCCGACACCGCCGCCCTGGCCAACGCGACCGGCACGACGCGGACCGGGACCGAATCGGCCGGCATCCCTAATCTCGTGGGGCTGGAGAAGAAGGCCGCCGTCGCCGGAATCGACCCGAAGAACCTGCTGAACACCAACAGCACCAACGGCAACGTCGGCACCGGCACCATCGTGCGCAACGAGACGGTGACGCTGCGGCTGGCTGGCGTGGTGACGCAGGTGCTGCCCAACGGCAACCTGGTGGTGGCGGCGCGGCAAGAGGTGCGGGTGAACAGCGAGCTGCGCGAGCTGCAGGTCAGCGGCGTGGTTCGTCCGCAGGACATCGCCAGCGACAACACGGTGGTGCACGACCGGATGGCAGAGGCTCGCATCGCCTATGGCGGCCGCGGCACGCTCACCGACCTGCAGCAGCCGCGCTACGGCCAGCAGGTCCTGGACATCCTGTTGCCGTTCTGACCGGCGGCTTCCATGGCGTGCGGCGGCGAGTGAAACAGGAGGCTGTCATGGGCAAGCAAGACTTCGAGCCGCGCTACTGCTTTTGAGCCGCTGAGCAAGCGCCGGAGGGGATTTCAACTCGGAAACGCAGGTCAAGCGCGGCTTGCGGGTCGTCCACGGGGACAAGGAGCTGGTCGAGCGGCTCGGCCGGCGCGACCCATGCCCATGCGGCTCGGGCCGCCGGTTTCGCACGGTGCTGCCTCGGCAGCGGACGGTTCGATGGCGCAATGCGGCAGGACTACCACCGTTGAGGCAACGTGACGCTGACAGGGTTCGCCTTGGTTTGGCAACCTCGTCAGTGGTTCAGCACACGGGCGGAGACCGCGATCAACACGCTGTCCAAGGTGAAATCCGGGCTTACCAGTTCGGTCACGCTGAACGGCGCCTCGGCGACAGCGCGCAAATGGCTCACGTCGCGCGCGGTTTCCAATGGCTGGCCTGCCAGGAAAAACTGAATGGCTTTTTGCCAAAGTTCGTCCACGATGATCTTTTGACGCATAGACGGCGCGAAGGCGCGTGCCGCATCATCTTGGAACGTCAGGATTTCGCTGCGCCAATGGCGGTTCGCATCCGATGCCGGATCGGCGACGACCTTCAATGCATGCAGAAACATCTGCCGCAGCAGGCTCTCTGTCTCCCGCACGTCACGCTTGCCCGAATCCTCGATCTCCTCGGCCAGATAAGAGATATCGAGGCTGTTGGACGCACCGGTCGGCCCGCGCAGCGCCGCGGCCTGCTGCTCGGTCCAAGCCAGAAAATCGGTGTCGTAGAGTTCGCTCGCATCCATGCCTGCCTTCGCCGGCAATCCTAGCGCGCTCAGTCGTCGCGGTGCACGCGCTCCATCTTCTCGTGCCGTTCCTGCGCCTCGATGGACAGGGTGGCGATCGGGCGCGCCTCCAGGCGTCTCAGCCCAATCGGCTCGCCGGTCTCCTCGCAGAAGCCGTAGCTGCCGCCCTCGATGCGCAGCAGCGCCTGGTCGATCTTGCTGATCAGCTTGCGCGCCCGGTCGCGTGTCCGCAGCTCCAGCGCCCGGTCCGTCTCGATGCTGGCGCGGTCGGTGACATCGGCCTCGTGGATGCCGCCCTGGGACAGGCTGGCCAGGGTGCCGTCGGCTTCGCGCAGCAGGTCGTTGCGCCAGCGCAGCAGCTTCTGGCGGAAATACTCCGCTTGCCGGGGGTCCATGAACTCGTCATCCTCAGAGGGCCGGTAGTCGGGTGGGAGGGTGAGCATCACGTCCGCCATCCTTCGCGCCTGAGCGCCGTCGAGGTCTGAATGCGCGGGTGTATAGCGACGCCCAACCGTGTCGCCAAGGGCACAGATGCGAAGGTGCTACCGCATCAAACCCAACGTGGGCCTAGTCTTTCCCCTGTTGCCGGCGCGCCACATGCCGAACTGCCACAGGATCGCTCAGCAGCTTCGCCGGGCCAGTTCCACGTGCACCCGCACCACGACCGCGCCGACCGTGGCGCGCAGCCCGGGGTCGGACGCTTCGGGACAGTGCTGCAGCAGGGCGGCAAGACGGCCCAGCACCGCCGGGTCCTCGTCGCCGACCAGCAGTGCGTGCTGCAGCTCGGCCAGCGCGTCCAGCATCGCGCGGCCGTGCCGCCGGGCATGGCGGTCCCGCGCTGGCCCGGAATCCATCTCCTGCTGCAGCAGCAGCATGCCGCCCACGGAACCGGCCGGCATGGCCGCCGCTGCGGCGAGCGGGCCGGCTCCGCCAAGCACGGCAAACCCGGGACCCGGCGCAGCACGCCGAAAGCTGGCAGTCGGCAATGCGGCGCTGCCCACGCCTTTCACGCCCGTCATCGTCTCGGCCTCATAGCACCCGGCTCCTTTTGCCTGACCCGGCAAGACGTGCCGGGCGATACCCACCGAAAACCCCTGCAATCGGCAGTTCGAGAGCTGGCACGCTCCTTGCGCTGCTGTTCACGTCTCAAAGCTTCTCGCGTCCCAAGGCTTCTGCGACCAGAGCTGCCTGCCCGGCGGGGCGATAGTGCCGCCGAAAGCTGAACGAGCCGGAAAGACCTCCATCCCGTGCGACCTTTGCTGCTCATCGCCCTGCTGATGATGCCCCTCCTCAGCGTCCCAGCCGGCGCCCAGGTGCGGATCAAGGACATCGCCGACGTCGAGGGCATCCGCGAGAACCAGTTGGTCGGCTACGGCCTGGTGGTGGGGCTGAACGGCACCGGAGACCGGCTGGACAATGCCGTGTTCACCCGCCAGTCGCTGATCGGCATGTTGGAGCGGCTCGGCGTCAACACGCGGGACCAGGAAGCCAAGCTGCAGACCAAGAACGTCGCCGCCGTGATGGTGACTGCCAGCCTGCCCGCCTTCTCCCGCACTGGCAGCCGGATCGACGTGAGCGTGTCCGCCCTGGGCGACGCCAAGGACCTGACCGGCGGCACCCTGCTGGTCACCCCGCTGATGGGGGCCGACGGCGAGGTCTATGGCGTGGCCCAGGGCGCGCTGGCCACCGGCGCCATCTCTGCCAAGGGCGCCGCCGCCTCGGTCACCCGCAACGTGCCCACCTCCGCCCGCATCTCCAACGGCGCCACCGTGGAGAAGGAGCTGCAGTTCCAGCTGGGCAGCCGGCCGGAGCTGCGGCTCGCGTTGCGCAACCCGGACCTGACCACCGCCCGCCGCATGGCCGTGGCGGTGAACGCGGCGCTGGGCGGCGGCATCGCGGCAGCGAGGGACCCGCGCACGGTGGCGCTGGACCTGAACGGCCGGGACGTGGTGGACGCGCTCGGCCGCATCGAGGACCTCCGCGTCGAGCCGGACAGCCCGGCGGTGGTGGTGATCGACGAGGCGAGCGGCACCATCGTCATGGGCGCCAACGTGCGGATCAGCACCGTCGCCATCGCGCAGGGCAACCTCACCATCCGCGTGACGGAGACGCCGGTGGTGTCCCAGCCCGGGCCGCTGTCCAACGGGACGACGACGGTGCTGCCCCGCACCAACGTGCAGGTGGACGACTCGTCGGACAAGCGGCTGGGCATCATCCGCGGCAGCGTGACGCTGCGGGACCTGGTGGCGAGCCTCAACTCGCTCGGAGTGGGGCCACGCGACATGATCAGCATCCTGCAAGCCATCAAGGCGGCCGGCGCGCTGCAAGCCGATCTGCAGATGCGCTGATGGACATCCCGGCGATCGCCACGGCGCTGCCCGCCGCCACCGTGCGCAAGGCATGGTCCTCCGCGCAGGACTTCGAGGCGATGGCGCTCAACCAGTTCCTCTCGCCCATGTTCGACACGGTGGACACGTCCGGCGGCCCGCTGGGCGGCGGGGAGGCGGAGCAGTCCTGGAAACCGATGATGGTGGACGCACTGGCCAAGCAGATCGCCCATGCCGGCGGCCTGGGGATCGCGCAGCCAGTGTTCCGCCAGATGATCCACATGCAGGAAGCGCAGATGCAACAGGGGAGCGGAGAATGATGGAAGCACTCACGGCGGCCGCGCAGCGGCTGGCGGACACGCTGGAGGCGGAGAACACGGCGCTGCGGGCGCTGGACCTGCCGGCCGCGGGCGCGTTGCTGGCGGACAAGCAGGCCGCGACGGCGGACTTGAACAAGGCGGTCAAGGCGGTGGCCAACGCAGGGGAACTGGCGCACCCGGCCCTGCGCAGCGCCATTATCCGACTGCGGGAGCTGGCGGAGGAGAACCACGATCTGCTGCAGCGTGGCATCGCCGTGCAGTCCCGCGTGCTGGGGGTCCTCGCGCAGGCCGCCCGCGCCCACCGGCCGGAGCCGCGCTATGGGCGGCTCGGCGCATACGCCGCCGGGCCTTGCGCAGGCTGGGCGCTGTCGGCGCGCGCATGACGTGACGTTGCCGCTCGTGCTATCGGGCGGCGATGGCGACCTTCAACTTCTTCCTGCGGCACGGCGGCCTGAGCCAGGAGGGCGGATCGGCCTATGTCCGGCAGCTGTCGGCCGCGCTGGCGCAGGCCGGTCATGCCCCGATGCTGGAACCTCGGCACATCGACGGCGGCGTGAACGTCATCGATGGCGCGTGCCTGCCGCACTTGCCGCCGCAGCGCTGCATTGGCGCGGTCGGGCTGATCCATCACCTGACTGCGCTGACGGACGATGCCGAGCACGAGGCGATCCGGGCCGCGGAACGGAAACGGCTGCCGCTGCTGGGCCGGGTGGTGGCGACCAGCCAGCCGGTGCTGGACCAGCTCGTGGGGGAGTTCGGGGTGGACCCCAGCCGCGCCGCCGTGCTCCGCCCCGGCGTGCCGGACGCGCCGCGCAGCCCCGGCACTGCGGGCTGCACCGTGCTGTCCATCGGCGCGCTGGTGCCCCGCAAGGGCCATGCCGTGTTGCTGCGCGCGCTGGCCCGGCTGTTCGACCTGTCCTGGAACCTCGTCATCGTCGGCGACCCCGCGCGCGACCCAGCGCATGCCGCCTCGCTCCATGCCCAGGTGGCGAACGATTGCGCCGGCCGCGTCCGCTTCGCCGGCGTGCTGGACGGCGCGGCGCTGGAAGCCGAGTGGCGGCAGGCGGACCTGTTCGCGCTGGCGACCGAGTGGGAGGGCGTCGGCGCCCCGATTGCCGAGGCCCTGCGGCGCGGCCTGCCGGTCGCCGTGACCGCCGGGGGCGCCGCGGCGGAGCTGGTGACCCCGGAGGTCGGCGTGGTCTGCCAGCCCGGCGACTCCGATGGCTTGTCCAAGGCCATGCGCCGGCTCGTGTTCGACCGGGCGTTGCGGGCCGACATGGCGGAGGCCGCGTGGCAGGCCGGCCGCGCCCTGCCAACTTGGGCCGCCCAGGCCGCCCTTTTTGCGGAGATGACAACGCCATGCTGCTAGGATGCATCGCCGACGACTTCACCGGCGCGACCGACCTTGCCTCCACGCTCGTGCGCAACGGCATGAGCGTCGTGCAGCTGATCGGCGTGCCGACCGGCCCCGCGCCGGACGCGGACGCCGTGGTCGTGGCGCTGAAATCCCGCACCTGCCCGGCTGGCGAGGCGGTGGCGGACAGCCTGGCGGCGCTGCGTTGGCTGCAGGCTGCCGGGTGCCGCCAGGTATTCCAGAAATACTGCTCCACCTTCGACAGCACGGAGGCCGGCAACATCGGCCCGGTGGCGGACGCGCTGGTGCAGGCGCTCGGCTGCGGCTTCGCGCTCGCCTGCCCCGCCTTCCCCGCCAACGGCCGCACCGTGTTCCAGGGGCACCTGTTCGTCGGCGCCGCCCTGCTCAGCGAGAGCGGCATGGAGCGCCACCCGCTGACCCCGATGCGCGACTCCAACCTGGTGCGCGTGCTGTCCCGGCAGACCGACGGCACGGTGGGGCTGGCGCCGTGGGCCACGGTGGCGCAGGGCGCGGGCGCTGTCCGCCGGATGCTGGCCGCGCTGAAGGAGCAGGGCCGGCGTTACGCGATCGTGGACGCCATCACGGAGGCCGACCTGCTGGCGATCGGCGAGGCCGCCGCGGGCCAGCCGCTGATCACCGGCGGCTCGGGCGTGGCGATGGGGCTGCCGGCCAATTTCCGTGCCGCCGGGCTGCTGGGTGCGGCGCAGGACGTGGCGCTGCCGGACGCGCCGGGCCATGCGGCGGTACTCGCCGGGTCATGCTCGCGCGCCACGCTGTATCAGGTGGGTGCGGCGCGGGACCAGTTGCCGACCCTGGAGCTGGACGCGCTGGCCACTCCGGACGCCGCCGCCCTGGCCCGACAGGCGCTGGAGTGGGTCGATGGCAAGCTGGGCGACCGGCCCGTGGTGATTGCCGCCTCCGCCCCGCCGGACCAGGTGGCGGCGTTGCAGGCCAAGCTCGGGCGGGACGCGGCGGGGGCTCTGGTGGAGCACGCGCTGGCGATGGTGGCAGCTGGCCTGGTCGAACGCGGGGTGCGCCGGCTGGTGGTGGCGGGCGGCGAGACGTCGGGCGCCGTGGTGTCCCGCCTGGGCGTGCGCCGGTTGCGGATCGGCGCGGAGATTGCCCCGGGAGTGCCGTGGACCTATGCTGAGGGGGATGGCCCGGCAATGCGGTTGGCGCTCAAGTCCGGCAATTTCGGCGGACGCGATTTCTTCACCGCGGCGTTCGCTGAAGGCTGAGGTTTCACAAGGCTCCGCCCTGCACCCGAAAGGGAATAGTCATTTCCTTGACCCTTTATATAAAGGTGTCCAGAGGACGACCGTACTCTGGCGGGGTTCGGGGCAGAGCACCGATTTACCCTTTGCAGTGCCAGGCCGGCGCTTGCGCAGCATCTGAACCATTCGCCGCCAGCCGGCGCTCTGCTGCTGCCACCAGGTGCCGGTGGCCAGCGCCTCCTCGCCGGAGGGGTCCCCGGTGCGGACGTATTCGCGGCCGAAATCCGCGGTGCCGAACAGCATGTCCCACACCGGCAGGATTGCGCCGTAGTTGCAGCTCCGCTGCCCCGCCGCGAGCACGCCGTGGTGCGCCCGGTGGAAGCGCGGCGAGATCAGCACCCGGTCTCCCACGGCGCCGAACGACACCTTCGCGTTGGCGTGGCTCAGGCTTTCCAGGAAGCGCAGCACCAGCACCAGCAGTGGGAACTGCATCGGCGGGATGCCGATCAGCAGCGCGATCGCGGCGGACCACAGGAACGAGATCACCTCGTCGGCCAGATGGTTCCGGTCGTCCGACCAGAACGTCATCTGCCGTTGCGCATGGTGCAGCGAGTGCAGCGCCCACCACCAGCCGAAGCTATGGCTCAGCCGGTGCCGCCAGTACTCGCCGCAATCCAGGATCAGCACGTACAGCGCGAAGGTGAGCACCTGGCGGCCCATCAGGCCGGGCAGCAGCGTCTCCAGCGTGGGCGGCACCATGCCGTGGTCGGTCATCCAGCCGTAAAGCCAGGTCTGCACCTGGTAGAACAGCACGAAGGTGACCAGCGGCAGCACGCCGATGCGGTTGACCAAGGTGTAGAGCACGTCGATCGTCACCGCCTTGGCGTCCGGCCAACGCTCCACCGGCCGCCACCGCTCCAGTGGCAGGCACACGGCCAGGGTGGCCAGCACCTGCGCCACGCCATAGACGGCGAACAGCGCCCAGCCGTAGCCGACATCCTCCCACTGCATCAGGTCCAGCTGGTAGAGCATCGGGATGACCGCGTGCTCCTGCAGCCAGCCGGCCGCGGTGTCGAACAGGTCCATCAGCGCGCGCTCACCTTGGTGGGCGTCGGGTTGGGGTGGGTGTTGAGCCAGATGCCGTGCGGCGAGCGCCCGGTCTCCAGCGTGGTGAACTGACCGGTAGCGGGGTCGAGCAGGGCGACGGTGTGCGCCCAGCGCCGGGTCACCCAGATCTTGCCGTCGGGGCCGAAGTCCATGTCGTCGGGGCCGCCGGGCATGGCGATGCGGCTGCGGACCGCCAGCGTCTTGGGGTCGAGCACCGAGATGCTGCCATCGACCCGGTTGCACACGTAGAGCGTACGGCCGTCCGGCGAGACGAACAGGTTGTGCGCCCCGCGCGCCGTCTGCACCCGGCGCTCCACGGCGCCGGTCGTCGGGTCCACCACGGCCACGTAGTCGGCGCCCATGATGCCGACCAGCAGCTTGCCGTCGAGCCACAGCACTCCGGCGGGCGCTTTGCCGACCGGCGCCTTCCACCGCACTTCGCCGGTCTTCACGTCGATGGCGATCAGCGAGTCGGTGCCCTGCAGGCTGACGTAGGCCGTGGCGCTGTCCGGCGAGTAGTTGATGTGGCTCGGCATGGACGCGGCGGGGATGCGGTGCGCCAGCGCCAGCGTTGCCGCGTCGTAGATGTCGACTTGGTTGCGGGCCAGGCCGGCCACGGTCAGCCACTTGCCGTCCGGGCTGTACTGCAGCTGGTACGGGTCGCTGATGGTGGCCCGGCGCTGCACCTCGCCGGTCTTCGGGTCCAGGAAGATGACCGCGTTGCCCGCCGTGTCCCCAACCAGCAGGGATGCGCCGTCCGGCGTGAGCGCCATGTGGTGCGGCTCCCGCAACACGGGGATGCGGCTGATCTCGGCCTTGGTGTCCATGTCGATGAGGCTGACCGAGGCCTCGGCGGAGTTGATCACGAAAGCCAGCGGCCGGGCTGCCGCAAGGCCGGGCACGATGAGCAAGGCGAGAAGGAACTTCTTCATGGCGTATCCAAGACTTCCAAGTGGTTTCTAGAAGCTGTTATGGACTGGAGGCGGCCGGGTTCCCAAGTTTTGGGGATGATG
>CAXTPP010000049.1:0-25157 GCA_964246185.1 uncultured Acetobacteraceae bacterium
GGGTTCTCCCCCGGCATCGCCTCCTTGCGCAGCCGCGTCGCTACCGTCCCGGGATCGAACAGGTTGACCCGGCACCGCGTACTCCGCACCTCCTCCGCCCAGGACAGCGCCAGATGCTGCATCGCCGCCTTGGTGGCGCCGTACAGCCCCCAGAACGCCCGCGGCCGGTCCGCCAGCGCGTCCGTCACGAACACCGCGCGGCCCGCCTCGGCGGCCAGCAGCAGCGGGCCGCAGGTGCGGATCAGCCGCCAGCTCGCCTCCCATTGCACCGCCGTCACCGCCGCGAAGTCGCCGGGCAGGATGTGTGCCGCGGGGGTCAGCCGGCCCAGCGCGCCCGCCGCGTGGACCATGGCGTCCAGCCGGCCGAACCGCTCGAACAGGCTTGGCCCCAGCGTGTCCAGCTGCGCGCCGTCCGCCAGGTCCAGCGGCAGCAGCGTCGCCTGGCCGCCAGCCGAGCGGATGGCGTCGTCGGTCTCCTCCAGCCCGCCCTGGGTGCGCGCCGTGATCACCACGTGGGCGCCAGTGCGCGCCAGGGCCACCGCCACGGCCGCGCCGATGCCCCGGCTGGCCCCGGTGACGAGCGCCACCCGGCCCTGCGTCACTGAAGGGTCGATCACTGGCCGGGGAGCAGGCTGAGCTGGCGGTCCGCCTCGTTGTGCAGGTCGCTCAGCCCGATCGGGTAGTCCCCGGTGAAGCAGGCGTCGCAGTAGGCGGGCCGCTCGCCGCGCCCGCCGGCCTTGCCGAGCGACTCGTACAGCCCGTCCAGGCTGATGAAGGCCAGGCTGTCCGCGCCGATCAGCCGCGCCATCTCCGCCACGTCGTGCCGGGCGGCCAGCAGCTTGCCGCGCTCCGGCGTGTCGATGCCGTAGAAGCAGGAGTGCGTGGTGGGCGGCGAGGAGATCCGCATGTGGACCTCCGCCGCCCCCGCCTGGCGCACCATCTCGACGATCTTGCGGCTGGTGGTGCCGCGCACGATCGAGTCGTCCACCAGGATGACCCGCTTGCCCTTCAGCACCGAGCGGTTGGCCGAGTGCTTCAGCTTCACGCCCAGGTTGCGGATCTGGTCGGTCGGCTCGATGAAGGTGCGGCCGACGTAGTGGTTGCGGATGATGCCAAGCTCGAACGGCAGGCCGCTCGCGTCGGCGTAGCCCATGGCGGACGGCACGCCGGAGTCGGGCACCGGCACCACCACGTCGGCGGCCACGGCGGATTCGTGGGCCAGCGTCTGCCCGATGCGCTTGCGGGCCTCGTACACCGGGGTGCCCTCCATCACCGAGTCGGGCCGGGCGAAGTAGATGTACTCGAACACGCAGAACCGGCTGGCGCGGGGGCCGAACGGCTTGATGCTGTGCACGCCCTTGTCGTTGATGATGACGATCTCGCCGGGTTCCACGTCGCGCACGAACTCCGCGCCGACGATGTCCAGCGCGCAGGTCTCGGACGCCAGCACCCAGCCGCCCACGGCCTCGGACCGGCCGGGCGGCACGATGCGGCCCAGGATCAGCGGGCGCACCCCCAGCGGGTCCCGCACCCCCATCATCGCCTCGTTGGACAGGGCGATGAGCGAGTACGCGCCCACCACCTGCTTCAGCGCGTCGATCAGCCGGTCGGCCACGGTGGAGTACAGGCTGATGGCGATGAGGTGGACGAAGACCTCGCTGTCGGTGGTGGACTGGAACAGGCAGCCGCGGCGCACCAGGGCGCGCTTGAGCGCCAGCGCGTTGGTCAGGTTGCCGTTGTGCGACACGGCCAGGCCGCCGAACTCGAAGTCGGCGTAGAGCGGCTGCACGTTGCGCAGGATGGTCTCGCCGGTGGTGGCGTAGCGGTTGTGCCCCGCCGCCGCGTTGCCGGGCAGCGAGGCGATCACCCGGGCGTCGCCGAAATTGTCCGCAACCAGGCCCAGGCCCCGGTGCTGGTGGAAGCGCTGGCCGTCGAACGAGACGATGCCGGTCGCCTCCTGCCCGCGGTGCTGCAGCGCGTGCAGCCCGAGGGCGGTGAGGGCCGCAGCATCCGGCACGTTCCACACCCCGAAGATGCCGCACTCCTCGTGCATCTTGTCGTCGTCATGGTCGGTGGCTTGCATGGCAACCCTCCATCAAAGCGTCATGGCCGTCAAAGCATCATGGCTGTCAAAGCGTCAGGGTCGTCAAAGCATCAGGGCCGTCAAAGCATCAGGGCCGTCAAAGCATCAGGGCCGTGCCGGCTGGGCGCCCACGGCGCGGCCGACTGGGTTCGCGTGGAGCAACGCGGCGGAGCTTTCCGGACGGCCCGCGGGCGGCCCGGCGACGGTGGGCCGGTAGGCGGGCGGCAGGCGTTGCGCCACCCAGGCTGCACCGAGATAGATGGAGGGCAGGGTGCGCGCTTCCAACACCGGGTCCGGCCAGCGGTCCACCGGCTCGACCGCGCCCGCGACGATGTAGGCGACGACGGCCAGCGCCATGCCGCGCGCCAGGCCATAGGCCAGCCCCAGCGTGCGGTCGAGCCCGCCTAGCGCCGAGCGCCGCACCGCCCCGGCCAGGATGCGGGCAAACAGCGAGAACGCGATCAGCACGGCCAGGAACACGGCCCCGAACGCCACCGGGTCAGCCACGTCCGGGTTGGCGATGGCCTTGCGGGCGATGCCCTGCACGTCCGGGAAGAACCAGACCGCGGCGACGGCGGCGCCCACCCAGGCAGCCAGGCCCAGCACCTCGCGCACCATGCCGCGCAGGAAGCCCCACAGGCCGGAGCAGGCCGCGACCGCCAGCACGGCGGCGTCCACCCCGTTCACGCAGGCCCGTTCACGCGGCGATGCCATGGTTCAGGGCCATGGCGCTGTATCGGCTTGTGCGCCAAGTCGGCCAAGCCCCGTTCATGCCGTCAAGCCCCGCGCCCCCTCGAACACGATATCCTGCGCGCCGTGCCACAGCACCCGGCGGCCCAGCTCCGGCAGCGCCTCCAGGCCCTGCGTCACCGTCATGAAGTGGTTGCCCGCCAGCACGCCGACCTTGCTGGCGAACCGCACGCTGCCGTAGGCGAGCAGGATCTCCAGCTCGCTGATCCCGCCGGGGTGCAGCAGGATCTGGCCCGGCGCCGGGTAGCTGGTCGGGTTCTCGTAGCCGATGCCGAGATCCCGGTCGCCGAGCGGTATCCAGCAGGCCTCGCCGCTCCAGCGCGCGTGGACGAGGCGCTGGCGGTAGGGCAGCAGGGCACGGAACGCGGCGGCGGTGCGGGGCGCAGCCGGCTCGAACCGTGCAGCGAAGGTGACGCCGCCGGCGATGATGCGGATATCCGTCATGGCCGCCGTGCTCTACCGTTGCCAGCCGCCGCGCACAATGCGGTGGGACGTGCGCCAATGAGCGGCCGGCCGCGTTGGCGCCTTGCAGATACACGAGGGAGCATACGATGGTGAACATGAACGAGATCAAGGAACATGCCGACGTGATCGGCGCCGACGGCGTGCATGTCGGCACGGTGGACCGGGTGCAGGGCGGCCGCATCAAGCTGACCAAGAGGAGCACGGAGGACCAGCGGCACCACTACATCTCCTGCGGCTTGGTCGCAGAGGTCGAGGACGGCACGGTGCGGCTCTCGGCCAACGCCGACGTGGCGGTGACGTTCGAGGAGGAGTAGCCGCCGTTTTCCCTGGCGCGTTGGAAAGCAAGGCTGGGCTCCTCCTCCGTAGCCATTCCAATGGCCTGAAGGAGGCAATCGGAACCTTGAGGCCGCTCCGCCCAGGCCCGCCAAAGGCCTGAGGCCCTTGAACCCCTTTTACTGAACAAAAGGGTTTCAAAGGCCTCGTGTTTGACGGAGTCCTGAGGCAGAGCCTCTGGCCCTGCTTGACGCTCACCCTCAAGAGCCGTTGGCCCTAGTCGTGCCTGGCGATGAACGCCTTGATGCGCGGCGCGATCTCCGAGCGGAATCGCGCGCCGTTGAACAGGCCGTAATGGCCCACCCCCGCCTGCTCCCAGTGCTCGTGCTTGTCCGCGTCCAGGTTCGGCGTCAGCGCGTGGGTGACGCGGGTCTGGCCGATGCCGGAGATGTCGTCGCGCTCGCCTTCCACCGTCATGATGGCGGTGCGGGTGATGGCGGCCGGGTCCACCGGGCGCCCGCGCGAGACCAGCAGGCCGCGCGGCAGCAGGTGCTCCTGGAACACCGCCTGGATGGTCTGCAGGTAGTATTCGGCCGGCAGGTCCATGACGGAGCGGTACTCGGTGTAGAACGCCCGCTTGGAGTCCAGCGTCTCCCCGTCGCCATCGACCAGGTGGTTGAACATGTCCCAGTGCGCCTGCATGTGGCGGCCGAGGTTCATCGCCATGAAGCCGCTCAGCTGCAGGAACCCGGGATAGACCGGGCGCAGGAACCCGGGATGGCCGAACGGCACCTGGTGGATCACGTTGTTCCTGAACCAGTCCAGGTCGTGCTTCTTGCCGAACTTGTTGACCTCGGTGGGCGACTCGCGCGTGTCGATCGGGCCGCCGATCAGCGTGATGGAGCGCGGCGCCACGGCGTTGCCGTCCTCGTTCATCAGCGCCGTGCCGGCCAGCACCGGCACCGCGGGCTGGCACACCGCCAGCAGGTGCGTCTGCGGGCCGAGGTGTTCGCAGAACTGGCGCACGTAGTCGATGTAGTCGTCCAGGTCGAACGAGGCGGCGGTGAGCGGCATCTCCTTCGCGTCCCGCCAGTCGGTGACGTACACGTCATGGTCCGGCAGGAAGGCCTCGACGGTGCCGCGCAGCAGGGTGGCGAAGTGCCCCGACATGGGCGCCACGATCAGCAGCGTGCGGTCCGCCGGGCGGTGCGCGTCGCGCCGGAAGTGCAGCAGGTCGCACCACGGCAGGCTGAACGCCACTTCCTCGGCGATGGCCACGCTCTTGCCGTCGATGGTGGTGGCCTTGTGGCCGAAGCTGGGCTTCCCGAAGGTGCGGGTGGTGTGCTCGAAGCTGTCCAGCGCCGCGGACGCGACCCGGCCCAGCGGCGTCTCGCGCATCGGGTTCTCCGGCATCGCCAGCAGGGAGAGCGCCCCCGATGCCATCGCGCGCATCGGCTGCAAGGCCAGGCGCTGCATCTCGTACATCTGGTAGAGCATCATGGCTGTCTAAGACTCCTTGTTCGGCTGGCTGGCGCGGAAGATGGCGAACAGGCCGCGCGCCACGGCCTCCGGCGGGTCGCCGCCCGGCCGGTACCAGGTGAGCGCCCAGTTGAGCGCCCCCAGCAGGGCCAGGCGGAATGGGCCGGGACGCACGCCAGGCGGCAGCGGCACGGCGGCCACCAGGCGGCGGAACACCGCCTCGTAGCGGTTGCGCTGCCGCACCAACTCGACCCGCGCCGCGTCCGGCTGGTTGCGCCCGTCCACCACGACGGCAGCCAGCGAGCCACCCGTCAGCAGAAGGCGCAGATGGCTGGCTGCAGCCGCCTCCAGCCGGTCCCAAGGCTCGGCATGGGCCGCCACGGCCGCTTCCACCACGGCGACCGAACGGTCGATGGCGTCGGCGTACACGGCGGCGAGCAGCGCCTCCTTCGAGGCGAAATGGTAGTAGACGGAACCCGGCAGCATCCCCACGGCGGCGGCGATGTCCCGCATGGATGTCCGCTGGTAGCCGCGCGCGCCGAACAGCTGCGCCGCCTGCTGGATGATCTCGTCCCGCCGGTTGTCGGTGCGGAAGCTGTCGAGCGGCAACGGCATACCCCATCCTGCGACCAAACAATCGCTTGGTGAAAAACACGTTAATGCCAGCGTGGCAAACAAGCGAGCGGATTTTGCCGCAGTGCAGCGTAACCCTGCCATGTGGACAGCCCATGGCTCGTTGGTGGAACCTGCGCGCGAACCGCAGGACGCCCCGATGATGCCAGGCTCCACCCACCCAGACTCCACTCCCATCGCCCGCGTCGCCGTGATCGGCGCCGGCACCATCGGCGCCAGCTGGGCCGCCTGCTTCCTCTCCCGCGGCCTGGACGTGGCGGTGTGGGACCCGTCGCCGGACGCCGAGCGGTTCGTCCGCAGCTTCGTGCAGCGGGCGTCGCCAGCCATGCAGGCGCTCGGCGGCGCGGCGGCCGACCCGGACAGGATCAGCTTCCACCCTGACCCGGCGGCTGCGGTGGCCGGCGTCCAGTTCGTCCAGGAGAGCGCGCCGGAGCGCCTGGATGCCAAGCGGGCGCTCTACGCCACCCTGGAGGATGCCCTGGCGCCGGAAGCGGTGGTGGCGTCCAGCTCGTCCGGCCTGATGATGACCGACCTGGCGCAGGGCCTGCGCACGCCGGGCCGCTTCGTGATCGGCCACCCGTTCAACCCGCCGCACCTGATCCCGCTGGTGGAGGTGGTGGGCGGCGAGCGGACGGCGCCGGGGACGGTGGCGGCGTGCATGGCGTTCTACCGCCGGGTCGGCAAGCACCCGATCCATCTGCGCAAGGAAGCGCCGGGCCACCTCGCCAACCGGCTGCAATCGGCGCTGTGGCGCGAGGCGGTGCACGCGGTGGCGGAGGGCGTGGCCAGCGTGGCGGACGTGGACGCGGCGGTGGCCTACGGGCCGGGATTGCGCTGGGCGATGATGGGGCCGCACCTCACCTTCCATCTGGCGGGCGGCGAGGGCGGCATGGCGCACTTCATGGAGCACCTCGGCCCGGCCAACGAGGTTTGGTGGCGCTCGCTCGGCCAGCCGGCGCTGACGCCGGAGGTGCAGCGCGCGGTCGTTGCCGGCGTTGCGGAGGAGGCGGGGGGCCAGGACGTGGCGGCGCTGGCCGCCCAGCGGGACGCGCTGCTGGTAGCGCTGCTGCAGACGATCGGGGAGGGGCGGCCGGGGCAGTAGGCGCTTGCCGATGCCGATGGCCTCTGCTGGGGAGGCGAGGCTGGGCTCCGCCCAGACCCGCCAAAGGCTCGGCCTTTGGCGGAGTCCAGAGGCGGAGCCTCTGGCCTTGCTCGAATCCGTTTCTCAGCCGGGCGGCGTCACTGCGGCGCAGGGGTCGCCAGCGGCTTGCCTTTCTCCACCACGTAGGTGGACGCGATGCGCAACGGCGCGTCGCCGTTCTGCAGCGAGTGCGGCAGGCCCGTCGCCACCTGGAAGCTGTCGCCCGCGGCGATGCGCCGGACCGGCTGGCCCCGGGCCGACAGCTCGCCGCTGCCCTGCAGCACGATGGCCGTCTCCACCCCGGGATGGGTGTGCCACGCGACGGTGGCGCCGGCCGGGATGTCGCCCTGCGCCAGGATGATCTCGTAGCCGGGTTCGGGCGCGTCCATGCGCTGCAGCACGGTGCGGACCACGCCGGGCGTCTGTGCGCCCGCCTCCACGGCCAGGCCAGCGGCGGCGCACAAGGCGCAAGTGACGAAGACCCGGCGGTTCAGCATGGCGCGTTTCCTCCCCGGCCTACGGCGCCGGTGTTGCGGCAGCCTGCCTGAAACGGCGCATGCTGGGCAAGAGCAAGGCTGGGCGCTGCCCAGACCCGCCAAAGGCCCTGCCTTTGGCGGAGCCTCTGGCCTTGCTTGACGGTCCACCCTCAAGGCCCTGCGGTCCTTATCATTTCGCTAACCTTTGGGCGGCATCATTCGCCACGCCATGCAGCACCGCACCCCCTCCCGCAGCCGGCGGCTGCTCCGCGCGTTGCCTGCCGCCCGGTCCGGAACGGCCGCGCTGGAGTTCGCCCTCGTCAGCCTGCCCTTCCTCGGGTTCGTGCTGGCGCTGCTCTCGCTGGCCTACAACTTCTACCTGCAGTTCGCGCTGGACTACTCGCTGCAGCAAGCGGTGCGGCAGGTGCAGATCGGCAACGTGCCTGCTGGCACGACGGTCGGGTCCTTCACCAGCAGCACGTTCTGCCCCGTCTTTACGCTGTTCGCGTCCTGCTCGAGCTTGCTGGTGTCGGTCCAGCCGGTCGCCGACTACTACAGCTCGCCCGTGGTTTCCGGGGCGAAGCAGCCGACCGGCTTCTGCGTCGGCCTGCCGGGTCAGCTGATGTACGCCCGGGCGGTGTACCAGGCGCCTGCGTTCAGCCAGATCTTCCCGCTGACCGCGACGCAGACCGGTCCGGGCAGCTACGGCAACGTCATCATCTCGGCCGCCGCGTTCGCCAACGAGAACCCGACCGGCGCCCCCGTGAGCGGGTCGAGCGGATGCTGACGCCTTGGCGTGCCCGGGGGTTGACGTTCTGGCGTGCCCGCCGGGGCCTGGCGGCGCTGGAGTTCGCGCTCATCCTGCCGGTGCTGGTGACGCTGCTGTTCGGGTTGGTGGACTTGTCGCAGGCGATCATCTTCTCCCGGCGGCTCACCGTGGCCGCGCAGGAAACGGCGACGATCGCCTCCACCATGGCGGTGCAGTCCAACAACCAGAACGCCCTGACCGAAACCCAGGCCTATGACGCGACCACGGCGCCGTTCGCGCTGTTCCCCGGCTGGCAGAGCGGGCCCAACCCGGGAACGTTCGCCATCACCCTGTCCGTGGCGACCTTCGCGCCGTCCCCATCCGGCTGCACGTCCGGCTGCACCTATTCCGGCAAAATCTCCTGGAGCGGCGCAAACCCGTATGGCCAGACCAACCTGCGCCCGTGCAGAGCGGTGAACGCGGCCGCTTCGAACACGACGGCGCCCAGCCTGACCACCCTGCCGCCCGGCGTGTTCGGCCCCACGGCCGTCATCATCGCTGACGTGTCGGCGCCCTTCGTGCCTTTGTTCACTGGCTATTTCACCGGAACCTTCACGATGCTCCAGTCGGCCTACGTCTCGCCGCGGCTGAACAACGCGGTGCAGCTGACCAACACGTACGCCAGCGGCCCATACCTTTGCCAGGCGGACTCGTGATGCGGCGCTGCGGGCTGCGGCGGGAACGGCGCGGCAACGTGGCGATGATAATGGGCCTGCTCGCGGTGCCGCTGGTGGCCATGATCGGCCTGGCCGTCGATCTCGGCAACGCGACCTGGGCGCGCGCCAAGCTGGACGGGGCGGCCGACGCGGCGGCGCTGCTGGCCACCACCGTCGCGTCCAACCAGTACCAGGCGGGAGTGTCGAACCCGACGGATGCCGCCGCGACGGCAGCCAAGGCGCGGTTTTACGCCATGGTTGGCATCACGCCGGCGCCCCAGCAGTATGCGTTCGCCCCCAATGTGACCATGGACCCGGTGACCATCACCGTGACCCAGTCCGAAAGCCTGTTCACCGCCAAGGTAAGCTATGCCGGCAACTACCAGACGTTCCTGGGATGGATCGTCGGCGTGAACCAGATCGGGCTCGGCGGCGTGTCGATGGCCACCCTGTCCGCAGATGCCTACGTGGACATCCAGGTGCTGATGGACGTGTCGTCGTCCATGACGATCGCAGCGACGCAGACAGACATCAACAACATGCAGGCGCTCACGAAGAGCTATCAGCTGCCCCCAGATAAGCCGAGCAACGTAAACCAGGGCGAGGCTTGCGCGTTCGCCTGCCATTGGTCCGGCACGAACACCGATTTTCTGGCGTTGGCTCGCAAGAACAAGGTGCTGCTCCGTATCGACGTGTTGAGCGCGGCGGTCGGCAACCTCATCACCAACATCGCCTCGCTGAACACCCACTCGTCTTTCCGGCTCGGCCTCTCGACGTTCGCTCAGCAATTTACTCAGATCTACGCAACGAGCAGCGACATCAGCGGCGCCAACAATGCGCTGTCGCAGATCGCGCCGGATATCAACCGATGCACCGACGACAATAGCTGCCCGGAAAGCTACTTCGACAATGCAATGGCTAACCTGACGCAGAGCACACCAAATTCCGGCAATGGAGCGACACAGGCGACGTCGCAGAAGTTCCTTTTCATTGTCAGCGATGGACTCGTGGACGACAACAACGGCTCACGTGTCATAGGGCCTATCACTCCTTCAAGCTGTGACCCGATCAAAGCCAAAGGTGTCACCATTCTCACGCTCTACACAAAATATATTCCCTTGGAGACGCCGTACATCAATCCGTCGAATCAGTTCTACATCGACTATGTATCGCAATATCAGCCTAGTTCAGGCCCTGACCAGCTTCAACAGGCTATGGCGGCTTGTGCCTCGTCGCCCAACCTGGCGTTCGAGGCGTCGGATGCCTCCGACATCGATGCGAAGCTGCAGCAGCTGCTTGCCGCCGCCGTGCTGCTGACCTCGGGCCACCTCACGATGTGAACCCGGCCGCTCAGCTCTCCAGCAGCTCGGAATCCCAGTACAGGTAGTCCCGCCAGCTCTCGTGCAGGTAGTTCGGCGGGAACGAGCGCCCATTCTCCTGCAGCTCCCACGTCGAAGGCTGCCGCGGCATCTGGCGCGGGTGCATGTGGCACTCGCGCGGCAGGCGCGATCCTTTCGCCAGGTTGCAGGTGCCGCAGGCGGTGACGACGTTCTCCCACGTCGTGCGCCCGCCACGGCTGCGCGGCACCACGTGGTCGAACGTCAGGTCGTGCGTCGGCAGGCGGTCGCTGCAGTACTGGCAGGCGAAGGCGTCCCGCAGGAACACGTTGAACCGGGTGAACGCCGGCCGCCGCGCCGCCGGGATGTACTCCTTGAGCGCGATCACGCTGGGCAGCCGCATGGACATGGACGGCGAGTGGACCGCCACCTCGTACTCGTTGAGCACGGAGACCCGGTCAAGGAACACCGCCTTGATCGCGTCTTGCCACGCCCAGACCGAGAGCGGGAAATACGAGAGAGGCCGGAAGTCCGCGTTCAGCACCAGGGCCGGGTAATGCATTCCGCCGTCAGGCAAGGCGCGCTCCTCCGGGGTGCCGCGCCAGCCATGGGATCGCTCGAAGGCCCGACCGCCAAGCACGTGCGTCGCTGAAACCCGCGGGGCTTATCGCAGACCGGCTGCTGCACCGCAAGGCAAGCTCCTGGTTTTCACGGGCCTGTCATGCCGCGAAGGCGGTCCGCAGCGCCGCCACGCCCGCGCCAAGCCCAACCAGATCAATGCCATGGCCCAGCCCGGGCCGGAACAGCGACTGCACCGGCACCCCGGCCGCCCGCAGCGCCGCCGCGGCGTCACGCGACAGCGACGCCGACACCACCTCGTCCGACTCGCCGTGCACCAGCAGCACCGGCGCGCTGTTCGCACGCAACGGCAGCTGCTCCGGCGCCACCAGCGCGCCGGAATAGGCCAGGATGGCGCGGGGCGCAGCAATCCGCCGCAACCCGGCATACAACGCCATCATCGCGCCCTGGCTGAACCCCACCAGGGCGTAGGCGTCCGCCGGCAGGCCCAGCCGGGCCAGCTCGGCGTCGATGAACCCGTCCAGCGCCGGCCGGGCCTGCGACGCGCCGGCGGCCATGCGCGCCGGGCTACGGTCGCGCAACGACCACCACTGGCGGCCGAACGGCGCGCCGTCGTAAGGCTCCGGCCCGTCGGGCGCTGCGAAGGCGGCGTGGGGCAGCGCCGCCCCGCATTGCGGCGCGAGGCCGATCAGGTCCCGCCCGTTCGCGCCCACGCCGTGGCACAGCACCACGAGCTGCCGCGCCGCGCCGCCCGCCGCCGGACCCCAGCGCACTGCCTGCAAATCCGCCATCGTCCATTTCCCGTCCAGCTCCGGCGCACTACAGCGTTTGTTTTTGCGAGCATCTCTATCCGACAGTGACCCTGTTTGGCCGGATGATGCCCTATGCTGGCCACGCCTGCCATGTCCATCGTCACCCGCTTCGCGCCCAGCCCGACCGGCCTGCTGCACCTCGGCCATGCCAGCGTGGCCCTGGACGCCTGGCAGCGCGCCCGGACCGCCGGCGGCCGTTTCCTGCTGCGGATCGAGGACATCGACGCCGGCCGCTGCCGCCCCGCCTTCGCCGCCGCCATCCTGGAGGACCTGCGCTGGCTGGGCCTCGACTGGGACGGGCCGGCGCGGGTGCAGACGCAGCACGCGGACGAGCACCGCGCCGCCTTGGCCGCCCTGCGCGGCATGGGCGTGCTGTATCCGTGCTTCTGCTCCCGCGCCGACGTGCTCCGGTCCGCCGCCGCGCCGCACGGGCCGGAGGGCGTCATTTACGCCGGGACCTGCCGCGCCCTGTCCGCCTCCGAGCGGGCCGGGCGCATCGCCGCCGGGCAGCCCCACGCCTGGCGGCTGGACACCGGCCTCGCGACCCGGCGCACCGGGCCGCTGGCGTTCTCCGAGTCGGGCCAGGGACGGTTGCCCTGTGACCCGGCGGCGCACGGGGACGTGGTGCTGGCCCGCCGGGACGCCCCATCCAGCTACCATCTCTGCGCCACCCACGACGACGCCGCGCAGGGGATCACGCTGGTCACCCGCGGGGCGGACCTGCTCGCCGCCACGAGCGTCCACCGGCTGTTGCAGGCGCTGATGGGCTGGCCGGAACCGAACTACGCCCACCGTCCGCTGCTGGCCGGGCCGGATGGGCAAAGGCTGTCCAAGCGGCACGGCGCGCACAGCCTGCGGGCGATGCGGCAGGCCGGCATGACGCCGCAGCAGGTCCGTGCGGCTTCCAATCACGCCGGGCCATGATACGCTCCGCCACCCCCGCCGGAACCACAGCCATGCCGATCCGCCTCCTCCTCGTTCCCTCGGTTGCCCTCCTGCTCGCAATCCCTGTCCACGCGGCGCAGGCGCAGGACAAGGTGCTCAACGTCTACAACTGGACCGACTACATCGACCCGGCCGTGCTCGAAGGCTTCCGCAGGCAGGACGGCGCCGCCATCCACTACGACGTGTACGACAGCCTCGAGACGCTCGAAGGCAAAATGCTGGCCGGGCACTCCGGCTACGACGTCATCGTGCCCACGGCGGAGCCAACCTTCGCCCGGCTGATCGCCGCCGGCGCGCTGCAGCCGCTCGACCGCGCCGCCATCCCCGCCCTGGCCGGCGAGGACCCGGCGCTGATGGCCCGCGCCGCCGCCTCCGACCCGGGAAACAAGTACGGCGCGATCTATCTCTGGGGCACGATCGGCCTCGGCGAAATCCCGTCCAAGATACACGCGCTGCTGCCGGGCGCGCCGCTGGACAGCTGGGACCTGCTGCTCGATCCGGCCAACGCGCGCAAGCTGGCGCCGTGCGGCATCACCATGCTGGACAGCGCCACCGACGTGATCCCGTCCGTGCTGAAATACCTGCACCACGACCCGGCCAGCACCAGCCCCGCGGACCTCGCGGACGTGGAGCGCACGCTGATGGCGATCCGCCCCGCCATCCGCACCTTCAGCAGCGGCGGCGTGGTGGAGGCGCTGGCGGCGGGGCAGACCTGCCTGGCGTTCACCTACTCGGGCGACGCCATCCAGGCCAAGTTCCGCGCCCTGGAAGCCAACCGCGACCCGGTGGCCTACGCCGCCCCCAAGGAGTTCACCCAGCTCTGGTTCGACATGCTGGCCGTGCCGAAGGACGCGCCCGACCCGGCGCGCGCCATGCAGTTCATCCAGTACGTGCTGCAGCCGGACGTGATGGCGACGATCACCGACTACGTGCACTACCCGAACGCCGTGCCCGCCAGCCGCGACAAGGTGGACCCGACGGTGCGGGACGACCCGAGCGTGTACCCGGACGCGGCCGTGCTGGCCCGCTCCTTCACCGTGACCGCCGTGCCCGAAGCGGCCGTGCGGGCGCGTACCCGGATGTGGGCGCGGTTCAAGGCAGGGTGACGCCCCTCGCCCCGGCGCACCTTGCCGTGCGCGGCCTGGCCGTCCGCTACGGCCCCGCCGTGGCGCTGGAGGGGCTGGACCTGGACATCGGCCGCGGCGAGCTGTTCGTGCTGCTGGGCGGCTCCGGCTCGGGCAAGACGACGCTGCTGCGCACCCTGGCCGGGTTCATCCAGCCCTCCGCCGGGCGGATCGTGCTCGGCGGGCGGGACATCACGGCGCTGCCGCCGCACCGCCGCCCGGTGAACACCATGTTCCAGTCCTACGCGCTGTTCCCGCACATGAGCGTCGCCGCCAACATCGGCTTCGGCCTGCGCCGCCAGGGTATGGGGCGGGCGGACGCGGCGCGCCGGGTGGCCGAGCTGCTGGCCCTGGTGCAGCTGGAGGCGTTCGCGGACCGCCGCCCGGACGCGCTCTCCGGCGGGCAGCGGCAGCGCGTGGCGCTGGCTCGCAGCCTCGCCCCGCGGCCGGAGCTGCTGCTGCTGGACGAGCCGCTCTCGGCACTCGACCGCAACCTGCGCGAGGCCACCCGGGCGGAGCTGGTGCGGGTGCAGCGCCAGCTCGGCGCAACCTTCGTGCTGGTGACGCACGACCAGGACGAGGCGCTGTCCACGGCCACCCGCATCGGCCTGCTGGAGCGCGGCCGCCTGGCGCAGGTCGGCACGCCCGCCGAGATCTACGAGCGCCCGGCCAGCCGCAGCGTCGCCGCCTTCATGGGGGCGGCCAACATCCTGCCCGCCCGGGTGCGCTCGCCCGGCGTGCTGGAGCTGCCGAGCCTGGGGCTGGTGGTGCGGGCCGACACCGCCGGGTTCAGCGGGGACGTGCACGTGGCGCTGCGGCCGGAGCGGCTGCGCCTGGGGCCGGCGGGGCCGGGTGCGGTGGCTGGCCAGGTGGTGGAGAGCGCCTACCGCGGCATCGTGGTGGACCACCGGGTTCGGGTGGCGGGCACGGCGCTGCTGGTCAGCCAGCCGCTGGGCGACGGCTCGGCGGCGGCGCTGCCGCCGGGCGCTGCGGTGTGCGTCTCGTGGCTGCCCGACGCCTGCATCCTGTTGCCGGAATGACCCGCTGGTTCGTATTGGGGCCGGTGTGGGCCTGGCTGCTGCTGTTCATCGCGGCCCCGGCCGCCATCGTGCTGGCGCTGTCGTTCTCGCAGGCCGCCGCCAGCGTGCCGCCGTACGACCCGCTGCTGACCTGGGGCCACGGCTGGCCGGCGCTGCACCTGCTGGGCGACAACTACGCGACCCTGGTGGCGGACGGCTACTACCTGCACGCCGCGCTGCAAAGCCTGCTGGTGGCCAGCGTGTCCTCGGTGCTGTGCCTGCTGATCGGCCTGCCCATGGCCCTGGCCATCGCCCGCGCGCCGGAGCGGTGGCGCTCGCTGCTGCTGCTGCTGGTCATGCTGCCGTTCTGGACCGGGTTCCTGCTGCGCATCGTGGCCTGGATCGGGCTATTGGGCGACGAGGGCTGGATCAACTCTGGCCTCGGCCTGCTCGGGGTGTCGCCGCTGCACATGCTCTACACCCGGTTCGCGATGTACGTGGGCATCGTCTACTGCTACCTGCCGTTCATGGTGCTGCCGCTCTACGCCCGCCTGTCCAAGCTGGACCCGGCGCTGGAGGAAGCCGCCGCCGACCTCGGCGCGAACCCGGCCCGGGTGTTCCTGTCCGTCACGTTGCCGCTGGCGCTGCCCGGCATCCTGGCCGGGCTCGCCTTGGTGTTCATGCCGGCGGTGGGCGAGTACGTGATCCCCGAGCTGCTGGGCGGCCCGGCGGCGCAGACGGTCGGCCGCGCGCTGTGGAACGAGTTCTTCGAGAACCACGACTGGCCGATGGCCGCCGCCTTGGCGAACGTGCTGCTGGTGGGCCTGCTGCTGCCGCTGGCGCTGCTGCGGGCGGGGCAGCGGCGGTTGTGAGATTGATCGTGTAGAGCTACAGAGGCTCATGGTGGTAATTAAGATTGTCCAAGACGGCGACGACCAGATTGGTAAGCTTCCAGAAGACTTTTGGTTTTCAACATCCAGCGTCTTCGTCCGTCGCGTTGGCAATACGGTGGTTCTGGAACCGACGGGTCTGGCTGGTCAGAGTAACTCAAGCGAGAAACCACTTAAGGCGGAATAGACTTTGGCGGTTTGTGTCATGTGTGATCAGATTTGATGCTTTTTTGGCTAAGTCTCTTTGTGACGCCCTTGCTCTCGACGCTGCTAGCGATCGCCGTGGCTTGGTTTGCAATAGGCTTTGATAAACGGAAATCCAGCAACCAGGAGCTGATAAAGAAGAGAATTATTGTATATGGCGTATTAGTTCCCAAACTAAATGACATCTATTGCTTTTTCTCAATTGTCGGGCATTGGAAAGAACTTGAACCTCCAAAAATGTTGCAAAATAAGCGAGAAGCTGATCACATATTTCACGTTTATGGCCCGATATTTTCATCGCAATTCCATGATTTATATAATCAATACATAAATTTGTGTTTCAAAACATATGGCCGATTTGGGGTTGATGCGTGCCTTCGAGCAAGTAAAAAACGCTTAAAGCGGAACTGGGGCGATAGCTGGAACTCCGAGTGGGACTCTCGGCTTGTATTTGAAAGCGATTGTTCGGAAATAAGCCTCGTTAAATTATCTTATCACAGAGTGGTTGATCAGCTTGCGGCAGAACTTGGTGCACCATCTGCGGTACGCTTCTCCTTTTTTGTTAAACAACTTAATCGTTTTTGGAGCCGGGAGCCATAAAACTCTCCCGCACCCTGCTCGCAGCCCTGCTGTTCGGCTACGCGTTCCTGTTCGTCCCGGTCATCCTGCTCGTCCTCACCAGCTTCAACGATTCGCGCATGACCACCGTGCTGTCCGGCTTCTCCTGGCGCTGGTACGCGGCCCTCTGGCACGACGACCGGCTGATCGCGGCCGGGCTGCTGTCGCTGGAGGTGGCGGCGCTGTCTGCCACCGGGGCCACCGTCCTCGGCACCGCGGCGGCCATGGTGCTGGCGCGGTTCCGCCGCCTGCGCGGGCGCGGCGTGCTGGACATGCTGCTGGCCACCCGCCTGGTGCTGCCGGACGTGCTGATCGGCCTCTCCCTGCTGCTGCTGTTCGTGTCCAGCCAGCAGTTGCTCGGCTTCCCGGGCCAGCGCGGCGCCGTCACCATCGCGGTGGCGCACGTGTCGTTCTCGCTGTCCTACGTCGCCGTGGTGGTGCGCGCCCGGCTGGAAGGGGCAGGCGCCGACCTGGAGGAGGCGGCGATGGACCTCGGCTGCTCGCCGGCCGGCGCGTTCTTCCGCATCACCCTGCCGCTGCTGGCGCCGGCGCTGCTGTCCGGCTGGCTGCTGGCGTTCACGCTCAGCCTGGACGACCTGGTGGTGGCCAGCTTCGTCTCGGGGCCGGGCGCCTCCACCCTGCCCATGGTGGTGTTCTCCTCGCTCAAGCTCGGCGCCACGCCGGAGCTGAACGCGCTGGCGACCGTCATCCTGCTGCTGGTGTCCAGCGCCCTGCTCGGCGCATGGTTTGCGCAGCGGGGGCTGGCGCAGCGGCGCGCGGTTGCCGCCGGGCGCACCCGGGCTTAGGTTCAGCCCCGCTTCGATAGCCGCCCCGCTTCGATAGCCGCCCCGCTTCGATCGCCGCTCCGAGAGGCCCGACACACACCATGCAGCTCATCGCCGAACGGCTCGGCCGGGTCAGCCCCAGCCAGACCATCGCCATCTCCAGCAAGGCCCGCGCGCTGAAGGCGGCCGGGCGGGACATCATCAGCCTGTCCGCCGGGGAGCCGGACTTCGACACGCCGGACAACGTCAAGCAGGCCGCCATCCGCGCCATCGAGGCGGGCGACACCAAGTACACCGACGTGTCCGGCACGCCCGCCCTGCGCCGCGCGGTGGCGGAGAAGTTCCGCCGCGACTCGGGCCTCGACTACCAGCCGGAGGAGATCATCGTCTCCACCGGCGGCAAGCAGATCATCTACAACGCCATGGTCGCCACCCTGAACGCCGGCGACGAGGTGATCATCCCGAGCCCCTGCTGGGTCAGCTACCCGGACATCGTGGCGCTGGCGGACGGAACCCCGGTGATCGTGCCGTGCGGGCAGAACAACGGCTTCAAGCTGCTGGCCGAGGATTTGGAAGCCGCGATCACCCCCCGCACCAAGTGGTTCATGCTGAACAGCCCGTGCAACCCGACCGGGGCCGCGTACTCCCACGCCGAGCTGCGCGCCCTGTGCGACGTGCTGCTGCGCCATCCGGATGTGTGGGTGTTCACCGACGACATCTACGAGAAGCTGACCTATGGCGGCTTCAAGCCCGCCACGGTGGTCGAGGTGGAGCCGCGCCTGCGGGACCGCACGGTGACCATGAACGGCTGCTCCAAGGCCTACGCCATGACCGGCTGGCGGATCGGCTACGCCGGGGCGCCGCTGCCGCTCATCAAGGCGATGGACAAGCTGCAGTCGCAGTCCACCTCCAATACCTCGTCCATCAGCCAGGCCGCCGCCGTCGAGGCGCTGAACGGCCCGCAGGACGCGATCCCGCGCATGGTGGCGGCATACGAGCAGCGGCGGGACCTGGTGGTGGACATGCTGAACGAGGCGGCGGGGATCGCCTGCCACCGGCCTGAGGGGGCGTTCTACGTGTTTCCCTCCATACACGGCTGCATCGGCAAGACTTCGCCCAAGGGGGTGCGGATCGACGGCGACGAGGCGTTCGTGACCGCGCTGCTGGACGAGGCGGGCGTGGCGGCGGTGCATGGGGCGGCGTTCATGTACCCGGGGCATTTCCGCGTCAGCTATGCCACCAGCACGGAGGCGCTGCGGGAGGCCTGCACGCGCATCCAGCGGTTTTGCGCCGGCCTGGCGTAAGGCAAGGGGCGCTGCCCCTTGACCCCGCTGGGGCCGTGAGGCCCCAGACCCCATGTCACGGGTTGCAAAAGGGCTCTGCCCTTTTGCGGGTCAAGGGCGGAGGTGGCCGAAGGTTCCGATCGCCTTCTTCAGGCGATTGGAAGGCCCACGGAGGGAGCGCCCTTGCCTGAGCTTTCTTCCCGCCTGTCCCGCGTCCCCGTCGCCGCCGCCATGGCCATGACCGCCAAGGCCCGCGCCATGCGCGCCGCCGGCATCCCGGTGATCTCGCTCACCATCGGCGAGCCAGATTTTTCCAGCCCGCCCCACGTCATAGAAGCGGCGCACCAAGCCGCCCTGCGAGGCGAGACCAAGTACACCCCGCAGGACGGCACGCCCGCGCTCAAGCAGGCCATCCAGCGCAAGTTCGCCCGCGACTCGGGGCTGGAGTTCGCGCTCGACGAGATCACCGTCGGCAACGGCGGCAAGCAGGTGATCTTCAACGCCCTCATGGCCACGCTCGACGAGGGCGACGAGGTGGTGATCCCGGCGCCGTACTGGGGCGCATACCCGCTCATGGCCGCCCTGGCCGGCGGCGTGCCCGTCCCGGTCGCCTGCCCGCAGGACAACGGCTTCAAGCTCCGCCCGGAGGACCTGGACGCCGCCATCACCCCGCGCGCCAAGTGGCTGCTGCTGAACTTCCCCAACAACCCGACCGGCGCCGCCTGCCCGGCGGACGAGCTGGCGGCGCTGGGCGACGTGATGCTGCGCCACCCGCACGTGTGGGTCATGTCGGACGACATGTACGAGCACCTGGTCTATGACGGCTTCCGGCACGCCACCATGGCCGCGGTGCACCCGGCGCTGCGCGACCGCACGCTGACCGTCTCGGGCGTCTCGAAAACCTACGCCATGACCGGCTGGCGGGTGGGCTTCGCCGCCGGGCCGCGCGCGCTGGTGCAGGCGATGGTCGCGATGCAGGGCCACGCCACCGCCGGCGTGTCCGGCATCGCCCAGGCCGCCGCCGCCGCCGCGCTGGACGGGCCGCAGGGCAGCGTGGCGGTGCAGGCCGCCGCCTACCGCCGCCGCCGGGATCTGGTGGCGGACGCGCTGAACGACGCCCCGGGCGTGTTCTGCCACCGTCCGGACGGCGCGTTCTACGTCTATCCCAACATCGCCGGCTGCCTGGGCCGCACCACCCCCGGCGGCGTCCGGCTGGACACGGACGAGCAGTTCGCCCTGGCCCTGCTGGCGGAGCGGCACGTGGCGGTGGTGCAGGGCGCCGCGTTCGGCATGAGCCCGTACCTGCGGATCAGCTACGCCACCGACGAGGCCACGCTCGCGGAGGCCTGCGCCCGCATCCAGGCGTTCTGCGCCTCGCTCGCATGATCCGCCCCATTCTTCGTTTGGGCCGCGATGACGACGGCCCCGGCCTGATCGCGCTGATCGGCGGCTGCTGGGCGGAGTACCCCTCCATCGTGTTCGACGTGGACGCGGAGCTGCCGGAGCTGCACGCCTTCGCCAGCTACCTGCACGGCCGCGGCGGCGCGCTGTGGGTGGCGGAGGCGGAGGGCGCGGTGGTGGGCATGGCGGCGGCGCACCCGGAGGCGGAGGAGTGGCGGCTGTCCAAGCTCTACGTCGCCGCCAGCCAGCGCGGCGCAGGCCTGGCGGAGACGCTGCTGCGGAGCGCGGAGCAGCACGCGCGGGCGGCGGGCGCTGGGCGGATGATGCTGTGGTCGGACATGCTGTTCACCCGCGCGCACGCCTTCTACGCCAAGCAGGGCTACGTCCGCCGCGGCGGCCTGCGCGCGCTGAACGACCTGTCGCACTCGATCGAGGCGATGTTCGCCAAGCCGCTCGCCGGGCTGGTGGTGGAGGAGCTGGACGTGGCAGCGGCCGAGAGTGCCGAACGCCCGCTCGCTGCCATGTTGAAGGCCTGCGTAGACAGCGGCGCATCTGTCTCATTCCTTCCCCCGCTTGCCCGTGGCGAAGCAACGCGGTTTTGGCGGAAGGTCACCCACGCCGTGGGCCGTGGTGAGGCGCGGCTATTTGCCGCGTGGCTTGATGGCAAGCTGTGCGGCACCGTGCAACTTGGGTTGGATATGCCGCCCAACCAGCCTCACAGGGCAGACATCCGCAAAATGCTGGTTTCGCCGGAATGCCGCCGACACGGCGTTGGGCGTGCCATGCTTCAGGAGGTTGAGAACCAAGCCATGAGTGCTGGGCTAAGGTTGCTCGTGTTGGACACTGTGGCGGATGGTGCGGGCGAGTTCTTGTATCGCAGTCTTGGGTGGAGCTTTGCCGGCACCATCCCGGGCTATGCTCTTGATGGCCAGGGACAGCCTTTAGCGACACGGTTCTTCTTTAAGGCACTCTGACTTCCGATGCCGTAAGCGCAGCCCACACTACATCGCGCGTCATGGACCGCACCTTCCCCATGACACGCGCCGCCGGGCTCGACCACCTCGCCGCCTTCACCCCCCGCATGGGCCGCGCCTACGCCGCCGGGCGCAACGCCGACCACGGGCCGGACGGGCCGACCGCCACCTCCGCCCTGTCGCCCTACCTGCGCCGCCGGATGCTGCTGGAGCGCGAGCTGGTCGAGGCCGCCCTGTCCGCCCACGGACCCGGGCCTGCGGAAAAGTTCGTCCAGGAAGTGTTCTGGCGCAGCTACTTCAAGGGCCACCTGGAAACCCGGCCCGGCATCTGGACGGACTACCGCGCCCTGGTCGGGCAGGGGCGAAACCAACTGGCCACCGCCTCCGGCCTGCGCCGGGCGTTCGAGGACGCGACGGCCGGCCGCACCGGCATCGAGTGCTTCGACGACTGGGCGCAGGAGCTGGTGCAAACCAACTGGCTGCACAACCACGTCCGCATGTGGTTCGCCTCCATCTGGATCTTCACCCTGCGCCTGCCCTGGGCGCTCGGCGCGGACTTCTTCCTGCGCCACCTGATCGACGGCGACCCGGCGAGCAACACCCTGTCCTGGCGCTGGGTCGCCGGGCTGCACACCCGCGGCAAGCCCTACGCCGCCCGCGCCGAGAACATCCAGCGCTACACCGACGGCCGCTACCACCCCACCGGCCTGGACGAGGGCCCGGCGGCGCTGGAGGAGGCGGACGGCCCCGCGCCCACCCCCCTGCTGCGCGCCGAGGCAGCGCCGCCGGGCGAGGTGGCGCTGCTGCTGCACCTGGACGACCTGCACCCGGAAAGCCTGCCGCTCGGCAACGCCCGCGTGGCGCGGGTCGGCGGCCTGCTGGCGCACGCGCCGGACGCGGCGGAGCGGGTGCGGCAGGCCGATTCCGACGCGATGGCGGACGCGCTGGCCCGCGCCGCGGCGCATTTCGGCTGCCCGGCCGAACCCGTCTCGGAAGGCTGGGCCGGCAGCCTGCCCGTCGTGGCGGCCTGGGCGCCGGTCGGCCCGACCGCCGAGGTGCTGCCCCCCTGCACCTGCATCCGCCGCGGCTGGGACAGCGCAGCCTGGCCCCGCGGCGCCCGCGGCTACTTCCAGGTCAAGGCCGCGATCCCGCGCATCCTGGAGGCCGAGGGCATCCGCGTGTGACAGGCTCCGCGGCGGTGCTCGTCGGCGCGAGGGTGACGCTCCGCCGCCCCGAGGCGAGGGACGCCGCAGACCGGCTCAGGCTGGGACGGACACCCGAGATCGTGCGGATGTTCGGCGGTGACCCGGCGATGGTCCGCCCAATGACCGAAGCCGCCGCCCAGCGGTGGTTCAGCCAGCTTGCCGGCAACCCGCACGCCTGGGCCATCGAGCATGAGGGCCGCATGCTTGGCGACATCGGCCTGGACGCCCTGAACGAGCAGGACCGGCGCGCCAGCCTGGCTATCGGCCTCTACGACCCTGCCAAGCTGGGCATCGGCCTCGGCCGCGAGGCGATCCTGCTGGCGCTCGGGCACGCGTTCGGGCGCCTGAAGCTGCATCGCGTCGCCTTGCGCGTGATCGCCTACAATGTCCGCGCGATCCGCTGCTACCTGGCGTGCGGCTTCGTCGAGGAGGGCCGCGAGCGGGAGACCGCGTTCGTGGCAGGGCAGTGGCACGACGACATCATGATGGGAGTGCTCGCCCGCGAGTTCGCGTCCAGGTTCGGTCGGCCCGAACCACCAGCGTAGCCGGCAATGCCGGGGAATGGCATGCTTCAGGCGTGGCATTGCAGGTGAAGATGGCGACACCGGAGCGAGGCGGCGAACAGCGGGCGCTGCTGTCGGAGCTGCGGACCCATCTCACCGCGGAGTTCGGCTGCCGCGCCGCCATCCTGTACGGATCGCGTGCGCGAGGCGACTGGGACGCGGCAAGCGACATCGACGTGGCCGCGTTCCGCGATGGCGGCGAGGCGGAGCACATCGCCCATTCGTGGCAAGGCCTCCACCTCGACCTGTTCCTCTACCCGGCCGGGACGGAGCCTGACTCTGTCTGGCTGAGAATCCACGGCGGCCGGGTGCTCTTCCAACATGGCGACGAGGCGGACAGGGCGCTGGCAGCGGTTGATGCTATGGTTGCGGCCGGTCCTGACGCCCTCACCCTGACCGAGGCCCGGACACGGCGGCTGTGGCATGAAAAGATGCTGTCGCGCGCGCAGAAAGGCGACCCCGAGGGGGACCACCGGCGGCACTGGCTGCTGATGACCCTGCTGGAGGATTATTTCGTGCTGCGCGGGCAATGGTACTGGGGTCCGAAGCGAGGCTTGTCCCTCATGCAGCGCGAAACGCCGCACGACTTCGAGGTCTTGACGGCCGCCTTCAAACCAGCCGCTTCCATGAAAGACATCGAGGCTGCCGTGGCCATGGTGAATGCAGCTTAGCCCCGCATGCCGCTGCCACCCACGCCGAAGTTGCGCCCCGGTCCGGGTCAGCGCCTCATCGGCATCCACCGCCAGCCGTCGTCCCGGATGGGCCGTGCCCAACCTCAAGCCGGCGGCGAGAACAGCACGTCCAGGTCGCCTTCCGTCAGCGTCAGCGCGGCCCCTGTGCTGGCGCCGAGGATGCCGGCGGCCAGCGCCTGCTTGCGTTGCTTGAGCGCCTCCATCTTCTCCTCGATGGTGCCGGCGGTGATTAGCCTGTGCACGAACACCGGCTTGTCCTGGCCGATGTGGTGGGCGCGGTCCGTCGCCTGGTCCTCGACCGCCGGGTTCCACCAAGGGTCGTAGTGGATGACGGTGTCCGCCGCCGTCAGGTTCAGCCCGACCCCGCCCGCCTTGAGGCTGATCAGGAACAGCGGCACCTCGCCCGCCTGGAAGCGGCGCACCGGGGCCCGGCGGTCCTTCGTGTCGCCGGTCAGCAGCACGTAGGGCACGGCCAGCCGGGCCAGCTCGGCCTCGACCAGCGCCAGCATGGAGGTGAACTGGCTGAACAGCAGCACCCGGCGGCCCTCCTCCAGCATGGGCGGCAGCAGCTCCAGCAGCCGTTCCAGCTTGGCCTGCCAGTTCGGCGCCAGGCTGGTCGGGCAGACCACCAGGGCGGGGATGCCCAGGCGTCCGGCCTCCTGCTCGGCCACGAGGTGGGCCAGCGCCTGCACCGTCTTGCCCAGCCCCATGTCGTCGGCCAGCACGCCGCCCAGCCCGGCCGCGCCGAGGAACTGCAGCCAGGCCAGGCCCTGCTCCTGGTAGGGCCGCAACGTCGCCCGGAACGAGGCGGGCACCGGGCAGGGCGGGATGCCGCCATGCTCCCGCAGCTGCCGTCCCAGGGTCCGCACCGCCTCGCCGCCGGTCCAGGCGAGGCCTGCGTGGGCGCTGGCCGCTTCCAGCAACGCCAGGTCGCCCGCGTTGCGCCGGGTCAGCCGCAGCGTGCCGGCTTGCCCATCCATCTCGGCGCCGGCGCCGAAGCGGGACAGCCGGCGCAGGATGGCGCGGTCGGACGGGCGCAGGAACTTGGGCTGCTGGCCGGCGCGCAGCAGCTGGTCGGGCGTGTGCTGCCTGGCGGGGCCGCCAAGCTCTCCGTTCCGCTTGAGCTCGACCGATCGCGGAACGGCCACCAGGCCGCCGGGGCGCGCGCTGCGCTCGAGCACATAGAGCAGGCGCTTGCGGACCGACGGCGGGTAGTCCTCCGTCTCGGCTTGCTGCGCCGTTTCCAGACCGCGCAACCAGGCATCGACGTCATAGGGCAGCGGCGCAGTGGCAGGCGGCCGGGATGCGCGTGGGTCAGCGCGGCCCATCACGCGGCCCATGAGGGGGTTCACGGCGGGGCCGAACTCTTCCTGGCAGGCGAACAGCGCCGCCGCGATGTGCTTGCAGCTCAAACGGACCGGGCAGGTGCAGACGCCGCTGATCGACAGCCTGCCGCCGCGCCCCGGCGTGAGCTGGATGACCTGCCGGTAGGGCATCCGCTGGCTGCCTTGCACGAAGGCCTCGATCACGCGCCCGTCGGCACTGACCTCGAGTTCCTCGACCCGGCCATCCACGTGCATCCGAAGGCCGGTGTCGAAGGCAGCCTGCGGAACGGTCCGGCGGATGTCCGCGTCTGTGATCACGCCGCCTCCCTGCCTAGGCCAGCTTGCTTTCCAGCATGTCAGTGTCCGAGGCCGCTGCTATAATGCTAACGGCCTCATGTTTTGACCGGCCGGAAAGCAAGTCTGGGCTCCGCCCAGGCCCGCCGAAGGCCCGAGGCCTTTGGCGGAGTCCAGAGGCAGAGCCTCTGGCCTTGCTCACTTGACGGTCACTCTCAAGGGCCGTTGGTATAAGCCAACATGGCGGCGGCCGTAAGCACCGAGCGCCGGGGCGGACGCGGCAAGGGCGGGGCTGGGTCATGGCGGCAACCAAACTCTGGCTGTGGGCGGGGGCATTCATGGC
>CAXTPP010000050.1:0-24677 GCA_964246185.1 uncultured Acetobacteraceae bacterium
AATCCGAGGAATCGCGACCGGCCTGGACCAAATCAACCATCTGACGACGAAATTCGGGCGAGTAAAGCGGACGAGTGCGGCGCATTGGGAGACCTCCGGCAAAAGCTTGAGGGGCTCCACCAAACCGGGGCAACTTCAGTGTTGTTGCGGCGCATCCGTGGAGAACTTGGCCCATAGCGCTTCCTTCCATGCCGGGGAGAAAACTGCACCATCAAAACCTGGGATCAAACATCTAAAGGTCACTCTCAAAATCGTTAATATTACTTGAGTGCCGGCTCTTTCGTCAGGCTGCCCAGCACATCTGCGACGGCGGGTGACCAGAGCGACACCGAATTCGGCAGGTGATGGTCCCACGCCTCAAGGGCGTCCACCATCGCCTTGGCCTGTAGCTGTGGCAGCACCGGGGCTATCTTGACGCCCGTGTAGGCGTCGTTGACCGCCCGCTGGATGTCCTGGTCGAAGGTCCAGGTGCCCGCCCAGCCCATGTACTCCAGCGTTATCCCCCGGTCGGCCAGGAACTTGCCGGTTTCCTTGCTCACCTTGTCCATGATCTCGTTGGCGGCGGCGTTGGCCTCGTCGAAACCGCGCGAGCCGATCTCCCGGCAGACCGCCGTATGGATCAAGCCGCGCCCTATGGTGTCCATCACCTGGGCGAGGCTGCGCCCGTAGTAGACGCTGGCGAAGATCACCTGCGGGTCCGACCGGTCGCCGACCGGGTTGTTGACCCCGAAGAAGTGCAGGAACTTGGCAGAGTTCGCCTCGGCCACCGACGTCGATATGCCGATCTCCGTGGTGATGTTGATCCCTTCCTTGGTCTGGCACGGCGCGCTCTCGTCCTTGGCCGAAGTGCCGCGCTTGTCGCTCATCGTCCACTCCCGGTAATACGGCGCGCGGTCGACGATGATCATGCGGCCCGTGGGCACGTAGGAGTCGAACCCGATCCAGCCGCCGGTGTTGGTCAGCTTGGCGTGCGGGATGACGAACCGCGTCAACGCGATCTTGTTGGCCTGGTAATAGGACTCCGAGTCCATGCTGACCTGGCTGTCCTTGTTGCCGCCCGTTTCCGGTATCCAGAACGCGCTCTCGTTGGGCATGATGCTGACGGCTTCCGTCTTGTCCGCCGTGCTGAAGTAGGCTCGGGCGGGCGTCGTCGCAGTTGCCGCGATCAGGACCAGGATCGCCGCCGCCGGACCCGGCTTCCGGCGGGCCGCCAGGCCGATCCAGATGACGGCGACCGCCGCCAGGGCGGCCAGGTCCAGCCACCAGGGGAGACGATTCATGGCGCTCGTCCCTGCCGCGTAGGCCAGCGCCGCTGCGTCGGTGTGGGCGAACTGCAATCCTGCCAGGTCAGCCGAAGCGATGGTCCGCACTGATCCCGACCCGATCAGGCCGCCGCCGAACCACGCCGCCGTCAGGACCAGGGCCGTCAGCGCCAGTTTGCTCGTCGTGTTCATCGACATCTCCGATGAGGGTTTTGCATCATACCAACGGCTCTTGAGGGTGACCATAAGCGGGCAAGGCCAGAGGCTCTGCCTCTGGACTCCGCCAAAGGCAGAGCCTTTGTAATCCTTGTTCTTCAGTAAAACGGTTTTCAAAGGCCTCAGGCCCTTGGCGGGTCTGGACAGAGTCCAGCCTTGGCTATCGTCAAAAGTCCAGGTCTGCGTAGTGCTCGGGCGGGATGACGCCGGAGATGCGATCGGCCAGGATCGCGCGGAACGAGGGGCGGGACTTCATGCGCGCATACCAGTCCTTGGCCGGCTGGTTCACCGACCAATCGACGTCGCCGCAGAAATCCAGGGTCGAGAGGTGGGCGGCAGCGGCCATGTCAACCAGCGAGATCGCGTTGCCGCCAAGCCATTTCCGTGTCTCCGCCAACCAGCCGATGTAGCCCAGATGGGTCTTCAGGTTGAGGAACCCCAATCGCAGGGCGGAGGCATCCGGCTGTCCGGCGCCTGACATGCGCTTGATGATCTTCTCGCCGTAGAGATGCCGGGTCACCTCCTGCGCGAACTTGCCGTCCAGCCAAGCCACCAGGCGGCGCACCTCCACCCGCTCCGCCAGCGTGTGGCCCAGCAACGGCGTGTCCGGGTAAGCTTCCTCCAGGTACTCGCAGATCACGCCGGAGTCGGGGACCGCCAGCCCGTTCTCGTCCACCAGCGTGGGCACGGTGCCGGATGGGTTGATCTCGAGGTATTCCCGCCGTCGATCCCATGGCTTCTCGACCCGCAATTCGAAGGCCATGCGCTTCTCCGCAAGCGCCAAGCGGACTTTGCGGGAGTATGGCGAGAGCGGCAGGTGGTAGAGCAAGCGCATGGGCCGGCGTTATGCCACCCGACCCAAGTCGCGCCAATCCGACCCGCAAGCAGCGCCGGGCTGGCGGAAGCTAAGCCCGGCGCTCCTCGACAGCCTCGCTCAGCGGCGCCGGCAGATATTGCGCGAACCCCTTCGGCACGACCTGCCAGATGCGGGACAGGGTGCCCGGCCAATCATGCATCAGCCCTTCGGCGTAGCGGCTGTTGGTCTCGCGCGCATGGGTTTCGACCAGGCCGCGCAGCACGCTTTCCCAGTGCGGGTGCGCCACGCGCTGCCACGCGATGCTCTCCGGGTTGGCGCGACGTTCGAACATGCCGTCCGTGTCCAGCACGAAGGCCATGCCGCCGGTAAACCCGGCGCCGAAATTGTCGCCCACTGCGCCGAGGATCGCCACCGTGCCGCCCGTCATGTACTCGCACGCGTTGGAGCCGCAGCCCTCCACCACCGCGACCGCGCCGGAGTTGCGCACCGCGAACCGCTCGCCCGCCTGCCCCGCGGCATACAGCTTCCCAGCGGTCGCGCCATACAGGCAGGTGTTGCCGATGATGGTGTTGTGCTGGCTGACCAAGGCGGACGAGGGCGCCAGCCGCACGGCGATGGTCGCGCCGGACAGGCCCTTGCCCACGTAGTCGTTGGCGTCCCCCAGCACCTCGAGCTTCAGCCCCTGCACCGCGAATGCGCCCAGCGACTGCCCGGCGGACCCGCGCAGCCGCACGGTGACATGGCCCGGCTGCAAGCCCGTCATGCCGTACTGGCGCGTGATGCGGGAGGACAGCTTGGTGCCGATCGCCCGGTGCGTGTTGCGGATGTTGTATTGGAGCTGCATCTTCTCGCCACGCTCGAACAGCGGCCCGGCGTCGGCGATCATCTCCGCGTCCAGCGTTTCCGGCACCTCGTTGCGGCCCTCGGTGCAGTAGCGCGCATGCCCGCCGGGGTCCGCCTGCACCAGCAGCGGGTTGAGGTCCAAATCGTCCAGCCACTCGCCGCCGCGGCTGACCTGGCGCAGGTAGTCGGTGCGCCCGATCACGTCGCGCAGCCGCTTGACGCCCAGGCTGGCCAAGATGTTGCGGACCTCCTCGGCCACGAAGGAGAACAGGTTGATGACCTTCTCCGGCGTGCCGCCGAACTTGGCGCGCAAGGTCTCGTCCTGGCTGCACACGCCCACCGGGCAGGTGTTGCTGTGGCACTGCCGCACCATGATGCAGCCCATCGCCACCAGGCTGGCGGTGCCGATGCCGAACTCCTCGGCGCCCAGCATCGCCGCGATCACCACGTCCCGCCCGGTCTTGATGCCGCCGTCCGTGCGCAGCCTGACCCGGTGGCGCAGGCGGTTCAGCATCAGCACCTGGTGCGCCTCGGTCAGCCCCATCTCCCAGGGGATGCCGGCGTACTTCACGCTGGTCTGCGGCGACGCGCCGGTGCCGCCGGAATGGCCGCTGATCAGGATCGCGTCCGCCTTCGCCTTCGCCACCCCGGCGGCGATGGTGCCGATGCCGGAGCGCGCCACCAGCTTCACGCAGACGAAGGCGTCCGGGTTGATCTGCTTGAGGTCGTAGATGAGCTGCGCCAGGTCCTCGATCGAGTAGATGTCATGGTGCGGCGGCGGGCTGATCAGCGTGACCCCCGGCGTCGAGTGCCGCAGCTTGGCGATCAGCGAGGTGACCTTGAAGCCGGGCAGCTGGCCGCCCTCGCCGGGCTTGGCGCCCTGGGCGATCTTGATCTCGATCTCGCTGCACGCGTTCAGGTACTCGGCAGTGACGCCGAAGCGGCCGGACGACACCTGCTTGATGGCGGAGTTGGCGTTGTCGCCGTTCGCCCGCGGCTTGAACCGCTCGCTGTCCTCACCGCCCTCGCCGCTGTCGGAGCGTGCGCCGATGCGGTTCATCGCAATGGCCAGCGTCTCGTGCGCCTCGGGGCTGAGCGCGCCGAGCGAGATGCCGGGCGCCAGCAGGTGCTTGCGTATCTCGGTGATGCTCTCGACCTCGTCGGCCGGGATGGGCGTGTGGCCCTCGGTGAAGTCCAGCAGGTCGCGCAGCGCGATCGGCGGCTGGCGGCGCACCGCCTCGCTGTAGCGCATCCAGGTCTGGAAACTGTCATTCGCCACGGCGGTCTGCAGCGTATGGATCAGGCTGCCGTCGAAGGCGTGCGCCTCGCCCTTGCGGCGCAGCTTGTACAGCCCGCCGACCGGCAGCGTCACCGCGTCCTCGTCCCAGGCGGCTTTGTGCAGCGCCAGCACGTTGCGGGCGATGCCGGGCATGCCGATGCCGCTGATGCGGGACTGCATGCCGGGGAAGAACTCCGCCACCAGCGCACGCGAGAGGCCGATCGCCTCGAAGTTGTAGCCGCCGCGATAGGAGGACACGACGGAAATGCCCATCTTGGACATCACCTTGAGCAGGCCCTTGTCCACCGCCTTCTTGTAGCGGCGCATCGCCTCGGTGAGCGTGACGCCGCCGAACAGCGCGCGGCGCTGGCGGTCGGCGATGCTCTCCTGCGCCAGGTAGGCGTTGATGGTGGTGGCGCCGACGCCGATCAGCACGGCGAAGGAGTGCACGTCCACGCACTCCGCCGAGCGCACGTTGAGGCTGGTGAAGGTGCGCAGCGAGGACCGCACCAGGTGGGTGTGGATCGCGGCCGTCGCCAGGATCATCGGGATGCCGGCACGCTCCGGCCCGCTGCCCTCGTCCGTGGCGATCACGTGGGTGCAGCCGGCGCGCACGCCCTCCTCCGCCTCGCGCCGGATGCGCTCCAGCGCCGCGCGCAGGTCGATCTGGCCGGCCTCGATCGGAACGGTGCAGTCGATCACGCAGACGTTCTTGCCCATGAACCCGCGCATGGCGGCGAACTCGGCGTTGGACAGCACCGGGCTTTCCAGCTGCAGCAGGTCGCATTGCTCGGCATTCTCGTCCAGCACGTTGCCGAGGTTGCCCAGACGGGTCTTGAGCGACATCACCCGGGTCTCGCGCAGGCTGTCGATCGGCGGGTTGGTGACCTGGCTGAACGCCTGGCGGAAATAATGGTGCAGGCCGCGGTAGCGTTCGGATAGCACGGCCACGGGCGTGTCGTCGCCCATGGAGCCGACTGCCTCGGCGGCATCCTCCACCATGGGATGCAGGATCATCTCCAGCTCCTCCAGCGTCATGCCCACGGCCAATTGGCGGCGGCGCAACGCCTCGCCCTGCACCAGGCTCTGCTCCGGGGCGTCGGTCTTGACGATGCTGTCGATGGAGATGATGCGCTGGGTCCAAGCGGCGTAGTCGTGCCGGCCGGCCAGCATGTCCTTGACTTCCTCGTCGCTGTAGAAGCGCCCGGTGTCGAGATCGACGGCGATCGACTGGCCCGGCCCCACGCGGCCCTTGGCGCGGATGTCGCGCTCGTCGAACTTCACCATGCCAGTCTCGGAGCCGACCACCAGCAGCCCGGTGTGGGTCAGGCTGTAGCGCAGCGGGCGCAGGCCGTTGCGGTCCAGCCCGGCCAGCATCCAGCGTCCGTCGGTGGCGGCGACGGCCGCCGGGCCGTCCCATGGCTCCATGACGGCGTTGCAGTAGAGGAACATGTCCTTGTGCGCCTGCTTCATGGACGCATCGACGCTGATGGAGGCGGGGATCAGCAAGGCCTTGGCCATCGGCGCGTCCCGCCCGGCGCGCACCAGCAGCTCGAACGCGGAGTCGAGTGCGGCGGTGTCGCTGCTGCCGGCCTGGATGACGGGTTTCACGTCCTCGATGTAGGGGTTGAGCGCCGGGTCGCTGAGCCGGGTCTCGTGGCTCTTCATCCAGTTGACGTTGCCGCTGATCGTGTTGATCTCGCCGTTGTGGGCGAGCATCCGGAAGGGCTGCGCCAGCCGCCAGGTCGGGAAGGTGTTGGTCGAGTAGCGCTGGTGGTAGATGGCGAAGCGGCTGACGAAGCGGCGATCCAGCAGATCCGGGTAGAAGTCGGTCAGGTTCTCTGCCAGGAACATGCCCTTGTAGATGATCGAGCGGCACGACAGCGAGCAGATGTACAGCTCGTTGATCTGCGCGGCGATGGCCTGCTTCTCGATGCGGCGGCGGATCACGTACAGGTCGCGCTCGAAGGCCGCGTCATCGGCGCCGGTGCCGTTGTGCACCATGATCTGCTCGATCTCGGGCCGGGTGGCGTTGGCCTTCTCGCCGATGCAGCCCACGTCGATCGGCACCTGCCGCCAGCCGTGGATGGCGTGGCCGAAGCTCAGGATTTCGGTCTCGACGATGGTGCGGCAGCACTCCTGGGCGGCCAGGTCGGTCTTGGGCAGGAACACCTGGCCGACGGCGATGCGCTCGCTGGGGCGCGCGTCGCCGCCGCGCTGGATCACCTCGGCGAAGAAGTCCTGCGGGATCTCGATGTGGATGCCTGCGCCGTCCCCGGTCTTGCCGTCCGCGTCCACCGCGCCGCGGTGCCAGACAGCCTTGAGCGCGTCGATGCCAGCCTGCACCACGTCCCGCCTCGCCGTGCCGTCCAGCGAGGCGACGAGGCCCACGCCGCAGTTGGCGTGCTCGTCCTGCGGACGGTAGGTGTCGTGCAGCAGGGCAGCGTTGGCGGTCCAGTCGGCGATGTGGTCCATGTCACAGCTCCACTCGTTTCTGACTCCCTCTCCCGCCTGTGGGCGAGGGAGTCGACGGATTATTCCGCGGCGAGGGCCATCGCTGAGCGCTGCATGTGGTCGTGCATCCGCGCCGCCGCGTCCCGGCCATCCTTGATCGCCCACACCACCAGGCTCGCCCCGCGCACGATGTCGCCGGCGCCGAACACGCCTGGAAGCGTCGTCATCTGGGTGCGGTGGTCCACCGCCAGCGTGCCCCAGCGGCTCACCTCCAGCCCTTCCACGCCCCACAGCTGCGGCAGCGCCTCTGGGTCGAAGCCGAGCGCTTTGATGACCAGGTCCGCTTCGACGGTGAACCGCTCGCCCGAGTTCTCCACCGACTGGCGGCCGGAGGCGTCCGGCATGCCGAGCCGCATCCGCTGCACCCGCACGCCGGTCACATGACCGTCGCCCAGGAACGCCTCGGGGGCGGACAGCCAGGCGAACTCGACACCTTCCTCCTGCGCGTTCTTCACCTCGCGCATGGAGCCGGGCATGTTGGCCTGGTCACGCCGGTAGAGGCACTTCACCGAGGCCGCGCCCTGCCGCACCGCGGTGCGCACGCAGTCCATCGCCGTGTCGCCGCCGCCGATCACCACGACGTGCTTGCCATCGGCGTTCAGCGCGCCGCTGTCGAAGGCGGGCACGCTGTCGCCGAGGCCCTGGCGATTAGAGGCGGTGAGGAAATCGAGCGCCGGCACGATGCCGTCCAGGCCCGCGCCGGGTCCGCCGATGTCGCGCGCCTTGTACACGCCGGTGGCGATGAGGATGCTGTCGTGCCGGGCGCGCAAATCGGCCCAGTCCAAGCCTTCTCCCACGCCCTGGCCGAGGTGGAATTGGATGCCGCCCTCTTCCAGCAGCCGCCAGCGGCGCAGCACGATCTCCTTCTCCAGCTTGAAGCCGGGGATGCCGTAGATCATCAGCCCGCCGACTCGGTCATGCCGGTCGTACACGTGCACCTGGTAACCCTTGGCGCGCAGCATCTCCGCCGCGGCTAGCCCGCCGGGGCCTGCGCCGACGATGCCGACCGACTGCGGCCGTTCCTGCCGGGGGCGCAGCGGCTTGACCCAGCCTTCGGCGAAGGCGGTGTCGGTGATGTGACGCTCGACGGCGCCGATAGTGACGCTCTCGAAGTCTTTCTCGATGACGCAGTTGCCCTCGCACAGGCGGTCCTGCGGGCAGATGCGGCCGCAAATCTCCGGGAAGTTGTTGGTGGCGGAGCTGACCTCGTACGCCTCCTGCAAGCGCCCTTCGGCGGTCAGCTTCAGCCAGTCCGGGATGTTGTTCGAGAGCGGGCAGTGGATGGAGCAGAACGGGATGCCGCACTGGCTGCACCGGCTGGCTTGGGCGCTGGCGGCGGCCGGGTCGAACCGGCGGTAGATCTCGCCGAAATCCTCGCGGCGCTCCGGCGCGGCCCGCTTGTCTGGGGTTTGCTGCGGCAGCCGGACGAATTGCAACATGCGGTCAGCCAAAGCTTTGCTCCCCCAGCATCACCTATTCGGGAGCGATATAAGGCGGCCCTGCAGCGATGACGAGGGAAAATTGCAAGAAACGACAGCTTATATGCCATTTATTTTCAGGCAAATCGGCTTGCTGAGGGTTTGGCTTGCGCAGACGGCTTCTGAAGGGCCGAATCGGTTCTATTAGGTGGGCACTCGCTCCAACTTTCCCCCGCCAGGCCGGTAGCGGTCTATGTACTCAGGCACCACAAGCTCGACTGGCGTGGCTGCGATGCCCAGTTCCGCCAGGCCCGGCATGCCGGGCGACACGACGTTGTCACGCGATAGCAGCAGCAACTGGTCGCGGGTGAACGGCTTGGTCGGCAGCTTCTCGGCCAGGCCCGCTTGCAGCCGGGCCAGCCCAAGCGGGATGTCCAGCAGCAGCCGCCTGCGCCGGGTCTCCTTGAGGATGTAAGCCAGGATTTCGCGAAACGCCCAGACCGCGGGGCCGCCGAGTTCGTAGGTTTTGCCGGCAGCGTCCAAGCCGGTCAGCCCGGCCATCACCGCATCCGCCACGTCGCCCACATAGACGGGCTGCATCTTGGTGTCCCCGGCGATGACCGGCATCACGGGCGAGAACTGCGCCAGGGCGGCGAAGCGGTTGAAGAACTTGTCCTCTGCGCCGAACACCAGGGAGGGCCGCAGGATCGTGGCGGCCGGCATCGCCGCCTTTACCGCCGCCTCCCCCGCCGCCTTGGTCTGCGCGTACACGCTCGGGCTGTTGGCGTCGGCGCCGATGGCCGACACCTGCACCATGCGGGCCACGCCGGCGGCGGCGGCCTTGGCGGCGATGCGCCCCGCGCCTTCCGCCTGGATGCGGTGGAAGTCGCCGGGGCGGCGCTCGGCCAGGATGCCGACCAGGTTGACCACCAGCTCGGCGCCGTCCACCGCCTGCGCCACCGTCGCGTCCTGGCCCAGGGAGGCGAACATCGGCACGATCTGCCCCACCCGGCCCATCGGCCGCAGGAACATGGCGCTCTCCGGGTCCCGCACGGCGACCCGCGTGATGTAGCCGGCCGAGGCCAGCCGCTGGACGACGTAGCGGCCCAGGAAGCCCGATCCGCCGAACACGGTCGCCACGTTGCGCACTGCCATACCAAGCCCTTTGTCTCGCTGCCTTCCCAATATGCGGCGGATGGCCCGACCTCAAGCGCCCAACCTTGAGCGCCCGGCCTTGAACGCGGGTGGGCCGAAGCATTGACGTGCGGGGGCCTGCCCGCTACATCGCCGCTCCACCGCACGCCGAGTGCATGCCCAGGTGGCGGAATTGGTAGACGCGCAGGTTTCAGGTACCTGTGTCCGAAAGGACGTGAAAGTTCGAGTCTTTTCCTGGGCACCACCCGCCAATCGGTCCGGACAACCGAAGGCGCATCTAGCGTGACATCACATGAGGCGTCACTGACGTGACGACGCAATTCCAGGCCAACGCGACCATCCACCTGCACAAGGACGACCTGCCGGACGGGCTCGATCTCGGCCCCGCCGTCGCCGTGGACACGGAGGCGATGGGGCTGAACTGGCATCGCGACCGGCTCTGCCTGGTGCAGCTGTCCAGCGGCGACGGCACGGCCCACCTCGTGCAGGTCGTGCCCCGCTCGCTCGGCGGCATAGGGTCCGACTGCCCCAACCTGAAGCGGCTTCTGTCAGACCCGTCCGTGGTCAAGCTGATGCACTTCGCCCGCTTCGACGTGGGCCTGCTGCAGCATGCGCTCGGCATCCCGGTCGGCCCGATACGCTGCACCAAGATCGCGGCTAAGCTGGTCCGCACCTTCACCGACCGTCACGGCCTGCGGGATTTGTGCCGCGAGCTGCTCGGCGTGGAGATCAGCAAGCAGCAGCAGACCTCCGACTGGGGCGCCGTTGACCTTACCTCCGAGCAGCTGGCCTATGCGGCGTCCGACGTGCTGCACCTGCACGCGCTATGGGCCAAGCTGGAGGCTTTGCTCGTGCGGGAAGGCCGGCTGGCCCTGGCCGAAGCCTGTTTCAGCTTCTTGCCGGCCCGCACGCTGCTCGACGCACTCGGATATGATGAGCAAGACATCTTCTCACATTAATTCTTGGCATGGTTTTTGAACAACACAGCGGGCCGCGCTCACTGTTTCATTGACCCGGCCTGGGCTGCTGGCCATACCATGGGCCTATGAGCGTCGCCGTATCGGCTGCCACTGGCCTTGATGTCGCCCGCTCCGTGCTCGGCACGGAGGCGGCGGGGTTACGCGCCCTGGCCGCCTCGCTGGATGCCTCGTTCGACCGTGCCATTGCCCTGCTCGCCGGATGCGGCGGGCGGATCGTGGTGTCCGGCATGGGCAAGTCCGGCCACGTGGCGCGCAAGGTCGCCGCCACCTTGGCTTCCACCGGCAGCCCGGCGATCTTCGTCCATCCGGCGGAGGCGTCGCATGGGGATCTCGGCATGGTGCAGCCGGGCGACGCGCTGGTGCTGTTCTCCAATGGCGGCGAGACGACCGAGCTGGCGGACCTGGTGGCGCACGCCCGCCGGTTCGGCCTGCCGCTGGTCGCCGTCACGGCGCGTGCCGGGTCCACCCTGGCGCTGGCCGCGGACGTCGTGCTGCTGCTGCCGGCGGCGCCCGAGGCGTGCGCCATCACCTCCGCCCCCACCACCAGCACCGCCATGCAGATGGCGCTGGGCGACGCGCTGGCCGTCGTGCTGCTAACCCGGCGCGGCTTCACCTCGACCGACTTCCACGTGCTGCATCCCGGCGGACGGCTCGGCGCGCAGCTGCGTCGGGTGCGGGAGCTGATGCATGAGGGCGACGCGGTGCCGCTGGCCGGCCCGGGCATGCCCATGCGGCAGGCGCTGCTGCTGATGACGGGCAAAGGCTTCGGCTGCGTCGGCGTGGTCGAGGGCGGCCGGCTGGCGGGCATCGTGACCGACGGCGACCTGCGCCGCGCCATGGGGCCGGATTTGCTGGATCAGCCGGTGCGCGCGGTGATGACGGCCAACCCGCGCACCATCCGGCCGGACGCGCTGGCGGCGGACGCGCTGCGGGCGATGAACATGGATGCGCGGCGCATCACCAGCCTATTCGTGACCGACGCCGCCGGGTCGCCCATCGGCATCCTGCACGTCCATGACCTGCTGCGGGCGGGCGTGGCATGAGCATAGCCCCGCTGCCGCAGCCGCGCGCCGACCGGCTGTCCACCACCGCCCGCGCCCGTCCGGCGCCGACCCGGCGCAACCTGTCCAGCCGCCGCCGGGTGCGTTGGGCCAAGCGGCTGCTGCCGGTGTTCGCCCTGCTGCTGCTGTCCTGCGTGGCATTCTGGCCGCAGATATCCCAGGAGCTGTCCAACGCGCGCATCAACGTCCGCCGCGGCGGGCTGTCGGCGGACATGGAGGCGGGCAAGCTGCTCAACGTGCGCTACCATGGCGTAGACGGCCGCAACCGGCCCTACACCGTGACGGCCGAGGAGGCCTCGCAGGTCGGCCCGGAGCGGATCAACCTGGTGCACCCGAAAGGCGACATGGTGAGCGAGGGCGGCTCCTGGACGTTCGGCCAGTCGGATCGCGGCGTGTACCTGCAGCACTCGGGCGAGATGGACCTGTCGGGCGACGTGACGCTCTACCGGGACAGCGGCATCACCCTGCACACCGCCGTCGCCTCCATGGACCTGAAGACGGGAGCGGGGGCTGGGGATGCGCCGACCCATACCGAAGGGCCGTTCGGCACGCTGGACTCGCAGGGCTTCGCGCTGACGGACAAGGGGGCGGTGATCCAGTTCTACGGTCGCTCCCGCCTGGTGCTGAACGAGCAGCGCCGATGAGCCGGCTGCTGCCTATTCTGGCTCTCCTGGCGCCTGTGGCTGCACAAGCCCAGGGCATCGACATGACGAAGGGCGGCGCGGTCGAGGTCACCTCCGACAACGGCATGGAGCTGCGGCAGAACGAGCAGACGATCATCGCCAAAGGCAACGCCAAGGCGGTGCGCGGCGACGTGACGGTTACGGCCGACTCGCTGATCGCGCACTACCGCAAGAAGGCGGCTGCCCCAGGAACCCCCGCGCCAGCCGCAGCTCCTCCTGCCGCAGCCGGCCCGAACCCCGCCGGCCCTGATGCCGACACGGGCAGCAACGAGGTGTTTCGGCTAGAGGCCCAGGGCAATGTCCACATCTACACCGCGACCGACCAGGCGTTTGGCGACCGCGCGGTATACGACATCGACCAAGCCGTGCTGGTGATGACCGGGCACGACCTCCACATCGTCACGCCGCAGCAGACCATGTCCGCGCGCGACTCGATGGAGTACTGGTCGCAGAAGCACATGGCGGTCGGCCGCGGCAACGCGGTGGTCAACACCAGCGACGGCCGCCGCGTATCCGCCGACGTGCTGGTGGGATACACGGCCGACCCGAATGCGCCTCCTGCCCCAGCATCAGCCCCGGTGCAGAAGGTCGCCGCGGCTAAGCCTGACCCTGCTAAGCCTGACCCTGCTAAGCCTGGCGCGGACCCGGCGGCGGGCGCGGGCGGCAAGCTGCAGCGCGTCGATGCCTTCGGCCACGTCGAAGTCCGCACCGCGACGGAGATCATCCGCGCGGACAAGGGCGTCTATGTCCCGGACTCCGGCATCGCCCGGCTGGCCGGCAACGTCCGCCTGACGCGCGGCCAGAACGAGCTGAACGGCGACGAGGGCGTGGTCAACCTGCACACCGGCGTATCCACCATCTCCCGCAGCCCGGGTAGCCGGGTCGAAGGATTGGTGGTGCCGAACCAGGCGGCGCCAGGAAACATGCCAGGCGGCGGCAAGCCATCGGGGGACAAGGCGAAGTGAGCGGCTCATTGCGCGTGATCGACGGCGGCGGCGGCTTGATGGCGAACGGGGTCGGCAAGACATACAAGAAGCGCCCGGTGGTGCGGAACGTGTCCATCAGCGTGCGCCGGGGCGAGGCGGTGGGCCTGCTCGGGCCGAACGGGGCGGGCAAGACCACCACCTTCTACATGATCACCGGGCTGGTGCGGCCAGACACCGGGTCTATCAGCCTGGATGGGCACGACATCACCGGACTGCCGATGTACCGCCGCGCCCGGCTCGGCATCGGCTACCTGCCGCAGGAGGCCAGCGTGTTCCGCGGGCTTACGGTGGAGGGCAACATCATGGCCGCGCTGGAGGTGGTGGAGCCCGACAGCGACCGGCGGGACACCATGCTGGACGAACTGCTGGCTGAGTTCGGCATCGGGCACCTGCGCCGCACCCCGGCGCTGGCCCTGTCCGGCGGGGAGCGCCGCCGGGTGGAGATCGCCCGCGCGCTGGCGACGCAGCCCGGCTACATCCTGCTCGACGAGCCGCTGGCCGGCATCGACCCGATCGCGGTGGGCGAAATCCGTGACCTGGTCGGCCACCTGAAGCACCGCGGCATCGGCGTGCTGATCACCGACCACAACGTGCGCGAAACCCTGGAAATCATCGACCGCGCCTACATCATGCACGATGGCCGGGTGCTGATGGAGGGCCGCCCCGACGAGGTGGTGCAGCACGAGGACGTGCGCCGCGTGTACCTTGGGGAAAGGTTCAGCCTGTAAGGCTGGCAGCCATGGCATTCGGTCCCCGGCTGGAATTCAGGCAATCCCAATCCCTCGTGATGACGCCGCAGCTGCGGCAGGCCATCAAGCTGCTGCAGTTCACCAACCTGGAAGTAGCCGCCTACGTCGAGGAGGAGTTGGAGCGCAACCCGCTGCTGGAGCGCGACGAGCGGACCGAGGTGCAGCCGGGGCATGCCGCCCCCGATCAGGGCGTCGAGACATTCAACAAGCTGGATGCATGCGACCTGCTGCGGCGGGAGAAGCTGCCGGAGATGCTGGAGGCGGACCATGCCAACAGCTTCGACGCGGGCAGCGTGGGCGACGGCGCGCCCGCCTTCAGCCGGGATGGCAGCGGCGGCGGCGGCTTCGACAGCGCGGACCGTGGCCCGGCGGACCTGGCCGAAGCGCCGCGCTCGTTGCGGGACACTCTCGGCGAGCAGCTGCGGCTCAGCTTCGCCGACCGGGTGGACCGGCTGATCGGCGCGCACCTGATCTCCCTGCTGGACCCGGCGGGCCGCGTGCCGATCACGAGCACGGCGCTGGCCGATGCGCTGGGGATAGAGCCTGCCAGGGTCGAGCGGGTGCGGGAGCGGATGCAGCGGTTCGACCCGCCGGGCCTGTTCGCGCAGGATTTGCGGGAGTGCCTTGCGGCGCAGCTGGCCGACCGCAACCGGCTTGACCCGGCGATGCAGGCGCTGCTCGACAACCTGGACCTGCTCGCCCGGCGGGACATGCGCCGCCTGCGCGAGCTGTGCGACGTCGATGCCGAGGACTTGGCGGAGATGATCGCGGAAATCCGCGCGCTGGATCCGAAGCCAGGCGCCTCGTACGACACCGCCCCGCCCAGCGCCGTGCTGCCGGACGTGCTGATGCGCCGCGCGCCGATCCAGACCGAGGATGGGCTGGAGTGGCTGCTGGAGCTGAACCCGGAGACCATGCCGCGCGTGCTGGTCAACCAGGGCTTCCACGCCCGCATCCTGGTCCGGGCCAAGCGGGAGGACCGCAACTTCCTCGGCGAGCAGCTGTCCTCGGCCAACTGGCTGGTGAAATCGCTGCAGCAGCGGGCGCAGACCATCCTGAAGGTGTCGGCGGAGATCGTCCGGCGGCAGGATGCGTTCTTCCACCACGGCGTGGCCCATCTGCGCCCGCTGATCCTGCGCGACATCGCGGAGGCGGTGGAGATGCACGAGAGCACGGTCAGCCGGGTCACCGCCAACAAGTACATCGCGACGCCGCGCGGCACGTTCGAGCTGAAATACTTCTTCACCACCGCCATTGCCGGAACGGATGGCGAAAACCACAGCGCCGAGGCCGTGCGCCAGCGCATCCGCCGCATGGTCGAGGCCGAGGCGGCGGAGGATGTGCTGTCCGACGACGCCATCGTAGCGGCGTTGCGCCGGGAGGGCGTGGACATCGCACGCCGAACGGTGGCCAAATACCGGGATGCGCTGCGGATACCAAGCTCGGTGCAGCGCAAGCGGGAGAAAGCGCTGTCGGCTTGAGCGGCGCTCTCCCATCAACCTTGGGAGCGGCGCTGATGCAGATCACGGTTTCCGGCAAGCAGGTCGATCTATCGGACTCGCTGCGCACGCGGGTGTCCGACGGCTTGGACACCATAGCGGGAAAGTATTTCAACCACGCGCTCGAAGCCAACGTCACGTTCAGCCGGGCGCGCTCGTTCTTCACCTGCGACATCAACGTCCATGCCGGCCACGGCCTGACGCTGCGGGGCGAGGGCGAGGCGGCGGACGCCAACGGCGCGTTCGACGATGCGGCCGAGCATATCGCCAAGCGGCTGCGCCGGTATCGCCGCCGGGTCAACGACCATGCGCGGGACTTGGCGCATCGCGAGCGGCCGCAGCCGGCACGGCAGTACGTGCTGCGTCAGGAAGAGGAGGCGTCGCCAGCCGCTCCGGACGACCAGGCTCATGCGTTTGCCACCGTGATCGCCGAGACGGCGACCAGCATTGACCAGCTGAGCGTCAGCGAGGCCGTGATGCGGCTCGACCTGGCCGACCAGCAAGTCTTGATGTTCCATAACCGCACGACGGGAGAGCTTAACGTGGTATACCGCCGCACGGACGGCCACATCGGATGGATCGACCCGGCCGCGCGCGGGTCTTAGCCCTTGAGGGTGGGCGCCGAACAGGGTCAGAGGCTCTGCCTTTAGACTTCGCCAAAGGCAGAGCCCTTAGCATTGTTTTACCTGATGAAACGGTTTCCAAAGGCCTCCGGCCCTTGGCGGGTCTGCGCGGAGCCCAGTCTTGGTGACGGGACAGCCCGGCCGTCAGTGCACCAGTGTTGCGATCATCTCGTGCTCGACGATCGCGGCCAACGCCATGTTTCGGTCCTCGGCGACGGCCATGGGCGCGCCGTCGGCTGCGTGGATGGCGAACATGGCGGCGCCGTTCAGCATCACCGGCTTCACGTATGCCAGCTGGGACACGCCTAGCTGCTGCAACTGGTCGGGAGTGATGTGTCGGACGTCGATCTTGTGGGTCTCGGTGGTGTCAGTCGCGTTGATCATGATGTGCTCCTCACACCGGCCCCCTTTTGCGGCAGGCCACGGTGGTTCACGTTTGGGGCCTGGGTGCGGATGCAAGGCCCAGGGGAAACTCGGGACGAATTCGTCAGCCCTTGTCGGCGCCCCGCTCGGATTTGGACTGCACAAAACGCTGCTCGGCATCGACGACACGGGAGCCGCCCGACCGGGTGATCGGGATGGACTTCACCCGTATTTCCGGCTGCGGGCGGGCAAGGTCGATATGCAGCAGGCCGTTGTCGAGCAAGGCGCCAGTCACCTCGATCCCTTCCGCCATCACGAAGGCACGCTGGAACTGGCGTGCCGCGATACCGCGATGGAGGAAGACGCGGCCTTGCGTGTCGTCACTCTGGCGCCCGCGGATGACCAACTGGTTATCCTCCTGCGTGATCTGCAGGTCATCCATGCTGAACCCGGCTACCGCGAGCGTGATCCGCAGCGTCGTGCCGCTCATCTGCTCGATGTTGTATGGCGGATAGCCGTCAGCCGATGATTTAGAGGCACGCTCGATCATCTGCTCTAGCTGGTCGAAGCCAACGAAGAGCGGGGATGCGAAGACACGTGGGGACGACATGCAGCCTCCTCCTGGGAGCGAGACGGATGTTGGAACCCCGATGGGCGTTCCAACGCCACTGAATTTGGCTCGCGTCCCCTCCGATGCAAGGCCATGTTGATAGGCCGCCATGGTGAAGCTACATGCGCCAGGTGATGCCTGACCCCGTGACCCTCCCCATCCTGATCGCCCCCAACGCCTCGCTGCGGACCAAGGCCCGGCCGGTCGCGGAGGCCGATGCCGGCACGGTCAAGGCGCTGGCTCCGCGCATGTTCAAGGCGATGTACGCCGCGCCGGGCATCGGCCTGGCCGCCCCGCAGGTGGGCGTGGGGCTACGCCTGGTGGTGATCGACCTGATGCCAGGCAACGAGCCGAACCCCGTCACCCTGGTGAACCCGAAGGTCGTGGCGGTCAGCGACGAGTGGGCGACCCGGGAGGAGGGCTGCCTCTCGGTGCCGAACCAGTACGCCGAATTGTCCCGCCCGGCCCGGGTCACCGTGCGCTATCACGATTTGCAAGGCGCGCAGCAGCAAATCGAGGCTGACGGGCTGCTGGCCGCCTGCCTGCAGCACGAGCTGGACCACCTGGACGGCGTGTTGTTCGTGGACCATCTGTCGGCGTTGAAGCGCAACATGCTGCTGCGCAAGCTGGCCAAGGAGATGAAGCTCAAGGCGGCCGGCTGATGCGGCCAGTCTTCACCTGATGCGCCTGGCCTTCATGGGCAGCCCGGCCTTCTCCGTGCCGGTCCTGCACGCGCTGCACGCTGCCGGGCACGAGGTCGTGGCCGTTTACACCCAGCCGCCCCGCCCTGCCGGCCGGGGCCAGGCCTTGATGCGCTGCCCGGTGCAGGCGGCGGCCGAAGCGATCGGGCTGCCGGTGCGCCACCCGGCGTCGCTGCGGCGCGATGCCGCGGAGCACGCGGCGTTCGCGGCCCTGGCGCTGGATGCGGCGGTGGTGGCGGCCTACGGGTTGATCCTGCCGCAAGCGATGCTGGACGCCCCGCGCCGCGGCTGCCTCAACGTGCACGCCAGCCTGCTGCCGCGGTGGCGGGGCGCGGCACCGATCCAGGCGGCGATCCTGGCCGGCGACGCCGAGAGCGGCATCACCATCATGCAGATGGACGCCGGGCTGGACACCGGCGCCGCCCTGCTGCGCGGAACCGTGCCGATCGGCCCGCGCGAGACGGCGGCCAGCCTGCACGACGCCCTGGCCGCGATGGCCGGCCCGCTGGTGCTGCGCGCCCTCGCCGAGGACCCGGCGGCGCAGCCGCAATCAGCCGAGGGCGTCACCTATGCGGCCAAGCTGAGCCGTGCGGACGGGGCGCTCGACTGGCGGCGGCCGGCGGCCGAGCTGGACCGGCAGATTCGGGCGCTCAACCCGTGGCCGGGAACGTGGTGCCGGCTGGCAGGCGAGACGCTGAAGGTGCTGGAGGCGGAGCCGGCAGAGGGAACGGGCACGCCCGGCACGGTCCTGGAAGGCCTCGTGGTCGCCTGCGGGACGGGTGCGCTGCGGCTGGCCCGGGTGCAGCGCGCCGGCCGCGCCTCCATGCCGGCGGACGCCTTCCTGCGCGGCACGCCGGTAGCGATCGACACCGTGTTAGGCTGAGCGGGGTTAGGCTGAGCGGGGTTAGGCTGAGCGGGGTTAGGCTGAGCGGGCCAGTTCCTTGAGGCTGTCGCGGATCACGGCGTCCAGCCCGGCGTCCTCGCCCAGCCGATCGCGCACGCGCAGGACGATGGCATGCGCTTCCATGCGGCGATAACCCAGGTTGGCCAGCGCGGACAGGGCGTCGGCCTCCACGCCGGCCGGGGCTGCCATGGCCGACATCATCGTGCCGGTGGGCATCATGCCGACCTTAGTGGCCAGCTCGGACAGCAGCCGCACCGCGAGCTTCGCGCCGACGCCGGAGGCCCGGGTCAGGCTGGCACGGTCCCCGGCGGCGACGGAAGCCACCAGGTCGCGCGGGGAGAGCGCCGACAACAGGTTCAGCGCCACCTTCGCGCCGACGCCCTGCACAGTGAGCAGCAGGCGGAACCAGTCCCGCTCCGCCGCCTCCGCGAAGCCGTACAGGGTGATGGCGTCCTCCCGCACTTGGGTCTCCACCAGCACGCGGGCGATGGCCGGCGGCGTCGGCAGGGCGGCGAGGGTGCGGGACGAGGCGTGGATCAGGTAGCCGACGCCGGACACGTCGATGACGCACCGCCCGTCCTCCAGGCCTGACACCTGGCCGGTAAGCTGGGCGATCATCCGGCGGAGGGGATCACGCCATCACCGTCCCGCTCGCCACGCGCAGGCGGCTTGACCGGTGGTGGGCATGGCAGATCGCCACCGCCAGCGCGTCCGAGGCATCCGCCCGGCGCAGCGTGGCGCCGGGCAGCAGGCGGCGCACCATCATGGCGACCTGGTCCTTGCTCGCACCCCCGGTGCCGACGACCGCCTGCTTGACGGCCATGGCGCCGTACTCAAGCACGGGGATGCCCACCAGCGCCGGCGCCAACAACGCCACGCCGCGGGCATAGCCCAGCTTCAGCGTCGCCGCGCCGTTGCGGTTGACGTAGGTTTCCTCCACCGCGGCCTCGTGCGGACGGTGCAGCAGGAACAGCGCCGTCAGTGCGTCGTGGATGCACTTCAGCCGGTCCGGCACCTTGGCGTCCCCGTCGGTCGCGATCACGCCGTCAGCCAGGTGGCACAGGCGGTTGCCGTCCACCGCGATCACGCCCCAGCCGGTGAAGCGCAGCCCCGGGTCGATGCCCACGAGGCGGATCACGCGGCGAGCTTCTCCATCACGCCGTCCGGGATTTCGGCGTTGGAATAGACTGCCTGCACGTCGTCGTTATCCTCCAGCGCGTCCAGCAGCCGCATCAGGGCCGCCGCCCGCTCGGCATCGTCCAGGGTCACGCTCACGCTCGGCCGCCAGTCGAACTTGGCCGAGTCGGGAGTGCCGAAGCGTGCCTCCAGCGCATCCCGCACGGCAAACAGCACCTCGGTGGCGCAGGTGACCTCGTGGCTGTCCTCGCCACTCTCCACGTCGTCCGCCCCCGCCTCGATGGCGCCTTCCAGCATGGCGTCCGCGCTGGCGGCGGCCGGCCTGTACTGGATGACGCCCACCCGGCTGAACTGGAACGCCACGGAATTGCTCTCGCCGAGCACGCCGCCGTTCTTGTTGAACGCGCTGCGTAGGTCGGAGGCCGTGCGGTTGCGGTTGTCCGTCAGTGCCTCCACGATCACCGCCACGCCGGCCGGGCCGTAGCCCTCGTAGCGCACCTCCACGTAGTCGTTGCCGGTCCCGGCCTCCGACGCTTTGCGAATGGCGCGGTCGATCGTGTCCTTCGGCATGTTCATCACCCGGGCGGCGACCACGGCGGCGCGCAGGCGAGGATTGACCGCCGGGTCAGGCAGGCCCTGCTTGGCGGAGACGGTGATCTCGCGGATGACCTTGGCAAACTGGCGCGCCTTGCGAGCGTCCTGCGCGCCTTTGCGGTGCATGATGTTTTTGGAATGGGAATGGCCCGCCATGGCCTGCTATCTCGTCTGCGGTTGCGTGAGACGGACCTTGTATCAGCGCCGGCCCGGCCGCGCCAAACCGCTCAAGCCAACTTGCGCGTCCGCGCGGTCATGCCAGCTCGCGCGTCCGCGCGGTCATGCCAGCTCGCGCGTCCGCGTGTTCATGCCAGCTCGCGCGTCCGCATGTTCATGCCAGCTCGCGCGTCCGCGCGGGCGCTCGCCACTGGTCGGTTGGGATCAGGCAGGTCGGCAGTGCGCCGTTGCCGCCACGCGACGGGTCCGGCGACGGGTTTGCCGGAGGGCGGCGCCAGTCCTCGTCGCCGCCACGGTTGCGGCGGATCGCCCGCCACTCTTGCAACGCCACCAGCAGCAGCACGCCGAGGCTGAGCCCGCCGGACACCACCACCTGAACCGCCGACTGAGTCACCGTCATCGCCCGCTCCCCCCTTCCGGCATCGCCTGCGACAGGCGGCCGCCACTTCGCACCGGTTCGGCCCGCAGCGCCAGGCCCGTCGCGTCGTCCGTCTCGACGAACAGGCCGCACACCGTGGCCGGGCCTTCGGCAGGCGCCAGCCGCTCGCCAGGCACCTTACGCACGAAGCGGGCCGCGGACCCCTCTTTCGCCATGCCGATCACGCTGTCGTAATCGCCGCACATGCCGGCGTCGGACTGGAAGGCGGTGCCGCCCGCCAGCACCTGATGGTCCGCGGTCGGTACATGGGTATGGGTGCCGACCACCATGGACACCTGGCCGTCGAAGTGGTGCGCGAAGGCCAGCTTCTCGCTGGTGGCCTCGGCATGGAAGTCGATCATGACGGCGCTGACCGTGCCGCCCAGCCGGTAGCGGGACAGGATATCCGCCGTGCCGCGGAACGGGCAGTCCAGCGCGTCCATGAACAGCCGGCCCATCGCGTTCATCACCAGCGCGCGCCGCCCCCCGGGCACGTCCACCACCACCGAGCCAGCGCCCGGCGTGCCCGGCGGGAAGTTGAGTGGGCGCAGCAGGCGGGGCTGCTGGGCGATGTAGGGGATCACCTCCTTGCGGTCCCAGGCGTGGTTGCCGAGGGTGATCACGTCCGCCCCGGCGGCGAACAGCGCCGCCGCCATGTCCGGCGCCAGGCCGAAGCCGTGGCTGGCGTTCTCCGCGTTGACCACGGCCAGGTCGATGCGCAGGCGCTGGCGCAGGCCGGGCAGGGCCGCCGCCGCGCCTTCCCGCCCGCTGCGGCCCACGGTGTCGCCCAGGAACAGGATGCGCATGTCAGGCCTTGCTGGTGTGGAGGACGCCGCGCTCGGTGGCGATGACGGCCAGCCGCACGTCGGTCGGCCCGGCGGGAACGCAAGCCGCCTGCTGGGCGGCGAAGGCGCAGCCGATGGCCAGCGCGCCGGGCATCGCGGCCAGGGTGCGGTCGTAGTAGCCGCCGCCGTAGCCGAGCCGGTTGCCGGCCGCGTCGAACGCGAGCAGCGGCGTCAGCACCACCTCGGGCGTCACGGCCGGCCCGGCGGGATGGGCGGTCCCGAAGCGGCCTGGCAGCAGCGGGTCGCCGGGCGACCAACGATGGAAGCTCAAGGGCTGGCCACGGGGCGGCGTGCAGGGCAGCGCCAAGGGCTGGCCGCGGCGGTGGAGCGCCAGCAGCAGCGGGCGCAGGTCGATCTCGCCCGGCAACGGCCAGAAGCCGGCGACGACGCATCCGGGCGGGATGATCCCGGCCGCCAAAATATGAGTCGCCAAGGCAGGGCCGGCTGCGGAACCGCCTTGCTGCCGCGCGAGCATCGCCGCAGCGCGCGCCGCCTGCTTGCGGCCGTCCAAACCTGAGAGGGTGTGCGGAGCCGCCCTGGCCGTTGGAATATGTCATGCTCCCGAGCCTGCTTGTGCAGGTGGGAACCAGATACCATGACCAGGATCACGGCAGCGCCAGTCCCCGAGGAGAATGCTTATCGGCCCGAGGCATGAGCGACCTGACGAACCGGGCAGCCCCGCACGCTCCATCTAGGGCTGATCGAGCCCCGCCGCAATGTCCTCCGCCTTGCGCGCCAGCCGGGCGATGCGCTTGACGGACTTCGCATCGAGCGCCTCGGCCTCGGCGCCGGGTGCGACGCCCGCCCCGCCCGCTGCGCTGACCTGGCGGCGCAGGCCGGCCATCTCGGCCGCCAAGTCGTGCAGCTCGTCGGCCATCAGCAGGGCGGCCAGCACCAGCGCCCTGCCCTCCCCGGCCGCGCCGCCGATCGGCCGGTTGGCCTCGATGCGCGCCTCGACCTGGCGGGCCATCTCCTGGAGGTGGGTTTCCTGGCCGTTCTCGCAGGCCAGCGTGTAGGCGTAGCCGTTGATCCTGAGGGTCAGCTGCGCCACCGGCTCAGCCCTCGGCCGCGAGGGCGTCGCGCACCTGGTCGATCAGCCCGTCCAGGCGGCTGGCCAGGGCGGCCGTGTCGACCGGCGGCTTGGCGGCCGGGGCTTGCCTGGCGATGCGGTCCAGGGCCGCTTCCAGCCGGGCCAGGCCGTCCGCCGCGTCCGTTTCCTCGCCTGCCATTGCAACGCTCCCAGACCCTTGCGTTTGACCATGAAGCCCCGGACCGCTTGAAGGTCAAGCATGACGCTCCCTCCGGCCGTGGTGGTGCACGGCCTGCCGCACCTGCTGGCCGCCACCGCGCCGGGCCGCCCGGTGACGCTGCTGTCCGGCGCCGGGGCCGCGATCTACGCCGGGTGCGGCTGGTGGCGGGCGCTGATGGCGCTGGGGCCGGCGGGCCATCCGGACGTGCTGGACTGCGCCGACGCGCCGGGGCGCGCCATGGAGGCGTTGCGGGCCGGGTGCCGCCTGCTGGTGCTGGACCCGACGACGCCGGCCTGGCCGCTGGTGGCCTCGCGCGCGGCGGCGGTCGGGGCGCGGCTGCTGGCGGAGCGGCCGGCGGCGCTGGATTTGGCGCGGCGCGGGGCGGAGCGGCGGCTGGTGGCTTGGCTTGACGGCAGCGGGTGAGCTCGAGCCTCCGGTATCGCCCAGGTCGGCCGACAGGATCGGGGGTCGCTGGTCCCGGTCACTCAACCGAGCCGGAGGCTTCTGGGAGCGTTTTCAGCGCCCCCTTGCCTCGACGCGGCGCTCAGCTTTCCGATTGGGGGAGAGGATGAACGGGGAACGTCGGGAAGATGACGGGATCACCGCCAGCGCGCCGCGACCGGGGCAGCCAGAGCGACAAGTTCAGGCTTGTCCTGTCGAACAGCGGGCGAATGGCGATCTGGCCAAGGAAGCGGCTTGCAAGCGACTCCGCATGTTCCAGGGCAGCCAAGGATCGGGAGGCTTGTTCCGCTTCATTGCTGCCCGGCAATTGCGTCGCCACCGTCAGAAGGCCGACCTGCCGTTCATCCGGCGGTGAAGCAGCCAGATGCTGGCAAGACCCGCTTGTTGAGCTGCGTCGCGGATGGCCGGCCACGCCGCTTCCAGAACCGTCATGGCCGATTCCGCCGCATAGGCGAAACGTTCACAGCGGCTCACGTAGTGCGTGGCCAAAGGCGTGAAGTCGTGGGCGCCGACGACGTGCCAGGCGCGCTTGTCGATGTTGCTGAAGAAAGGACGGTCCCAGAACTTCGTGCCGGGCTCAAACTCCAGTTCCTCGGACGTGAACCTCATGTAGTCTTGAACGTCGTCCCACGTCTCGAACAGGTAGCGGCCGCCGATCTGGTGGGCGCCGGTCGCAGGGTCGAAGCGCAGGGGAAAGTACTTGCTGCGCATGCCGTGACGGACATCCATGCGGCGGCGATCAGCATCGACCTTGGAGACAAGGCGAGGAAGAGGGATGTCCGCGGCGACGTCGAAGTCGGCGATGAACGCCGCCTGACATGCGATCGGACCGGTTTCGTAGCCTGCTACACTCATGGCGCTTCCTCGTCAGTCTGTTCGCGAAAGCCGGTGCCGGCCGACCCCATGCATCATGGAGGGCTGCATCGGCCGTCGCTTCGCATCCGGGGAACCTGGCTCTGTAGTCCCCAATTGCCGCTATAAGCTGGTTCGCGGGGAAAAGGCTTCCCCACAGCAGGGCCGGCGGGGAGGTAGTGCTTGGAGGAGAAGGTAGACCTAGGCGCGATCAGGGCCTTCGTGGCGGTGGCGCAGGCGGGTGGGTTCTCGTCAGGCGGGCGGGCCGTGGGGCTGACG